>NZ_JBFYLB010000158.1:0-2657 GCF_041305605.1 Methanomethylovorans sp.
GCTTCCTGAGTAGTGGTCGCATCCTGTACTTCAAGCAATGTTACGGGAATATTATGAGCAAGCACTATGCTGTTCTCCTTGCTGACATAATCCTCTGCCTTACTAATGGCTTCCTGGAACCGGTTCTCAGTCTGCATACTGGCAGACATATCTATCACAAGTACTGTGTGTTCATCGCTCAGGGGCTCGTTAGTTATAAGATAAGGAGCAGCAGCTGCCAGGGCCAATAGAATAAGCACCAGCAACTGTATTAGGAACAAAGGATCTTTGATCAGCTTTGTAATGGAGGTGAAAAAACGTTTTTTCTCTTCCGCCTGCATAAGGAACATCAAAGACGGGATCCGCACCAATAGAGGTTTTGGCCTCAGCAGGTACAAAATGATAAGAGGAATGACGCTTGCCAGCGCCAGCAGAGCCAGGGGTGTTTCAAAGGGCATATCAGCGTCTCCTGGCTATTGTGTACAGGAACGCTTCAAAGATGGGTACATCTGTGGTGAAAGCATAGTACTCTGCTCCCACTTGGTAGCATGTATCCTTTATGCTATTCATGTGATCCATCAATTTGCGTTGATAATTTTCCTTGAAACTGTCGCTTACATACGTTTTAAGATCTGCATCTGTCTCCAGGTCCTTGAACTTTGTATGGCCATGCACCTGAAGCTGGGCTTCTGTCTTGTCCAGTACCTGTATGAGGATAAGGTCATGATCCGAAAAACGATATATAGCCGATCTGATCGAATCCAGATCATCCATGAAATCCGATATGATGATCACAAGCGAGCGTGAATGTATGGCACGTGTGTACCTTACAATGCATTCATGAATATCGGTCTTGCCCTGCAGTTTTGTTGTTTCAAGCCTGTCCAATGTCTGGAAGAGGTACTTCTTTCCTCTGCGCGGCTCAGATATATCCACATCCTGCGAAAATGTGGAAATGGCGAACTTATCATTGTCCTTTGTCACCATGTATGCAAAGCCCATTGCAAGCATCAGACCATATTCAAATTTAGTTGTATCTTTATCAGGATAGTCCATACTTTTGCTGGAATCCAGGAGTATATGTGCTGTTAGGGATTTATCCTCCTCGAACTGCCTCACATACAGTTTTTCCGACCTGGCATAGACTTTCCAGTCAATGGACCTGGGCTCATCACCCGGATAATATTCCCTGAACCCTACGGTATCTATACCTCTGCCACTGTTAACAGAGCGTCGGCTACCGGCATATACATTGGATACTCTTTTCCTTACCATGAAGGAGAATCGGTCAAGCTGCCGGAAAAAATCCGCATTGATAGTATGTTTGCCGGGGTTCATGTCCTTATGGCCTTACTTTTTTATTTAACCTGTGAAAGGATTCCTTTTATCATCTGATCTGCAGTTATGCCCCGCCTCTCCGATTCAAAAGAAAGACCTATCCTGTGACGAAGTATCGGATAAGCCATAACCTCGATATCCTCTTCGCTTACGTAATTTCTGCTTTTGATCAGAGCACGTGCCTTTGCTGCCATGATAAGGCCTATAGAAGCTCTGGGAGATGCACCGTATTCTATATGCTCACTGCTCTGTCTTGTGGCCAGAACTATCTTCACGGCCCTGGATTTCAGCTGATCGGAGATGGGAACTTCGGTAGTTAGCTTTTGCAGGTCGAGCAATGTGCTCTTGTTCATTACTTTTCTGACCTGCGGAGTGTCAATTTTGGTATATCTGTTCACAATGCTGAGTTCCTGTTCGTATGTAGGATAATCCAGCAATATCTTCAGCAGGAACCTGTCCAGTTGTGCTTCAGGTAACGGGAATGTACCTTCCATCTCAATGGGATTCTGTGTGGCCAGGATAAAGAACGGCTTGTCAAGCACATAGGTATCATTGGCGACAGTTATCTGTTTTTCCTGCATGGCCTCAAGCATGGCGGACTGGGTCTTTGGTGAGGCCCGGTTTATCTCATCAGCCAGCACTATGTTGGCAAAGACGGGTCCGGCCTGGAACTTGAATGATTTGACCCCACCATGCTCCTCGATGATGTTCGTTCCCGTGATGTCCGCAGGCATCAGGTCCGGTGTACACTGGATCCTGCTGAACCGCAGGTCCATGACCTTTGCTATCGTAGAAATGGTCAATGTCTTCCCAAGACCGGGATTGCTCTCGACCAAAGCATGCCCATTGCAGAGCATAGCGATGATCATCTGTTCCACATACTCTTGCTGTCCTACTATGACCTTACCGATCTCAGCGAACAATGTGTTGAACATCTCGCTGGCAAGCCGGTATGTCTGGGACAGATTTCCTGCGCTCATTTCACTGGAGTTCATCTCTGGTCTCCTTTACATTCATGGATCAATAGTAAGGTTCTGTTTGCCATTATTTTCCTGCCATCTCTTCAAAGTACTGTTTGATAATGCTTTCATATCCTTCAGGCAGTTCCTCGGAATAGATCGACGAGGATATTACACTTATATCATATGCTGAAGATGGGGTGAAATCCTCAGGTGTGCTATTGGCCTGCTCCCCCTGCGTAAAACCTGTTCCTGTGCCAGGTGGAAGGGTCAGGTCAACTTGCTTCCCCTCTACGACCACAACTGTTGGTTCCCCTAAGAGATTTTCTGTGGATTCGTTGCCTGAATCATCTGATGTCTCTTCCATGACAGCCAAATCTG
>NZ_JBFYLB010000159.1:0-8668 GCF_041305605.1 Methanomethylovorans sp.
AACAATGGATACAGTCCCACCGTAAACTAATCCAGTGATCCAGTTTGAACTCGTACCACCGATACACAACTTAAAAGGCAACTGAGCCTTTTTAGTTGCGCTTGATTCCAACTATTAAAAAGTAGCAATATAATCGGTAATATTTAAACATATGCAATAAATGAGGTTTGTAATAATATAATTTTAAGAATATAGTATATAGTTACTGTTGTGAGAAAATTAAATATGGACAATTGCACCTTATCTAAGAACAAGTGTCAATAACCCGTACAATTATTATCCATTGGACCTGCCGGGTCATGTTTATCTACAAAGAATGCGTAAAATAGAGACTCTTCTCCATAAGGATGATCATATGACCAGTAAAAAGAACATTTATCTTGCAGGTCCTCTTTTTTCACAGGCTGAAAGGGATTTCAACGTATACCTGCGTGACAGGCTTGTGGAAAAGGGGTTCTCCGTATTCCTGCCACAGGAGGATGGCTGTGATGATAGCGAAACAAGGCTTGAACTGAGGCAGAAGAACATCTTCGAAAATGATGTGAAGGGCATAGATGACTGTGATATAGTTGTAGCTGTTCTGGATGGTGGCAGTGATGTGGATTCCGGCACCGCCTGGGAGATAGGGTATGCGTACGCAAAAGGGAAGAAAATTCTGGGCCTGCGCACAGATTTCAGGACTTTCGGACCTGAAGGCAATGTAAACCTTATGATAGAAGTATCTCTGGATGAACTAGAAAAAGATGTTCAAGGACTACTTTCTTCACTTGAAACATATCTGTGAAAAGCTCATTTCTGATCCGGCTTTTTCATAGCTTCCTTAGAGATCATGTGTGGACTCCAGACAGGATCCCACACCAGTTCAACATAAGCTTTATTGACACCAGCCATAGCTTCTATCTTTTCTTTTACGTTCTTTACGATCACACCACTCATAGGGCAGTGAGGCGCTGTGAGAGTCATTTTTATATGAACATCGCTTCCTTCTATATCAATTCCATAAATAAGTCCAAGGTCCAGAATATTGATAGGAATCTCCGGGTCGTAAACGTTTTTGAGAACTTCCAGTACAGCTTCTTCAGTTATCACGACTAACACTCCCAATATATAAATTGGGTAGTTGTGACTTAAATATTTTTCTTTACAAAATAAATGAGAATAGAAATCTACAATAATACTGAAAAATAGTTGGAAATCAGACTATTTCTGAGCCTTCTTTCCGGATCCACCGCCAAAACATGCCTTCTTTTCAAACTGCTTCTCAATGACCTCGCCGTTAGGTGTCTTTTCCGCAAATATCTGGCCCTCAAAACAGTATACTTCAGCCCCTGTGAGCCAGGCATCATGCCCAAGGCCAGCTTTGAGGCAGGTATGACTGAGAAAGTCAATTTCATCCATCTCGTTCTCAGGGGCGACCTGAGGCAGGAGAAGACCTTGCCGATATCCTTTTTTGACGATAAGCCCATGCCTTCCTATTTCGATCTTGCCGGGAAGATCTTTTGGTAAGGCTTCGATCTTTTCCGGAGGAGTAAGGACAGTTACCTCCACAACAACCCGCATCGTCTCATCGACACGCAACGGTGGAAAGCGTGGGTCACGAATAGCGGCAGATAGCGCAGAATCGGTGATAGCATACTTAAGTGGAGAGTCAGGGTATGGATGGCCTATGCAACCCCGCAATAATTCATCCTTGGTAAGAGTGACAAAGACCCCCCTTTTCTCATTGAATATAGAAGGAAGCTCTATTTCAGAGCCATCCATCATCTCTCCGGTCCTGAGATATGTCTCAATGGTATCTCTTGCAAGCTGTACAGCTATTTTTCCCTCACTTTCTGTTAGCATGACTTCCCACTCCCATTTATGATATATAGATATCTCATTTGTGAAGTTTATGCCTGACTGCAGCTTCTTTAAGCGCCACGACCCCCGGCAACTTCTCTCCGGCAAGATAATCTATGCATGCACCACCACCTGTGCTCAGGTGCGAGAACTTGTTCTCAAAACCCAGGTTGCGGATCTCAGCCGAGATATGACCGCCGCCAGCTATGGAATATTCCGAATGGATCGCAGCTTTAATGATCTCATGCGTACCCAGGGCAAATTCATCCATTTCGGAAAGCCCCGCCGGTCCATTGAGGACCACGGTCTTTGCATTCTGGATCTCTTTGGAAAAAGCTACTATTGTCTCAAGACCAATGTCATAAATAGGCATGTTGCCATTGGGCAGTTCTTCGACCTGTACCTCTAAACGTTTACCATTCTCGCTCAGAGCTACATCCACTGGCAGACCGACCTTTCCATTGAATTTTTCAAGCACCTTCCTTCCCTTTTCTATCTGGTCGGTGTACCCCTGAGATTCTATGAAATCCATGTTGACCTTACCAATATCCACACCCGAGGCAGCCAGCATCACATTTGCAACCACACCGGTAACAAGGACCTTGTCAGCACCTCCATTGGTAAGAACGTTCTCTGCAACTTTCAGGGAATCATCTACCTTCGCCCCACCCAGTACAAAGATACAAGGACGTGCACCGCCCTTTATCCCCCTGTCCAGAGAAAGGACCTCTTTCTCCATGACCCTTCCTGCCCCCGTAGGAAGAGCTTCGGTAAATCCTAATATTGAAAGGTGAGCCCTGTGGGATACTGCAAAAGCATCATTCAGGAAAAGATCAAGATGTGGCAGAAGCTTTTTTACCAGATGTGACTTTGCGTGTTCTGATGCTGTCCTTTCCAGAGACTCTTCTGAATAGAACCTGACATTCTCCAGCAGTATGACATCTCCTTTTTTCATAGCAGAGATGCTGTTCTTCGCGCATGTGCCAAAAATATCATCCACATATTTTACTTCACGGCCCAGATATTGAGACAGCCGGGCAGCATGTGCCTTCATAGTAGTGAAGTCTTTTTTGCCAGGCCTGCTCTGGTGAGCCAGTAACACCACCTTGGCCTCATGAAGGTCAACCAAAGTGGGGATATGGCTTTTGATGCGCATATCATCCAGAATGTTTCCTTCGGGGTCCATGGGAGTGTTAATGTCCACTCTTACCAGCACTGTTTTACCTTTCACATCAAAATCATCTATAGTGAGGATATCCTTAGCTGACAAAATTCAATCACCGCTATCAGTAGTTAATATAAAGCAAGAATATTTCGACACCTATGTCTGAAACATCGAATCAGAATTATAATTGGATTTGTTCTTATATTTATGTGTTCCCTCTTAGGTACTGGAACTAGTGTTGCATCAAAAGCAAAAGATAATAAATGCAGTCGTATTTCACATGCATGATATATATGAAGATATTAGGCATCTCCGCAAGCCCCGTTAAAGGTGGCAACAACGACAAGCTGATAGATAAAGTACTTGGAATAGCAAAAAGCCGAGGCTTTGAAGTTGATAGTGTGCTTATGTCATCATCAAAGATAGCACCATGCATTGCATGTGGGATCTGCAGGGATGAGGAAATGTGCCCTATTGATGATGATATGCAGCAGGTGTACCAGAAACTGAAAGCAGCAGATGCTATAATCGTGTCATCACCTGTGTATTTTGGCTCAGTGACAGCCCAGGTCAAAGCCTTGTTCGACCGCAGCGTACTGCACAGGAGACAGGGATTCCAGTTAAAGAACAAAGTAGGTGCAGCCTTAGCAGTTGGAGGGTCACGTAACGGCGGACAGGAGAAAACCATCCAGACGATCCATGACTGGATGCATATACATGGAATGATAGTTGTAGGAGATGGAGGACATTTTGGAGGCATTCTGCAAAAGCCCGCTCTTGCTGATGCAGAAGGCATGCAGACAGCCATTGACACCATCAACAAAATGTGCGATGTGCTGGAAAAAATGAAATAATATATTTCTCCTCTTTCTTTTTTCTCTCATTTTTGATTTTCCCATACCTCTTTTGCTGTCACAGCAAACTATTTCAGTCATCCACTCCAATGAAAAAATAGGAATAACAACTTTGTGGTGTGGAAAATGGGAGTGAACACAAACAAAGAAAACCATCAGAGTGTAGAGTTTACACCTTCCCGGGATTTTGCAAGGACTGCAAATATCAGTGACTCAGATGTATATCAGAAAGCAGCACAGGATCTGGAAGGATTCTGGAACGAACTTGCAAGTGATATTCACTGGTTCAGAGAATGGGACAAAGTACTTGACTGGCAGCCACCCCATGCACAATGGTTCGTAGGAGGGAAACTTAATGCCTGCTATAACTGCCTGGATGTGCATATGGAAAAAGGGGCTGACAAAACAGCCATAATCTGGGAAGGGGAGATGGGAGATGTAAGGACATATACATACAGACAACTTATGGAGGAGACCTGCCGCTTTGCCAATGTCCTGAAAAAAATGGGTGTCCGGAAAGGAGACATTGTTACCATTTACCTGCCCATGATACCCGAGGTCATCATAGCCATGCTGGCGTGTGCAAGGATAGGTGCACCTCATAATGTAGTCTTCGCAGCCTTCTCAGGTGAAGCCCTGTTCACCAGAATCGGAGATTCCAAGAGCAGATTCATCATTACCTGCGATGGTTATTACCGCAGGGGCAGCGTGGTGGAACAGAAAAAAAAGATAGACAGGGGTGCACAGATGTGCCGGTGCATCGAAAAGGTCATCGTCGTAAAGCAGACAGGCAATGATATAGAGATGCATCCTGAAAGGGATGGGTGGTGGCACGAGCTAATGGAAGGTGAAAGCTCTGTGTGCGAAGCCGAACCTATGGATGCAGAGGACATGCTCTTTCTTATGTACACCAGCGGTACCACCGGCAGGCCCAAAGGCATTGTACATACCACCGGCGGCTATATGGTGGGCACACATATCACCACTAAGTGGATATTCGACCTCAAGGAAGATGATATTTACTGGTGTACAGCTGACTGCGGCTGGATCACAGGACATTCATATCTTGTGTACGGACCCCTGTCCAATGGTGCCACACTGCTAATATATGAAGGCGCACCTGATTTTCCGGAGAAGGACAGATGGTGGGACCTTATCGAAAGGCACAAAGTTACAATACTCTACACCGCACCTACTGCCATCAGGACTTTTATGAAATGGGGCGCACAATGGCCAGAGAAACACGATCTTTCTACGTTGCGTCTCCTGGGAAGTGTGGGAGAAGCTATCAATCCTGGAGCTTGGCTCTGGTACCACGAACATATCGGACATGGAAAATGCCCCATTGTTGATACATGGTGGCAGACAGAAACAGGCATGGTGCTCATCACTCCTTTGCCCGGCATCACCACACTCAAACCCGGCAGTGCTACAAGACCCTTCCCGGGGATCGAGGCAATTGTTCTCGATGAAGCAGGCAATAGAGTACCCAGAGGAACGGACGGCCTGCTCGCGATAAAAAAACCCTGGCCCAGCATGGTACGTACTATATTCAGCGACGAGGCACGGTTCAAAGAGACATACTGGAGCAAATGGGATGGGAAGACCTATTTTGCAGGGGATGGTGCAAAACAGGATGACGATGGTTATTTCTGGATTAGCGGGCGTGTTGACGATATCATCAAAGTGGCCGCACACCGCATAGGCACTGCAGAAGTGGAAAGCATATTGGTATCACATCCGTCAGTTGCAGAGTCGGCAGTTGTGGGAAAGCTGGACGAGCTCAAGGGAGAAGTGATCTATTGTTACGTCGTACTTCGTTCAGGAGTGGAAGCCACTGAAGAACTCAGAAAAGAACTGGTCAACCATGTAGCCCTGAACATCGGCCCCATTGCAAGACCAAAACAGGTCATATTCACGGATGACCTGCCTAAGACAAGAAGTGGTAAGATAATGCGCCGGGTACTCAAAGCCATTGTCAACGAAGGGAACACAGGTGACGTGACAACGCTGCAGAATCCTGATATTGTGGAAATACTCAGGCAGAGGACAAAGGAAATAGAAAATGCATGATAGGGAATGGGCTTATTGAACAAGTCCCATTTCCGCGATCAAACCATCAACATCCACATACTCCCTGATGAGCTCTACTATCCTTTTTATTTTCACTTCGTGCTTTATACGTGCGTGACCAATGAGGTTCTCCATCTTCTCGATGGTACTCATAGTATCGCCTCTGACAAGCATCACAGGAATATTAGCCTCTTCGGCACTTCCCAGCACTGCACCGCTTGGACGCAGGTTGCCTGTAAGCACAAGACACTTTACTTTGGCCTCAATTGCAGCCATCTGTATATCCGAACGATCGCCGCCTGTGATCACAGCTGCGTTAGGCATGCGTCTGAAGTATTTGATAGCTGAACCAACCTCCATGGCTCCCACCAGATAGTGCTCGACCAGATCTTCCAGATGGTTTGCACCCACCAGTACCTCTGCATTAAGGTCTTCAACTATCTCAGACACTGATACGGAGCGAAGCATATGATCTTCCGGGATGACCCCGAAAACCTTAATGCCTTTCTTCTCAAGGAAAGGTACCACCAAGTGGGAAACCTGTTCAAGCTTACCTGTTGGTACTTCATTAAGTATTATGCCTGCAAGGATCTCTGTGTTCTGGATTATACGCAGGTCACACAGTATACGGTCAACAGCCTGTGCTGAATCATATCTTGTGATAAGCAGCATCTTGGTATCCAGCTTGGTGGCTACCTCCGGGTCGGAGAGATTGTACATGGCCCCCCCGCCGATGCCGCCAGCCCCTTCCAGGAGGACAACATCCTTGCCCTTTGATACTTTTTCATAGGCCTCCTTTAACCTCGAATCGAGACCTTTCTCCACGCCCATGAGAGCATCATCCTTCAGGTTCTCTGTAAGCAGGATGGGAGTAATGGAACTCATATCGTCCTGTAATCCCAGTAACTTCTTTATCCCCTCGGCATCCTCATCCGCAAGCGAGCCATTGACATCTATGAGCAGATTACCAATGGGCTTCATGTATCCGACTTTGTAACCTCTCTCTTTCAGGATCACGCCAAAACCCAGACATATAGAGCTTTTCCCTGAGTACTGTTCCGATGAACTTACCAACATTGAAGCCATGATCTCCCTCCTAATACTCCTATAGTAACTGATCGATTACTTCTTATAAAGGTCATCTGACACCATCTTCTTATTCCTTTCTTAATGTCAGCCTGATATCCATTGCAAGGCAGCCTTTGCCTTCAGGCATGACCATCAGAGGATTTATTTCAAATTCCATAAGGTTGGGGAAATCCATCACAAGCTGTGACACTTTGAGCAAAGTATCAATTATAGCCTTGATGTCCGAAGGCGTCTCACCCCTTACACCAGCTATCAGCGGATATGTTTTGATAGAAGATATCATATGCTGCGCTTCCTTATCGTTGATAGGAGCTACGGCAAAAGATACGTCCTTGAGAAATTCCACATAAACACCTCCCAGCCCGAACATTAGAAGCGGACCAAACTGAGGGTCACGGTCCATGCCTATGATCACCTCTTTACCGCCTGTGACCATCTGCTGCACCTGCACGCCTGTTATCTGGGCATTGGGCATGTAATGCTTCACATCCGACATCATAGTAAGATAGGCACGTTCCACGTCCTCTGCATTCATCAGGTTAAGCTTGATACCGCCTACATCCGTTTTATGCGATATGTCAGGAGAGATGATCTTCATCACTACCGGATAACCGATTTCTTCACACACCTGGATAGCTTCGGATAGATTACCGGCCATTCTCGACTGTACCACCGGGATCCCATAGGCTTCGAGCAGGTCCAGGGACTCCAGACCAAGAGTCCTCCGTTCATTTCTGATAGCATCATCTATGATCTTCCTTGCAACTTCCCTGTCAGCTGCCATCAAAACCGGAGCAGTGTGTTCTTTTACCTTTATAGAACTGTAATCACACAATGCTTTCATGCTGGCAACAGCCCTTTCTGAAGAAGAATAATTAGGTATCCCATGCTTATTCAGTAACTCCTCGCCTGCAGCAATGCGCGTTCCACCTGCAAGGTTGCACAGGATAGGCTTGTTCGAAGTCTTGATAACTTTGGTAAGAACCTGGGCTATAGCAGGCACGTCGGTCATAGCCTGGGGGGAAACGAGTACAATAATGCCGTCTACATTAGGATCATCCACAAGCACTTCTAAAGCATATTCATACAACTGTGGACTGGCATCTCCCAGAACATCCACGGGATTGTAGAAGCCAGCTGCTTCAGGAAGACGCTGCCTTAATTTCGTAATGGTCTCTTCCTCGAAAGAAGTGATCGAAAGACCAATGCTATGGCAGGCATCGGCCGTGAGTATACCTAGTCCTCCTGCATTGGTAAGTATTGCAACTTTCCTTCCCTGAGGCAAAGGATATGTGGAAAAAGCCCTACTGTAGTCCAGCATCTCTTCCAGAGAATCAGCTCTTATAACACCACTCTGCCTGAAGGCTGCATTGTATGCGGCATCCGAACCTGCAAGGGTACCGGTATGGGATGACACTGCCCTGGAACCCACAGCCGTACGACCCGATTTCACTACTATCATCGGCTTTTCCCTGGTCACACGCCTTGCAACATCCATGAAGCGCGGACCGTCCTTCACGCCTTCCAGATATGCAGCGATCACAGCTGTAGTATCATCCGTCCTGAATAGCTCAAGGAAATCATTCTCTGCAAGGTCGGCTTTGTTCCCGAGGCTTATGAATTTGGAGAATCCGACCCCAATTCTATC
>NZ_JBFYLB010000160.1:0-6772 GCF_041305605.1 Methanomethylovorans sp.
ACAAGGTGTGCTTCGGGTGCAACATGTACCATGCTCATTCTAACTCCTCCTCAGATGGCAAGAGTCCTGTTCCTACAACCATATAAGCATCTCTCTTGACCCTTGCATAGAAACCTGTAAAACCAATGTACCAGGTAAATATGCCTACCAGGATAGTGACCATACCGGCAGATGGATTAAATGCCACAAGTGCTACAATTCCTGCAACCAGCACTGATATGCCACCTTTCTCTAATGCACAATATAGTGTCCTGTCCTGTTTCTCATCAGGTCCCAGGTTTGCATTGAACGGGTGAAGCATAGCCATACCGCCTGCAATGTAGATAACTGCAATATAACCGGTAGCTATCACTTTTGAAAGCACTACATCGAACATGAAAGTGCCTGTCATTGCAACGCTGAGCCCTATAATTAATAGTGTACCTGATACAGCTATTTCCGTCATAGACTGTACCATGACAGGGATATTCATTTTAAGGGTCTTGTTAGCAAAGACACCTATGATAAATCCGATAAAAGCTGCTACTACCGAAGCAACTATGGGTCCTGCAATTCCCCCGACTCCAAGCCCGAACATGGCAGCAACTACACCCATACCCAGAGCCAGCATTCCTATGGAAGGCACACCAGTACCAAGACCATAGCTTGCAACTCTTCTTACGGCTGCAGCACCCCATATTGTAGCACATACGGCACCGAGACCACCCAGCACAGATAATGCTCCTCCTGCAACACCTGACAGGAAATAAGCTGCATAAATTCCTACCAAGGCACCTATGATACCAAAGGCTATGAGTTTGTTCTGGTCAATAGCCGCATGAGCTCCTCCAGTTCCTCCCCCGGACATCTTAGACACCTCCGATACTGATAATTGCAAACACGGCACACAGCAGGGTCACAACCAAAGAGGTTATTGCTGCCCGTGGCCACTTCTTGAATTTGGGGTCATGGAAACCTTCGATGGTTCCTCCTATGTTATAGGAAGGAATAACTGCATTCACGAAGAATATTCCCACTGCATACATGGCAGCAAGACCCACGAGGTTTGTTGGAGTGAGCGTGGTGGGGACCTTCAAAAGTGCATAGTATACAAGAGCACCGCCAAGTCCACCAAGTGCAGCTCCAATTACACCGCTCACGAATGAGACGGTTGGGATGGCATGTCCTTCAGTACCCTGGGATATATAGAGGTCCTGCCTATCCTTTGTAATGGGGTCATATTTCACTTTTGCTGATGCAGCAGGACAACCTACTCCATAGAAGTAAACCCAGTTACCCACTATCATGGTAACAGACATCATGATCATACCGCCTACTGCACCGGAAGCAACAATCAATGGCAGATTATCGGGAATAACAGCCATCATTGAGCCAGCAACGACAAGTCCTGTCAGACCTGCACCTGCAGCCAACTGCACAGTACCTGTTCCTATACCACATGCCTGGGCCATTGCTGCCGGAGCACCGCCCACAGGCACGAAGTGAACGCTAACTGAAACAAGCACGCCACCGAGTGTTATGAATAATACATACAGCCAGTTAGCTGCAAGTAATCCTACTATATCGATCATGCTGTTTCACCTTTGTCTTCCTTGTACGGGCCGAATGCGTTCCTTGCATGGAGTTCCATCTTTCTGTTGTATATAATGAAAATCAATATCATAAGAGCTCCTGCGATCACTGATGCCCATGCAATTCCAATTCCCTTGCTTGGGTCAAAGGCAGCGGTCAGCCATCCACTGAGGAATACGGTCATACCGAAAGAGATACCTGTCACAGGCCCACCGAACTTGGCACAGAACCAGGAATTGTCCATGCTGCTCCTAAGTCCGGACTCTGCTTTTCGTACTATGTTTCCGGAGTTTGCTGTGTTAAGACCGGATCCGAACTCCACGCCTTGGAACTCACGCTCAGCACCATAGTGCACATCACCTGTGGATGAGCCGATAGCACCAACAGTGATTCCCCATATGAATGCTATTAACGGAAGCGGGAAAGGATGAGCAAAAACAGTTACCATAATATAAGATACTACAAGAATGGTGAACGTAGTTATAAACGAATATCCCATTATTGGCGGTGTGTGCGAACGAAGCACATCAAGATAGACCATCTGTTTGAAACGTTTCTGACTCGAACATCTGCCCATATATGCAGTTACTGCGTATGTTCCATGTATCATGGCTGCAACCAGTGATCCTATTGTCAGTGCAAGCACTGCGGAAACATTGGAGTTTAACAGAACATAAGCTACAGTTCCACCAATTGTACACATGAGAGCGTTCGATGGTGGTTCTCCAGAAATGGCTTTATTATAGATCCTATGTGGGTACGACATCTGGGGCGCAAGTTGCACTTGTGAGTTAGGGTTACTCTGAGATCCGATATCGGATTCCAGGTCTTCGGATGCACCTGCTATTGTAGCAGCAGCACCCATAAGTGCCAACGCGCCCATACCTATGAGCGGGTCCATATATTTTCCTCCTACATCTTTGTCTTCTGATTGTGAATTAATTTTATTATATGGATAATATTAGTCCATCATAGTAAAGTGGCATTAATGATGGTAGTATATTACCATTCGCTGGAACTGATTATACTGTGTCGTTATAAACCTTTCGAAGAAAAAGTCGCATTGCATGGACCTATTTTCATATTCTGTTTATTATAATTACTGCTCTGGTGAGAACATCACATGCCAGAGTAGAGTTTAAATACTACTATGCGCTTTTTTCTAGACCCGCCGGTTTTTAAAAAATTAAAAGTATAGAATTTCGACCCGGAGATGCCCTTATCGTAAGAAGTGGATCTTACCGCCTATAGACGACCACAAATCTCTTATTTTCAGCAACTCTCCTGATACTATGATAATAGGAGCATCTTCCTTTGCAGGTTCCCTTTCTGAGCTGTCACATGAAGTACGATCGGTAGAGCTCTATATACCCAAGCTGCATGTATACAAAGGCCCAAAACTGGACCGTGAAATACTGTCAAAAATCCTCGATGAGCTTTCCACTTTAGACCTTATGACCTCCATACATGCACCATACTCTGCTGAGTCCCCTACCTATCCAAAAGACCTGCAGGTGGATACTTCCAATATGGTATCCGAAGATTTCAGGCTCATGGGAGAATCTATGGAACTTGCAGCCAGCCTGGGGTCAAAAGCGGTTGTCCTGCATCCAGGCAGAATCAATGGTGACCGCGAAGTTTCTTTCCAGAACATGATATCAAACCTGAAGGAACTTGCAGCACAGGCAACTGACTGCGGAGTGATGCTGGGACTTGAAAATAAAGAAGGAACAGATCCCACGAACCTCTGCTGCCGAGCAGAAGAACTTGTGGCTGCAGTGGAAGCCGTGAATTCGGATAATCTAAAGATCACACTGGATATCGGACATGCAAACCTTACATGCGGAGGAGATCCTTATAAATTAAGGGCATTTGTCAGAACTGTTGCTCCCTATGTCGTGCACATGCATATGCACGATAATGGCGGTAAGTGGACCAGTAATTATGACGGAGATGAACATCTTGCCCCGGGCAAAGGTACAGTAGACTATACAGTATTAAAAGAGATCCATAATTATCGGGGCATCTACAATCTGGAAGTATTTTCCATGCCAGATGTACTCACAGGCAAGTCCACATTACTGAAGTACCTAGACAGGAGCTGAACTTTTATCGATCTGCGAAAGCTTGTAATTAGGTGGCACCACTAGTATTAGCCTGTCTGACAGTTCCAGTACCTTGGCAGTTACAGAACCTAATATTTTCTTCAAACCGCTTTTGCCTTGGTTCCCCATAACTATCAGATCAACATCATAGAGATTTGCAACCTCAACTATTCGTGCAGGCGCATTCCCTTCTTCCACAACTTTCTTTATCCTGTAACTGTCAAACCCCATCTCAACTAGTATCTTTTCGATAGAAGATAGAATATAGTCAGCTCCCTCTTTCTGCCACGATTTCATGCCCATCCCCTTATCTGCAAGTACATGAAGGATTATGAACTCGGTGTCTTCGTTTGCTATCCTTTTGGTGATCCTTGCAGCATTTTCCGAATATATCGAGCCGTCAGTGGGTAATAAGATTTTCATCATTACTTCATTAGAGTTAAATATATTAAAGTCCTTTGAATTGTTATTGTAATATAGTGGCTGCAATACACATTTGAACTTTCAGGAGGTATAGCATGAAGTACCAGAAGTTTAGAAAAATGGATAGTAAAAAGTACCTTGAAGTCACTCGATTCCTGAAAAGGACTACACATCTTACTGCAAGGGAATGGGTGATCGCTCACCTGTGCGCAGATTTTAAAGATACATCCAATCGTTCCGAGATGACATGGATAGGCTCTAATCTTAAGCAGCTCGTTCCTTTCATGGAGGAGGATTACACGCGTCAGGAAGTTTCAAATGCAAGAGCATCGTTCAAGAAAAAAGTTCAGCGCAGTGGCACCACTTTCTTTTATGCATATTATGCAGGCCTCATCACCCAGGAAGAAATGATAGGCATGATACATAAAATGGTATTGGACATGAAGAAACTCATTGATACGGAAGGTGGCGATATACCGGCTGAGCATGCAACTGAAGTGCAGATGTTGGTAGCAGATGTGCTCAGACAGATCAATGAATCAATGGAAGAAGATTATTATTAAAGGTTCTAATTCTTCTTTTCCAAATATCTTTCGTAATAAGCAAGCATATGCTTTTCAATGCGTCTCAGATAATGTGCCTGCACCTTTGAGATGTAAAGCTTATTAGGCCCGATATGCACGATAATATCCGAATCCTTGGGACCTTTCATTTCAACCGGCAAGATCACAGGTCCCCCGCACGTGGTACACAACCTGAAGTCCCCTTTGCGCCCTAATATGAAAGCTTTGACCTCAGGGTCAACTTCCAAGTTCCTCTGAGTATTTTCCATGTGTAGCATGCATTAAGCGGCAACTATATGTATTTTGCGAAGACGTGCCCGAGCACATACTTAAATACATGGACATGGAATTTTATAATGTAGATATTATGGCCAGAGTTATGATATCATTGCTGTTGATCGCAGCCATATGTCTTTGCGGTTGTACCCAGAAAGAAGAGGAAAAGGCTGCAGTGTATACTGATCCTGGCTATCCGAACACCTATTTTGCCCATCCTGTCCTTGGCTGGTACCTTAACAAGACAGCCGATGTATATGAAACTCAGGGAGAGTCAGCTGCTTTCCTATTTTATAGTTCGGATCCTCTTCTAAGCACCCATGAAGGCACTCTGAAATTGAAGATCCGTACAATTGAAAATGATCAGGAAGACCTTGAGATATTAAGAGGACTTGGCATAGACATACTTACTGTTTCTGCAGATGGCACCACTATCGTGTGTTATGCCCCTGTCAGCAGTTTGCAGGATCTGGGGAAGCTTGACTTCGTGAAAGATGTAAGTTCTGAGAAGCAAGAATGAATTATCAAAACATACCATCGGGGAATTTTAAATCAGATGAAGTATTAACTAAAGCCCATGTTGATGCGCGATAGGAATAAACTGGTAATATGGCCGGTCTATATAGACAAGAACAGGTCAAGAAGTCAGGGACGTATTATCTCAAAAAAATCTTCTGTTGTCGAACCAACTCTCAGTGAGATCGAAAAAGCAGCATTAAAGCTTGGTCTGAATCCTGAAGTTGAAAAAGATAAATCCTATCCAAAATCCTGGTGGGAAAAGAGCGGCAGAGTTCTTATAGATAATTCTGCTCCGAAAACCCAGCTCTCACGAAAAATAGCTGCGGCTATAAAAGAAATACGCTCATAATAACCGAAAAAAACATCTGAAAAAAGAAGCAAGAAAATAAGGGTTTATGGCCAGAGGCCGTACACAGCATTAAGCATAAGAATAGCAAAGCCTATAACTGCACCAAATACCAACACAGCCTTTGGATCGATGTGAATTGCCTTCTTGTCAGCTTCATAATAACGCATCAGGCCGGCTGATGACATCAGCCCGCTACCACTTGAACTTTTCTTAGACATATTTTCTCCTTCTGATATAGGCCATATTTATATTAGTGCTTTATGCTGTCAATTGTGTTCAACCATTTAAAACCTTCTGGTCTTCATCCAATCAGATAAATAATTCATCCAGCAAGAATGGAGGATAATATACTCCTTTCTCTGTAATTATAGCAGTGATATTCTCCATAGGAGTTGCATCAAATGCCGGATTGTATACCCTTACATCTTTTGGAGCTATTGGTTTTCCATTACAGAAACGTAATTCATCTTCGTCCCTTAGTTCGATAGTTACTGTTTCTTCCCATCCTTCAAGGTCAAAAGTAGATAAAGGTGCAGCCACATAGAAGGGTATTTCGTGTTCTTTAGCAAGCACAGAGTGAGTATATGTCCCTATCTTATTAAAAACTACATCACCTGTTATTCTGTCAGCCCCCACTATGACCTTGTTAATTATCTCTTTTCTCATAAGATGTCCTGCCATAGAATCCGCTATCAGAGTGACGGGGATGTTATCCTGCATAAGTTCCCATGCAGTTATCCTGCTTCCCTGATTAAGGGGCCTGGTCTCGCATGCTATGACCTTTATTTGCTTGCCGTCTTCCACTGCCGAACGTATTACTCCAAGAGCTGTACCCCAATCTACACAAGCCATCCTTCCGGCATTGCAGTGAGTAAGCACCACATCACCATCTTCAAGCAATTTAGCACCATGTTCACCTATTTTCTTATTTTTAGCCACATCTTCGTTTGCTATCCTTTTTGCCT
>NZ_JBFYLB010000161.1:0-6954 GCF_041305605.1 Methanomethylovorans sp.
AACCGCTTAGCTGCACAACCTTGCCGGAGGATCAGGATCCAATCTCGATATACGGTGAAGAGACGAACTTCAGTGCGACAGCTAACATTCTCTCAAGTTTCAGCTGGTATCTCGATGGTGAACCAATAAGCGGAAATGGTATTACCATGTCCTCGAATGATGACGATTCCTCAACTATCTCATTCTGTCTCATAAATACAAGCGAGTACATCGACCAAGATGATTTCTTCGTGGATGATTACAACATATCTGTTGTAGTAAGCAATGAAAGCACAGGTATGTCAGATACCTTGTCATGGGATTGGACAGTAACAGATTCTTCTGCTGTTGAGAATGGCGAAAATATCTCGTTTGTTATTTCAAAGGTTCCTGATATCACTTCATCAGGGAACATGTCATACGTCGGGTTCAATACAACCGACGATGAGAGAATGGATGACAACAATCTCACAGGCAGTATCACTTTTGTGTCTTTCACCACTCCGGACAATGCTTCCAGCCTGCGTATAAAGATCGAAATTCTGGACAAATCATCACTGAACGAATCCAAAGCTGGATTTGATCAGGATTCAGTGTACCAGTACCTGGACATTAGTTTCAATAACCAGACCCTTGTCGATGACACTGGCCTTAACAGGAGCATAGAGTTCAGGGTACTGAACGAGCGCGATGGTGGAACCCTGATGATAACATCTGTGATGCTCAAGCATTGGGGTAACCCTGCATGGGAAACATATACACCTGAACTGTTGAGCAACGACGGCACATATTCGTATTTCATTGTCCGCAATATCTCCGGATTCTCGCCGTTTGCAATTACAGCAAACTATGAGTCCTCTTCAGGCTCAGGTTCGGGCTCAGGTACTGGTATGGCTGTTGTAATTCCCTGGTCTTCACAAGAGGATACTGGGACAGCAGGTGGATCAGCATCTGCAGGTTCCGAAGGTTCAAAAGTATCAACTGGCGCAGGCAGTTCGACTGGTACCGGAGAAGGATCAGGTGAAAAAGTACAAAGTAATGATGGTATCGAGATCGCAGGTGATGAAGACGGTAACATTGGAAGTGGCAGTAACCCGATGATCACGGGCTTTGTACTGCTGGTTGCTGCGTTATTGCTCTTCTTTGTGTATAGAAAGAAAAAAGAAGAAGATCAGTAACTGAACACATAGTTCACTAGTTCCTCCCATCTTTAAAAAAGGCGGGAGGAACAACTATTCATTTTTAAAATGTTGCGGGTCTTGTTTTTTAGGTATCTGTTTATCTGAAGTTAAGTTTTTTATCTCATTGTGATGTAACGAATGACACCCACACCTAAAATGATCCCTCCCAATGTAATTGCCACTGATTCCATATTAGATTCACCATTTTGTGCCGCCAAGGAACTTATGTTCATTGAATTTCCTGATTCAGGCCAGCTCTCTGATTTTTGCTCATAAATTGTTTCATTTTTCACCAGGTCTCTTATATGGGCTTCTCCATATCCGCCTGACCGATGGATCCCCTCATCTGTTTCTTCGGTTGGTAATTCGCCTACTTCCGGCTCTTCAATAACATCCTTATTTCCATTAGCGGCATCTTCGTTGTCCTCTGTGGTATCTGGGATGTCATCATCAGGTACCACAACTTCTACAGGTTCGTCTTCACTAGTAGAGTTGTCCACAATATCAGTGGGAGGTACCAGGCAAGCCTGGACCCCTCCAATGAAAGCAATCGTCAGTAACACTGCAAAGATAATTCTCATTATATCGCCTGCACACCATCAATTCTTATCCAGTACGTGATCTTCTTAGCTTTTTTGGAGCTGCTTCTTTTTTGGATTAGGCAAAATCAGTTTTCTGTATATTTAGAATCTGCCCACGCATATGGAAAAAATTAATACTGAAAGGGGCAGTATGATATCAGGGGAAGGATGCCGGTAATATTGAGTGGGTACAGGATATTTCATAAATATAATATCAGCTTGTTTGCCATAAAAATGGGATTATGTAATCGGTTTACAATTATCTTCCATACTGTAATGTAAGAAGTTATGTATTCCGGGGGATGGGCATGATTCTGTCAGTTCTTTTTTAATATCGCTGTTTTGTTTGGAAATAGTTTTGGTCTTTCCACAACTGTAAGTCCGGAAAGATTGGCTTTTTTGATAGTCTCTTCAAAATCCTTTTTTGTAACATGGAATGGTGGTTCTACCATGTAGATCTGACCATTGGTTTTAAGTAAGGAGCTTAATTCATCGAAGAATGTTTTCTTATCTGGCACCTCATGAACCATATAGAACAGAAAAATGAAATCAAAGTTTCCAGATACCCCAATTCTGTCTTCCTCACATTTATGCAGTATGATCCTTTGTTCTATTTCAGATCCCTTAATCTTTTCTCTTAGTTTCTGAAGCATTCCTTCCTGTAAGTCCGCGGCTACTACCCGACCGCTCTTCCCAACCATCTGAGCTAAATCAAGTGTGAAAAAACCCGGGCCACATCCGACTTCCAGGACCATCATCCCTTCCTTGATATATGGACTAAGTATTTTCTTAGGGTTTTGTAACCATCTTCTAAATCTGTTGTCAAGGCTACCGGATCTTTCTACCGGACATACACTATCTTTTCGATTGCTCATAATCATCTCTCCTTTTAATCAGCATCGAACATTAATTATAATTGATCACTATACTTTTAGATAATTCATTTAGGTTCTTTTCCTGTACAAAATTATTGGTCTATCGTGTTTTCCTTAACCCATAATTAAAGCTTGTTAATACGTCTTCAGTAATACAAAGAAAATCTCATGTTCACCTATATTATTGGTTAAAAAAGGAAAATATTAGCAACATCAGTTTTTCTATAGAGCCACATTTTATAAGTGTTGACTGTAGTCTTTTGTTTTGAATCGCTAAAGTCCATCCATGGAATTTTGAGGAGACAATGATCCCTTACTACAAGTATAACCCCAAGGTCTATTTTACTGCGGCCTTCATAGTCACTTATATTCTCTGGTTTGCAGGGGCCTATACGAGTTTTCAGGATGAGAAAAGCGGAATGTATATGCTTTTTATGCTGCCCGGGCTGATGACACCTTTTCTGCTCTCGCTTGTCATGATCTTCACATCTGAAAATTCACATCTGAAAAAGGATTTTGTCAACCGGCTTATCAATATAAGGCTGATACGGCCAAAAATGCTGCCTGCATTGTTTTTAATAATGCCGCTTTCTGTTCTGGCATCTATTTTCCTTTCTCTTCCATTCGGGGGATCGGTTTCCCAGTTCCAATTTGCTGAAGGTTTCTCTTTTTCATCCGGATTTGTCCCCGTGTTGCTTCTCCTGTTGCTTGCTGCGGGTTTTGAAGAGCTTGGGTGGAGAGGATACGCCTTTGACAGTCTGCAGAGCCGTTACACTTATTTCAAGGCATCCATCGTTTTCAGCATACTCTGGTCGCTCTGGCACTTTCCGCTTATATTTGTCAATAATTCCTATCAGTATGAGATTTTCCACCAAAGCATCTGGTTTGGTGTGAATTTTTTCATCAGCATCATCCCTATGGGAGTGATCATCAGCTGGATGTGCATAAAGAACGGAAAAAGTGTTCTGGCGGCGATCCTCTTTCACTTTGTCATCAATCTCTCGCAGGAGATACTGGCAATTACCCAAATTACAAAATGTATCGAAACTGTGGTGCTCATTGTTGTTGTCGCCGTTATTATTGCATTGGACAAAGAGATGTTCTTTTCCAGAGAACACCTTGTAACCGAGGTTAAAAAATGACCGACAGATCTCAGGACCTTTATTCCAAATTCCTCCTTATCTGGATCGGGCAATTTATCTCAATAATAGGCACCGGTCTTACTATTTTTTCCCTGGGGGTATATGTATACCAACAAACCAATACAGCTTCAAGTTATGTCTTTATACTGATCTGTGCTCTTTTACCGCCCATGTTGCTAAAACCCTACGGAGGCGTATTGGCAGACCGTCACGATAGGCGCTTAATGATGGTATTCGGTGATCTGGGTGCAACTCTCGGGCTTCTCTTTATATTTATCATGATGCTGAATGGCAACATTGAACTCTGGCATATCTACCTTGGGATATCAATAAGTTCTATTTTCTCAGCTTTCCAGGAGCCAGCCTACAAAGCCCTGGTCACTGACCTTCTACCCGAAACTCAATATGCTAAAGCAAGTGGATTAATGCAACTAGCAAGTTCTGCTCAATACCTGATCTCCCCGTTCCTCGCCGGTCTGTTATTATCGGTAATTGATATCAAATTTATATTTTTGATAGACATCAGCACTCTCCTGATCTCCAGTTCCATTGTAATCTGGGTAAGGAATATCTTAGGCAGCATAACGATTAAGCACCCCGAACAAAACATCATGGCTGACCTTAGAGAGGGCATTCAGGAATTTTCAAAAAGCAAAGGCGTAGTTCATCTGGTTATCACGACAATGCTCGTTCTTTTTTTTGTCGGATTGCTTCAATCCCTTATTATTCCAATGCTGCTCAACCTTACAACAGTAAAAATAGTGGGGATCTCCCAATCCATCTGTGCATCAGGCATAATTCTTGGAAGCCTGTTCATCGGAGTGTTCGGTAGCAAACACAAACATGTAATAATATTATCAATATCGCTGTTTCTTTCAGGCATATTCTTTGCCGGTCTTGGATTGTCAACAGATATCGTTTTGATCACCCTGGCAGGATTTTTGTTCTTTGCTACCTTGCCGTTCATAAACACCTCTATTGAAGTCCTGATACGCAAAAATATTGAAAACAGAAAACAAGGGCGTGTCTGGTCAATTATTTCCATGGTCACGTATCTCGGCTCGGTCATAGCCTTTGCAGTAGCAGGTTTTTTAGCAGATCATATCTTCAATCCGCTTTTGAAAGCGGATGGCCTGTTGGCTGAAACAGCCGGTTCCATTATCGGAGTGGGAGAGGGCAGGGGAATTGCTTTGATGTTCGTGATATCCGGGGTAATGATATCTATTATCTCTTTGTTTATCCGGCAGAATAAAAAAATAAAGGGATTAGAAGATGCGGCTATGTAGGAATCTTCACAGCTGCTGGCCTTGATAAACCCGATATCTCTATTTTATCCGATAAATTCCTGTCCGAAGTTCAAGGCATGCCCCATCGCAATCTGTCGGTGGAACTGCTGCAGAAGCTCCTAAAGAGTGAGATAAGAACCAGAAGTAGAATGAATATGGTGCAGTCTTTGATATAGCAAATCACATTTCAGGGAAAGGCTGGAAATGCGGTAGCATAAAAAGTAAATAATCACACCTACACATCATATCTACAAAAATAAAGGTGACAAAATGTTCTGCTACCAGTGTGAAGAAACAATGAACGGGGAAGGCTGCACAACTAACGGAATGTGCGGTAAGAAAGGGGAAATCGCAGACCTTCAGGACGATCTCATCTATGTACTTAAAAGTATTGCATTCTACAACCAGAAAGCAAGAAAGGCAGGCGTCTCTGAAAAGAGCACTGATGAGTTTATGCTCGATGCACTGTTCTCAACCATAACGAATACCGATTTCAGAGCGAGTGGAATTCAGGAACGCATTGATAGAGGACTCAAGCTTCAGAATGAGATCAGGCAAAAACTTCTGGATAATAATCTGCTTGATGAGAACGATCTACCCGAGATCGCAACTTTGACCCTGGAAAACCTCAAGGACAGAAATACCGGCATACTTGCAACAGAGGATGAAGATATCCGAGCATTGAGAGAACTGTTGATCTATGGTATCAAAGGAATCGCAGCATATGCATATCACGCTATGATGCTTGGACACACCAGTAAAAAAGTTAATTCATTCATCGAAGAAGGACTGGTAGCAACCACGGATGACAGTCTAACTGATAAGAAGCTCATCTCGTTGGTCCTAAAATGTGGGGAGACGGGTTTTGATGTAATGGCAGAGCTTGACATGGCAAATACCACTGTATTTGGAAATCCGGAACCTACACAGGTCAATATTGGGACAAGAGACAATCCGGGTATCCTTGTCAGCGGACATGATCTGAATGACCTGAAACAACTATTGGACCAAACCGAGGGAACAGGTGTCGATGTGTATACTCATGGGGAGATGCTGCCTGCAAATTCATATCCGGTATTTAAGAAGTACAAACATCTGATCGGCAACTACGGCGGATCATGGTGGCGCCAGCAGCAGGAATTCGAGAGTTTCAACGGACCAATATTACTGACGACCAACTGCATAGTTCCTCCGAGAAAGACCTATATTGACAGGTTATACACTACAGGCCCCGTAGGCTATGATGGTGCCACACACATTGTGGCTGAAGATGGTAAGAAAGACTTCTCAGCCATCATCGAGCAGGCAAAGCAGTGTAAACCTCCGGTGCAACTGGAAGAAGGTACCGTCATGACCGGTTTTGCTTACAATTCTGTACTATCTAACGCAGACAAGATCGTTAATGCCGTCAAAGCAGGCAAGATAAAGAAGTTCATTGTCATGGCAGGATGTGACGGACGTCATAAGGATAGACAGTACTATACGGATTTTGCAGAAGCACTGCCGAAGGATACTGTCATACTTACCGCAGGATGTGCAAAATATCGTTACAACAAACTAAATCTTGGGGACATTGATGGGATCCCAAGGGTACTGGACGCAGGACAGTGTAATGATTCATTTTCACTGATCGTCATTGCACAAGGACTTATGGCCAGACTTGGATTTACAGATGTTAACGAAGCACCGATCTCCTACAACATCGCATGGTACGAACAAAAAGCAGTCCTTGTATTGCTTACCCTCCTAAGGCTTGAAATACATAATATTACTCTTGGTCCAAAGCTACCGGCATTTATCTCACCGAATGTTCTCAATGTTCTGGTGGAGAAGTTCAATATAACACCGAACAGCACTATAGAAGAAGACATGCAGAGGCTCTTAAAGTAAAACTTATTTTCATTTTTTTT
>NZ_JBFYLB010000162.1:0-10945 GCF_041305605.1 Methanomethylovorans sp.
CTAAAAACAGAATACACGATGAACTTATAGTGAGAAAGGGACAGGAGGTTTCCCTCCCATGAACATAAATCAGACTATGGTTTTAATACCAAATTACTTTCTCTTCCCTGATCCTGTGGAAGGATATGTGTGATACTCTTCCTTCGCAGCCTTCTTGGATCCTGCTTTCTTCTGTTCTTTCATTGCCATTTCTAGCTCACCTCCGTTTTTTGTCCATTCCACAATTTAGCATTTCCATGGCATAATTGGACTTGGAGTGCATATTCTAGAGGGATCGTATTAAGCCACTAAAATGCCAATATACTGGGAAACTATGCTTCTAATTAGTTTCTCAGCAAAAGCCAATATGTAATTATTAATATATTAATTATTCTATGTAGTATAATGTTAAGATTGTTTACTATTGAACCACGTACAAACAAAAACATAAGGTAAAGATAGCCATGTGGGTTAGAAACAAAAAGAGGTAAATACCAGTTGAGGTGTTGAATTGTTGGTGGTACGAAAAAACCTAAACTGGCTTCAAATAATCTTAAGGATACATTTTATTAACGCGTTTGCATTGTAGAGTTCTCACATCTATAGTATTTTGTGAAATAAGGGAGTAAAAAGCAGTAGCATCTTAGGCCTATCTACACTTATTCTGGACTTATCTGGCACGGCACAGAATCAACTGGTTCTATCTTTTGGAGGCCTAGTCGTGATAGAATTTATTTCTCAAGCGAGAAATTCTCAAAAGTTAAATTTATATATTATTGTATGTATGTTTAATTCATGGAGAAATGCCATGCCAGTGATTGAAGAGAGGAGTGTGCTTGAGGACCTTCTTAGACGTATGTACTGGATTGAGGCTGAGATGGAACAGCTTGGGACTTGGGAAGCACGCATTCAACTCATGGGAGATAGCACAGAAGCCTTACAAAAACTTGCACATGACTCTGATAAACATAGGAACATATTACAAAAGTGGCTTTTAATAGCAGGCATTTCCATACCCCTGAACACTCCACCAGGACTTCCGTCAGTGATGTTTAATTTCAATGGAATGGCTTCCGCGTGGGTATTCCATGAAATAATGAAGTATGAGATACTTGCACGTGATTCCTATATAGATATCTTAAATGCTGATAATTCAGTGATCGAAGATATGTTCCATGACGAAACAAATAGAAAAGAGTTCATTAATGACATAAAAAAATTAGTAAAAGATGAAGAAGAACACAGAAAGATATGTTCAAGCCAAGCGGGCGGTATCAAAAAAATCGTCTGAGATCGAACTCTTCAAAAAAGAAGCCATCTATTCTATTAAATCTATTTCAAAAATTCCACTATTCTTCTTTTTGTATTTTTCTTTTGAGTATTGATAGCAGCGGTTGTAAATCCGGGTACGACCCACCCTTTACAAAATGCCCATCGTCATTGGGTTTACATGTTCAAGGAAAACTTACCTGTCCTACACAATGAGAAGTAACTATAAATCTCACATCTACATTCATTACAAAAGAGGATAGTAAAAAGAAGTAACAGCTTAAGAATATCTATACTTTTTTAATGGACCGGTCGGGAATTGAACCCGAGGCCTCTACCATGCCAAGGTAGCGATCTTCCCCTGATCTACCGGCCCATGATGAGCAACCTTACTTTACAGCATTGAAGATAAAGGTATCGCTAGGAATATAGGGTGAATAGTAACCTCTAAAGAATCATGTAATGTATGCGGGCGTCAAAGCGAAATGTTAAAGTACCTGTATGCGTATTTGGTGTGTCGCGTGATGTAATGTATCATGCTTAAACCCAATGGGCCCGTAGCTTAGCTCGGTGGAGCGCACGGCTGATAACCGTGAGGTCCTGCGTTCGAATCGCAGCGGGCCCATTATTCTATTGTATGCTGCAATTAACTTTCTGCCATTACATATCTGTTCTCTCTATAGAATTACATTGTTTTGTTCTCTTTGAATAAAGGTGTATGTTGTTAGTCTAAAATTATTGTCATATAAATGAGAAGTGGTTACTATGTTAAAGTGTCAGTTCTTGTCTTTATGCTGCAGGGGAAAGCACTTTTTTTACAATGTGAACTTTATAAAAACATACTCATAATAATGAGATATAAATTTACACTCTTTATATATAAATAATTTGGATTAAACTTATAATGGAATATTGATTATTAACACTATAATGTTTAGGAAATAGTACTACAGTACGGTGATACTATGAATAACGGAAAAACGGAAAAGATCGGTGAACGAGAATACGAAATGGTGGAACTTTTACGCAAACTGAATATGAATCGTTCAGTTGCCCTTGTTCTTGCTTGTCTCTCGACAGGTGAAGAAGTGACGTCCAGATCCATTGAAACGAAGGCAGGTCTCAGGCAGCCAGAAGTCAGTATTGCAATGAGATATCTTTGCGACAACAATTGGATCGAAGTTCGTGAAGAAAAGAAGACCGAAGGTAAAGGAAGACCTGTAAAGCTCTACAAACTTGTCGTTCCTCTGGAATACATTATTCAGCGGATCGAGAGCGATGTTATATATCAGAAATTGTCAGTGCTTGAAAGCATCGAAAGGCTTAAAAGCCTGACATAAACCTTTTAATGTCACTGCTTTTTGTAGGAGGTGAACTACAAAAGGCTTTTTTTAAGTTGGAGCAATTCTTGTGTTCCAATAGATCCCATTGCTCCATCGAAGATTTTATGATACATCAGATCATGAAGAAAACGATTTAATTACTGTAATCCAACACATATGCGGAGTTTTTCTCTTGGGCACTATCAGCGAGAAAATATTTAGCCGGGCAGCAGGCAAGAACGCAAAAGCCGATGATTTTGTTATGGCAAAGATAGATTATGCTATGGCGCATGATGGCACAAGCGTACTGGCTGTCCGTGCATTTAAAGAGATGGGGATCAGTTCAGTGTGGGACCCATCCCGGATCGTGATACCATTTGACCACCTTGTACCTGCTAATAATGAGAATACAGCTTCGTTACAGTGTGATGTCCGTAAATGGATCTCTGAACAGGGGATAAAGCACTTCTATGATGTTGGGTGTGGTATATGCCACCAGGTATTGCCGGAGCAAGGCTTTGCACTTCCAGGTAAACTCATTGTAGGCGCAGATTCTCATTCATGTACCTACGGAGCATTCGGGGCATTTGGTACTGGCGTTGGCGCAACTGATATGGCTGAAATATTTGCTACTGGAGAACTCTGGTTCAAGGTTCCCCGGACAATAAAGGTCACAAGCAATGGTTCATTGGGAAAATTGATCACAGCAAAGGATCTTACTCTGCACATTGTAGGTAAAGTAGGCGCAGATGGTGCTACTTATAAAGCAATGGAATTCTATGGCCAGACGATCTCCGAGCTTTCAATATCTGGCAGAATGACCCTTTGCAATATGGCAATAGAGATGGGTGCCAAGGCCGGCATAGTTCCCGCGGACAAGATCACTTTTGATTATCTTAAAGACAGAGCAATAGAGGAGTATGAACCATTATATGCGGATGAAGATGCAATCTATATAAATGATCTCCACATAAACGCTTCGGATCTGGAGCCCCAGGTTGCCCTTCCTCACCAGGTGGACAATGTAGTAGGTGTATCTGAAGTTCCACATACAAAGGTTGATCAGGTCTTCATAGGTACCTGCACTAACGGAAGGCTTGAAGATCTGGAACTTGCTGCTAATATCCTGAAAGGTGAAAAGGTCGCAGTAAGGACCATTATCATTCCAGCTTCAAGGGAAGTGATGAAAGAGGCTTCAATGAACGGCACGCTTGCTACGCTGCTTGAGGCAGGAGCTACTATTGGTATGCCGGGATGTGGGCCATGTCTGGGTGGTCATATGGGAGTCATAGCTCAAGGTGAAGTTTGCTTGTCCACGTCTAATCGTAATTTCAGAGGACGCATGGGCTCCGGTGGTTATATTTATCTAGTATCTCCCGCAACAGCTGCAGCATCAGCCATAAATGGTTGTATCACCGATCCGCGAGAGGTATGAAGGGAAGTGATTTATTGACTGAGAACATCGACAAACACAGAATACTCCATCTGATGGAACACTGGATAGAGCACAATGAAAGCCACGTGAAAAGTTTCAACGAGTGGAGTAGGAAGATCGGAGAAGCCGGGTACGAAGAAGTGGCGGCAAAGATCCTCGAAGCTGCCGGCAAAATGGAAGAGTGCACTCAAAAATTGCAGCAGGCAAAAGATAAAATCTAAAGTTTGATAACTAGTTGCAGGTTATCCTGCAACATTATTCTTTCTTTTTCCTATCTGCCAAGTTCTGCATGAGCTCTGGCGAGATGGCCTGCAGCCTGAGCTGCGATAAGTGAAATCTCTCCGGCAAGGACTCCGGCAGCAACAATCTCAGCAAATTTCTTAGAATTGGAACCCGATGGTTCTCCTGGTCCTTGCACTCCCAGGAGTTTCAGGCAGTCTTTTTGGGTACCCAGTCCGGTGCCCCCTCCAACTGTACCCACGGGTAGGGAAGGCATTGTCACTGAACAATAAAGATCACCGTTTTTTGTTACTTCAATTGTTGTAATTGCTGTGCTTCCCTCTACTACATGGGCTGCATCCTGTCCGCAGGCTATGAATAGTGCCGCTACTATATTGGCAGAATGGGCATTGAATCCGAGTGCTCCGGCACGTGCAGATCCCAAGAGGTTCTTACGGTAATTAACATCTGCCATTGTTTCTGGCTTGCATTTTAGTTTTTCTTCCACTATTTTTGCCGGGATGATTGTATCGGCTATAACTGTCTTTCCCCGTCCAAGGATGGTATTGATGGCTGCTGGTTTCTTGTCTATGCACATGTTTCCCGAAAGGGATAGCGGTATAACGCCAAACTCATCTTGTATAAGATGTGTTACAGCTTCAGTTGCAATGGTCACCATGTTCATTCCCATGGCATCCTTAGTATCAAATATGAATCGCAGGTATACTGTATTCCCTGTGACGTAAGGTTCCACATCTAATAACTTGCCGAACCTTGTAGTTCCTTCTGCCTTCTCCTTCATCTGAGCAAAGATTTCAGGCCTGCTGATCCAATCAGTGAATGCCTTTGCTTGAACTACATCATCAAATTTGAATACGGGTGCTCTTGTCATCACATCCTGGAATATGCGCACATTAGCTCCTCCCGAGCTGGAGATGGCTGAACATCCTCTATTAGCGCTTGCCACCAGCGCTCCTTCAGTAGTCGCAAGGGGCAGATAGAAGTTCCCTTCTGCAAATTCACCATTTATTGTTAGAGGGCCTGCAATTCCAAGGGGTATCTGCACAGCTCCTATCATGTTTTCTATGTTACGTTTGGTTGCTGCCGCAACATCGAATGTGTAGTGCTGTACAGTTTCAAATCTAGTTCCGGTGATCTCTTCCAGAGCATTTCTGCGAATGCATACTGCTGAATCCGCACTCTCCGCTATTTTATCTATGTTCCGGAATGATATCTCTCCTGCAATTACTTTTTGTAAGATCTCTTTTTCATTGTCTTCTGTTTTGTCTTTGCATGGCACGATTGTCACCTTTCATTCTTTTAACGGGTAGAAGTATAGTTATTCTACAATGTGATTATCAACTGTCCCTGTTCGCAGAATTCCAGAAATAGGTCTGCTATCTCATAGGAACTGATCATTTCGATTTCCGGCATTAATTCAGCTTTTTCGAGCCCTATTACAGATGCACCTAGCTCACAACACCTGAACTTTATTCCCATATCTAAACATTCTTTAATTTTGGAATCATACTCTGGTAAACCCTTTTTTCCCGATTTTGCCATGATCACTCCCATCGGCCCAAAAAGTACAACTACTACGTCCAATCCCTTTTTTCGGTAGTATCTGGCAAATCTGAGTGTTTCCTGTGGACTTGTACTTTCATACACCATGCTTTTGAGCAACAGTAATACTTTTGTAACATCTGGCATTTTTCTGGGTTCACCTCATGCTGTTTATTTCTTTTGAACAATATTAAGTCTTGCCTTTGCAGTGAAAGATGTCAAAAAGGATTTGACAGGGATGAGTAAACGAATCACGTAAATGCTCTAGAATTCCCTTTACATATCCGAAACAGCATTTTATATATTATAATGGTACTAATATATACGATGTAGTTATTGTAGTCACTGACGATAGAATTAAAAAGTTATATATAATATACAAAATGTGCCTAGATTTTCATAGGTGGTATAAATGGTTGACGCAGATATGAGAGAAAGGGTAAATACAGGTATCCCAGGACTTGATGAGATGTTACGTGGAGGATATTTCAAAGGTACGGCAAATGTGGTATCCGGTGATTCAGGTACGGGGAAGACCATATTTGGAACCCAGTTCATCCTCGAAGGAGCAAAGAAAGGCGAAAAAGTGATGTGCATTATCACTTCTGAAGAATCGAAATCTATTGTCAAGGAAATGAATACTTCATTTGGCTGGGAATTGGAAGAATATGTCAAGAAAGGTTTACTGGTCTTTGTTGATATTACGGACCCAAGCCTCAGGTTGCAGAAAAGCGTGGAGATCGCACCATCTGAGCTGATCAAGAGTTTTAAGAAACTCGTAGAAAGCAAGATCGAGGAACTCAAACCTACTAGAATATTCATCGATTCTATTGAAGCACTATTCTTGGCCATTGAATCTAATTACAAACTCCGGACACTGATAGATGATGTATTTGGTGTATTCCGCAAGCATGAAGTCACTTCTGTAATTACGGTGGGAGCCATGTACGGGCTTGATGAAATGGTAGAATACGGCGCTGACTCGGTGGTCAAGCTGGGAAGGATCATTGCCGGCAACAACTTGCAGCGTTCCATCTATATTATGAAGATGAGAGGTTCAGGAACTATCAACGAAGTTCGTGTTCTCAACATCAGTGATAGTGGCATGCAGGTTCTGGCTCAGTCTCCATATCTGGAGTAATTAAAGGTAGCATTCAGTTCTTTCTTTAGAACTGTCCTTTTTATTTTTTATCAATGCTTACAATACATACCAGTCATTGTCATTGATAATTTCTTCTTTTTCTTTTATTTCAATGACCGATCTTCCCAGGGGTTTACTAATGGCTTCCGCCAGATCCTGCAAGTAACTCTTTTGGTTGAGGCTTCCGTAAATAAAACCCTTGCCAGGCTGTATATTTCTCTCGATAGTTTCTATCTTTGGAACTATGGTAACGGGAACAGATGTCATTTCAACAGCTTTTTCCATCGCTGTTCTGAAATCACCTATACAATAAGCTATCCTATGTTTGTAATTTCTTTTTGTTTTTTCGAGGTAGCACGCAAGCCTTTCACTTTCCATTCGAATAAAATCGCGTTTGATCTTAGACACATTACATTTGCCCATCATGAACTGGTAATCCATGAATGGGTACTGGGTATCTAATTCCCGGGGGGTGATGCCACATGTACCAAATACTACAATATGTACCATTTCAGGTTCCAGTATCCCGAAGATCAACCTATCGAATATTTTGTGTGATGGGCTTTCATGATATGGTTTCTTTTTAGCACAGGGTACAAATATGCAGAAATCACGAACAGGTGCTTCGTATTCAGTGAGTACCCACTCATTTGCGCGTTTCATATCCGGATGATATATGACCATCTCTGTGTCAAGAGGTTCTGTAGAACGTTCGTTCTCTGGAATAATGGGTTTCAAGGTAAGATGAGTTCTGAGAAACTATATATATACCTATCGATGTTATGGTTTTGTACAAACTGTACAATTCCTTGTGTTTTTAGATTGTTGCGATAAAGAGGCACAAAATGGCAAGTTCCATTCACGAAATGCTCCGAGCGAACTGTAAATGCGATGATGTGGCAAAATGCGTCCTAGGACTGAAAAATCTTGACTTGCTGGCCTATAAGAAGCTCTTTGAGCAGGGGCCTATGACTGCAGAAGAATTAGGGGACCTGTTGCAGCGGGAGCGAAGTACAGCTTATCGTTCATTGCAAAATTTGATTGCTGTTGGGTTGGTTTACAGAGAAACAAAGTCGATCCAGATAGGTGGGTATTATTATGAATATGTTGCAATTCCACCAATGCAGTTTAAGCAAATGCTCAAGCAGAATATCACTGATTGGTATAATAAAATGGACAAGCTGCTTGATGACTTTGAGAAAGAGCTCTTGGACTCTGTTTCTGAATGATTGAACCTACTATCAGTTCGACGCAATTTAAAATTAAGGTGTTGCAATTTTTTAAGAACAGGTTGAAGAATGTGGGTCGGAGCAATCTTTTGACGGGAAATTTGAGGGGATGTTTTGCTCCTTTCAACCACATTCTTCTTGTGCAAACCAATTCGTTTTGTAGCCCTGTGGAGGGGCTCAAAGCGTACCACCAATGTCATTCACGTTTTTCATTGTAGGTAATTAGTATAAATCTTGTTTCCCCTATATAAATATATCTATACTTTGTTACATACTACTCATCATTATGATGATGGGTGTGTATTGGAAGCTATACACTGATCGTGCATCACTCTTATAATGATTCCATGAACCTGTTCATCCTTTCCAAAGCTTCTTTTATCTGGTCCTTGGAGGTGGCATATGAACACCTTAGGAAGCCCTCGCCAGCTAGTCCAAATACATCCCCGGGGATTGTAACAACTTTTTGTTCATGGAGCAACCTCTCTGCAAATTCCTCGGAAGTCAGGCCCGTGTTTTTCACTGAGGGAAAGGCATAGAATGCACCTTTCGGCTCATAACATTCAAGTCCTATTCTATTTAGCCCACTTATTATCAAGTGTCTGCGGCGGTCGTAATCTCTTATCATTCGCTGCATCTCTTCGTTACCATTACGAAGGGCTTCAATAGCTCCAACTTGTGCAGTGATCGGGGCACAAAGCATACAATACTGATGTATGCGCATCATTGCATTTATGATAGGCAACGGCGCCAGAGCATATGCCAGTCGGAAACCTGTCATAGCATAGGCCTTTGAAAAACCGTTTAACAGGATCGTTCTCTCCTTCATACCTTCAATGGCCGCAAAGCAAGTATGGTCTCCGTTATAAGTAAGACATTCGTATACTTCGTCAGATATTACCATTATGTCATGCTCGCAAATCACTTCGGCAATGGCTTCCAGGTCTTTCCTGTCCATTGTTGCTCCTGTTGGGTTATTGGGATAATTTATGATGACAGCTTTTGTTCTGGGGGTTATGGCGTTTTTCAGATCTTCTGCGGTCAGTTTGAAATTATTCTTCAGTTGCGTAACCACAGGTACAGGTATGCCTCCGGCAAACATAACCGAAGGGACATAAGCTACATAGGCAGGTTGAGGTACTATTATCTCATCACCTGGATTGGTTATAGCTCGTATCGCTACATCAAGAGCTTCGCTGACGCCGGACATGACAAGGATTTCTGAAGTTGGGTCGTAATGGGTGCAATGCTTGTGGGAATATAACTTAGCGATCTCTTGTCTGAGCTCTATAAGCCCAAAGTTAGAAGTATATGATGTTTTGCCGGATTCCAGGGAATGAATACATGCTTCCCTTATGTGCCAGGGTGTCACAAAGTCAGGCTCACCAACTCCCAGCGATATCACTCCTTCTATCCCGGATGCAAGATCAAAATACTTGCGTATCCCTGAGGGGGGGACTCTTGTCATCACATCTGCCACAAATTTTTCTGAATTACATTTGTTGTGCATGATCCTCCCTTGATTTCAGGTATATTTTTTGGTATTTAAGGGGTTACAAGTAAACGGCTGGTTTCTTCCTGCTCTTGCAGGACCACTCCGTCTTCCTTGTATGTTTTAAGCACAAAGTGGGTAGTAGTATGCTGTACCTGCTCTATGGTCGATATCTTCTCGGCAACGAAAAAAGCGACTTCTTTCATTGTTTTTCCCATTACTGTAAGTGAAAGGTCATACTGGCCAGATAACAACCTTACAGAGCGTACTTCCGGGAATTTATATAAGCGTTCGGCTATTGCCTGATAACCCAGATTGCGTTCCAAAGTTACTTTTAGTTCGATAATCGCATATACGTGCTCGTCGCCTGCAAGGTCCCAGTCGATGATAGTTCTATATTTGCGGACCACTCCAGTATCCTCTAATTCTTTGATCCTTTTACTAATGTCTTCTACCGGAAGTCCTGTCAGGGTTGCGATCTCTTCATGAGTGACCCTGGCATCTTGTTCCAGACATTCTAGTATATGTCTTGTTTCAATATCCATCTCATAAGCAACCCCTTGAAATTAGAAAAAAGAGTGAAATAAAAAAGGAGTGTGCTCAGCTGAGCAGCACTGCATTGACCACTCCATCCTGTCCGGGACGGCTGGTGATTCTGGCATTGCCTACGGGGGTACGAATAACTGAACCTTTCGTTAAGATATTACGCCTGACATAGTGCTCGTTAGCCTCATTACCCACCACAGTTTCTATTATAGTCTTTTGGGTCTTACCATTTGCATCGGTCACATTGGCCATGTTGCACTGGAGTAATCTGATCTTGCTGTTCCCGCCCATCGTGGAAACCAATTTGATCTTAATATCGTCAAGGCGCGTGTCAGCCGGCTCGCGTCCAAGCTCGAATTTCCTTTTTGAGCGGTAAGCCTTTATTTTAGCACCTGTGTACTTTCTTCTTGATCTGCCTTGCCATTTCATGATATGTCCTCTTAAATATATGTATAAATCAGATGATTTCTGTTAAAGTGATTTTTTCAACTTTAATGGTTATGGACTTATCTCTACTTGAAGGATTGTATAAGAAGTTTTCGAGTGGTGGTTAAATTGAATGTCTTTTCTCGGCTGGTAGCATGTCAAGAAGATATATATCTGATGTTTCTATCTTCTGTTTACTTTCTATCTCATGCTTTAATCGGCAATCAATAAATATCTCCTCTACTATTTCCCTTTATGCTCCGCATATTATTTCTTGGAACCGGTGGCTCTCTACCAACACGTAATCGAAATCCATCTGCAATA
>NZ_JBFYLB010000163.1:0-7697 GCF_041305605.1 Methanomethylovorans sp.
AAAGGCATCTCAATCAATTAAAGAAAAAGATTATTATATTTAGTTGTATATAACTACTGATGAGTTCAATACTTTAGACCCTTCAGAGATGATTTACAAAACCTGAGAATCAATGATAAAACAGGGGAAGTAAAAATGAATAAACTGGAAAATATCCCCATAAATGAATATGAGATCGCAACCTTTGCCCTCGGAGCTTCCTGGAAAGTAGAAGCAGTATTTTGTAACAAAGCCAGAGGAATAATTACTACTGCCACAGGATACACAGGAGATGAGGTACAATACCCCCGACTTGAAAGAGGAGCGGAGAACAGAAATGACCTTGTACAGGCTGTGCAGGTGGTCTTTGACCCAAAAATAGTTCCTTATGAGAGATTATTGGAACTGTTCTGGGAGCTGCATGATCCTGCCTATGCATTGAAACCGGATGAAAAAAGTAAGCATTTCACGTCCATTATATATTGCCATTCGGAAAAACAAAAAGAAAAGGCAATCATTTCGCGAAGGAGATTTGAAAGGTCCGGGAAGTTAAGCGATCAAATAAACACACAAATATTACCTGCCACACATTTTTTCAAGGTGGAGAAGGAAATACCGCAAAATAACCACAATACGATGAGAAAAACAGGCATTAACAAAAGTTTTCCTAAAAAAGGACTTCAACACCAGACACGGTAATACCCATCTGTCCCCTGGACCTCTACTGGCAATCCGAATAACAGGGAAAGATTGGAGGAGGTCAGAATTTGCTCTTTTGGCCCATCCATGAAAATCCTGCCATCTCTGAACAGGATGACCCTTTCTATTTCCGGAATTATATCCTGAAGATTGTGTGTCACAAGAATTATACTTTTTCCGGCACCTGCGATCCTGCGCATTACTTCCCTGAACTTGTGAAGGCTATGCAGATCAAGACTGTTGGCAGGCTCATCCAGTACAAGAGCCAGAGGATCATGGACAAGTGCTCTTCCGATGAGAATTCTCCTTGCCTCACCTGTTGACATGTGAGAAATGGTTTTATGCCGAAGATGAGAGATTTCCAGAAGATCCATGACTGCCTGGACTATGCACTTCATCTCATATGTAACATGATGATTCTTATACACACCAATACTGCTAAAAAAACCCGAGAGCACTGCCTCATAGCCGCAAATATCCCGAGTATACTCCTGCTGCAGGTCACCTGAGACTATCCCCAGCAAACTTTGAAGATCGAACACATCCCACCTTTCTTCTCCCATGATACGACAGACAAGACCTGGAGAATTAACCAATGGCCTGTATTCTCTGGTAATGGCCTTGATGAGAGAAGATTTTCCAGAGCCGTTGGGGCCAATGATAGCGACGTTCTCACCTACATCTATTTGCAGGGAAATAGAATCAAGGATCTTTCTGCCATCACGAATAACGGTGATATTCCTGAAATCTATCAGAGGGTGTGGGCGTATGTTCGAATGAATTGATCTATCCTGCATGGTATCGCATATCTAAGGGAACACTGGTATAAAAACAATATCTGTTCATGGATTTCCGAATAGACATCGGTTATTGTTGCTTACCACCATATATAAATATGTGGCCTAGTATTGCATATCAAACACGCTGAAAGTAATAATAAGGCAGATATTTCTCACACGATGCCAGATATTTCTGGAATTCAGTACTAACACAAAACCAGTCACATGTGAGAAACATTGAAGCAAGGCAATATGAGGTCCACTACACCTATCATTGAACTGAGGAATCTTTCCTATTCTTATGGAAATAGCAACATAGAGGCACTCAGGGACATAAACCTGGAAATATATCCTGGAGAAAAAGTGGCATTTCTGGGGGCCAATGGTGCTGGAAAATCCACACTATTCAAACACTTGAACGGTATCCTTAAACCCAACTCCGGAGAGGTGCTTGTCCATGGAGAGCCCATATCGAAGAAAAACATAGTGAAAGTCCGCCAGACAGTAGGCATTGTCTTCCAAAATCCCGATGACCAGATCCTTGCACCTACTGTAGAGCAGGATGTGGCTTTTGGTCCTGTTAACATGGGCCTGTCAGAAAAAGAGGTTGCATCAAGGGTTAATGAAGCTTTAGGACTTGTGAATATGAGAGGACTGGAAGACAGGTCTCCGCACCACCTTAGCGGGGGGCAGAAAAAACGTGTTGCTATTGCCGGTATCCTGGCTATGAGACCAGAGGTCATAGTGCTGGATGAACCTACTGCCGGACTTGACCCAAGGAGTGCGGAAAACATAATGACTGTCATTGAGAAGATGAACAGCGACCTGGGAATAACAATAATACTGTCAACTCACGATGTTGACATGGTACCGCTTTTTGCTGACAGGGTCTTCCTGATGCACCATGGCAGAATAGAAGCACATGGGACAGCAAAAGAGATATTCAAACAACCAGGACTGCTGGAACATGTGCACCTGAGAATGCCCCGGATAGCAGGAGTTTTTGAATTGCTCAAAGCCGAAGGGCTGAATGTAGAAACAAAAGTTACACCTGCTGATGCCAGGGATGAGATACTGAGGCTCTTAAATGAACCCAGAGAATAAAAGAAGGCAGCTGCATGGAGATAACACTTACAGATATTGAGAAGGAAGCTTACAAGGATAGTCCGGTACATCGCCTTGATGGTCGGGTAAAGCTCCTTGCTATGATCCTGATAATAATATTCACTGTAAGCCTGCCCCGAGTCCACGAAGATAATCTGATGCGTTTGGCATTCGTAGAGTTATACCTTATCGCTCTAATGGCTTTAGCAAAGCTGAACCCTGTGTATGTGATGGTCCGCTTTCTTGCAGTGCTGCCATTCGGTCTTGGAATAATTGTGATCCAGCCTTTTGTAAGACAGCCGTTCTTTGGGTCCTTTACGGAATACCCTATTGATCTGCCACTGGGACTAACAGTGACATACGAAGGACTGGCCTTTGGCATAACACTGCTGGCAAAGTTCATCGTATGCATCAGTGCCATAATACTTCTGTCTTCTACCACGAAGATGCACGATATAGTTGGGGCTGCAAGACAACTGGGTATCCCAAAGGAGATCGCATTGCTGCTTACCATGATGGTCCGTTATTTGTTTCTGTTCTGGAGTGTGCTCAAACGTATTCGTACTGCTCAGAAGTGCCGTTTGTTCAATATATGGAACAAAAAGGTCCGCCACAGGTGGATCTTGGAACAGATAGGATATACAATCAGTTCAATTTTTGTAATGGCCTATGAACAGGGGGAACGAACATACGTAAGTATGCTGTGCAGAGGATACGGACAGAACGGGAACGTTCCAATGCGCAGCAAAGACCTGAAGACGTCAGATGTGCTTTTTTCCGTAACCACACTGACAATACTTGTTGCATCTTACCTTCTGTTTATAGATCTCAGTTGAAAAGATATCCCCCACGAAAACATAAATAAACAATGAAATTAGGCATTAAACGGGCCGGAACTGAAACAAAAAAGAGAAGAAAGAAATGATATAACTCACTTCTTTATCATTTTCCCTAAACCATAACTTATGCCAAGAACAAGCAGAGTGCCAACAACGATAGCAGCCACTTCACCTGATTTGCCCATTCCCTCTATACCATAATCGGGCATTGGAGAGGAGAACACAGATCCCGCTTCTTCCATCTCTGCCAGTTTTTCCTCGCTTACAACGCCTCCTGCGGCACTTTCCAGGCCATCCGGATCAGGAGATGCAAGGAAAGGAGCAAGTACAGCAAGTATAAGAGCTATGGCTATACCTGCATAGAGAAACTTCATATTGGATTTGCTGTTGACAGTTACATTCTTGCTCATGCTTTTACACCCCTTGCAAGTGATTTGTTCTCCAGCAGATCGGGCCTTGAGCTTGCAATTGCTGTAATTGCTACAGCTGTGATGAGACCTTCGCCTATAAGCCCTATGATAAAGTGGTAAGTACCCATGGCAATTAGTCCTGGCACCAGCGGGAAGGTACCAGCAAGATACATCTGAACAGCGCATACAAGAGCTGATGCGAGCAAACCAAACCATGCACCTGCGAAGGATGAGATCTGAAGGCTGAGCTTGGATTTCATGAGGGCGGAAAACGTATAGTAGCCTACGAATCCTGAAATAACTCCCATGTTAAGGATGTTGGCACCCATGGTAGTAATACCACCATCAGCAAACACGAAACCCTGTACGAGCAACACAAGAGTCAGCACAAGCACACCAGCCCAGGGGCTTGCGAATATGATTGCTACGAGTGTAGCTCCCACCATGTGACCACTTGTACCCATGCCTATGGGGATGTTCAGGGCCTGAATCGCAAATATGCCAGCCGCAAGGGCAGCAAGTATGGGAACTTTCGTGTCATCCATTTCTTTTCCCGCCCATTTGAGGGCCATGAAAATGAAAGGCAGCGCTATTATCCAATAGATAATGGCCTGCGAGAGAGGTACGAATGAATCGGGTATATGCATATTATTCCTCCAATAATATTAAAGTATGAAGATTGGACTATTTAGTAACACTTTTGATATAATATTTTGATATATATAGCTGATGGTGATAACTATTTTAAAAATAATAGCAACAAAAAACGTAAAATAAAAAGCATAACAGATATTAGCACTAATGCCAATACCCAATAAAATGCCTGAAAATAAAAAGGACATACGGGGTCCTTTTATGATTCAACCATACATCCGGCAATTTGAAGAAGAAAAGAAGGAAGAAGAGAACAAATGTTCACTTTTCCGGTACATAGCGGATGGCTTCCAATACTTTGCCGGCCACAGAGCTAACAGTATCTCTGTCGCCTATGTCAATACTCATGTCAGCATATTTTTGATAGAGAGGAAATCTCTCGGCTAAAAGTTTCTCGAGACTTCGGCCTTTTAAACCTACTATACCCCTGGAGTCCTGATTATTGATCTGCTGTTTGACCCTTGAAAGAGGGGTATGCAGGAATATAATAACAGACCTTTCTTTAAGGTGGTTCATTGCCTTTTCTGAGTACACTATGCTACCACCGGGAGATATGATCATGCCATCATCGATACTAAGACCAAGAACAATCTTCTCTTCCATAAGTACCAGAGCTTCATCGCCTTTAGTATCTATAATATCCTGAAGACTACACCCTGCCTTTTGCCGTATCAGCTGATCAATGTCCACAAAGTCATACTCAAGTACCCTGGCAACCTCCCTACCAATGGAACTTTTTCCTGAACCTGGCATCCCTATCAATGTGACGTTCATGCTGTATCCCCGATATAATCCAAGATTTAAACTGTATCCATTGTCATGAATTGTGCAGGAAGCTGGCGATCAGTTGTTCAGGGCCTGTATAGGGGCCGGTATCTTCCCACCTCTGGAAATGAACTTCTCCGAACTGAAACGGTTCACTGGCATTACAGGTGCCCTTCCCAGCAGGCCTCCAAACTCCACCTCATCCCCAACCTTTTTACCGGGTACAGGGATCAGACGTACGGCTGTGGTCTTACAGTTGATCATGCCTATTGCCATCTCGTCTGCGATAATAGCAGCTATTGTAGAGACGGGAGTATCACCTGGTACGGCCACCATGTCAAGACCTACGGAGCACACACTGGTCATGGCCTCAAGCTTTTCCAGGTTAAGGGAACCGTCCCGCACAGCCCGGATCATACCTGCATCCTCGCTGACAGGAATGAAGGCACCGCTCAGACCACCTACGGAGGATGATGCCATAGAACCGCCTTTTTTCACTGCATCATTAAGCATGGCAAGGGCTGCAGTGGTCCCGTGGGTACCGCATCTCTCAAGACCCATGGCTTCAAGTATTGCGGCCACGCTGTCACCAACAGCCGGAGTTGGGGCTAAGGACAGGTCCAATACGCCAAACTGCGCATTGAGCCTGGATGATACTTCGCGTCCTACCTTTTCACCCATACGTGTGATCTTGAAAGCTGTTTTCTTGATGGTCTCCGAGATTTCATTCAATGTGGGGTCCTTGAGAGCCCGAACAGCTGCATTCACTACCCCGGGACCGCTAACTCCTATATTTATTGCACAGTCAGCTTCACCTACACCGTGGAATGCTCCTGCCATGAAAGGATTGTCCTCGGGAGCATTGGCAAATACAACAAGCTTGGCACATCCGATGCCACCTCTGTCTGCTGTAAGGGCTGCAGTCTGTTTGATAATACTGCCCATGAGAGCCACAGCATCCATATTTATTCCGGCATTGGTGGTTGCTACGTTGACCGAGGAACAGACCTTTTCTGTGGTTGCAAGAGCCCGGGGGATGGAGTTGATGAGCCGCATATCACCGGGAGTGATGCCTTTGTGCACCAGGGCACTAAAACCTCCGATAAAATTCACACCGACCTTTGAGGCTGCTTTATCCATTGTCTGTGCTATGGAAACGTAATCGTCACATTTACAGGCTTCCGCCACAATGGCGATAGGAGTTACAGAGATCCTTTTGTTGACTATAGGCACACCGTAGAGGCGTGATATCTCATCTGTGACCTGTACAAGGTCCTTTGCATAAGTGGTTATCTTTTCGTAGATATTGGCGTTGAACGCATCGATGTCGGGGTGACTGCAATCACGCAGGTTGATGCCCATGGTGACCGTACGGATGTCCAGGCTCTCAGTAGTGACCATTTTGATGGTCTCGAGTATCTCTTCGGGATGAATGAGCATGATTTCACCCTTCAGATCCTGTGCATGCAGGTGAAGGCGTCTTCGTGCTGTACTTTGACCTCCACTCCAAACTTGCGGCCTTCATCTGTCATGCTGTTCTGGAATGCGGAGAGATCGAAATTCTCATCCGTAATTTCTGCCAGCATGATCATTGTAAAGAGGCCTTGCATGATGGTCTGGCTGATGTCCACTATGTTTACGTTATGTGTAGCCATTACTGCAGTAATGCCAGCCACTATACCTACTCTATCGATACCTATGACGGTAATAACAAAACGGCTTGAGCTCATGGTAATACACCTGCGGAACACAGGAAAATTAATAGGAGGTTCAACTACTGATTGGATTAAGTAGTTTGCGCAGACATGAATTAAAATGGGTTTGGATCTGAGATGTGAACTGTTCAGAGAACAAAATGCATTTAAAGAATAAAAATACACTAGAATCAGCCTGAAAGTGGAAATATGTTATTTGCAGGAACATTAAATTCCAGATATTATACTTATATACAAATAAACATATAAATATTGTATATCTTATATCCATGATGCCTTATGGCCCATGTCATAACACAAAGTTTTTATATTGCAGAATTTATGATAATAATGATGATGAAATCATGCAATTGCATGTATAACTAAAACTCAATCAGGAAGATATAATGGTGAAAATCGTACACGCTCAGACCGTGCTGACAGAAGAAGAACTTGAAGCTCTAAAGAAAAAGTGTAATGAGCCTTCTACAAAGGAGGCTCTTAGCATCGCTGTACAGCACTATCTCGAGTGTGAATACACGGACCTTGGAGATAAAATGTGGACGAAGAAATTAGAGAGGGTCGTCCAGAAGAAAAAATCTCAAAACATGTAAAATCCAATGAACAGGAGAGAAACACGCAAATGTGCAAAGCAAACCGATTCCTTAAGGAAGAGGACGCAGTATCACCGGTCATCGGTGTAATCCTGATGGTCGCCATTACTGTCATCCTTGCAGCAGTAATTGCTGCGTTCGTGTTCGGCATGGGACCACC
>NZ_JBFYLB010000164.1:0-4103 GCF_041305605.1 Methanomethylovorans sp.
ATTGCCAGATCACTGGCTGTAGACCCGGATATAATACTGGCTGATGAGCCCACAGGCAACCTTGACAGCAAAACAGGAACATATATCCTTGATTTCCTGCATGAACTGCACAAAAAAGAAAGAAAAACAATAATCATTGTGACACACGATGTGACTCTTGTCAGATACGCTGAAAGAGTTGTTCACATCAAGGACGGAATGGTGGAATCAATAGAAGAAAGAAAAAACAATTAAGGTGATTTCCATGAAAAGAATGCTACTATTTATACTTTTGATCTTATCTCCCATTGCACATGCTTCTGCAGCAACCTATGTGGATGCATCCGGATTAAGTGTTGATATCATAAGCCAGACTCCAAACCCTGCAAGACCAGGTGAAACAGTTGAACTGACCCTTAGTGTGCAGAACTTCGGGAATGAGGATCTTAAGAACATAGTTGTAACTGCGCAACCTGAATATCCGTTTTCGCAGGTAGATGACGAATCATTGACCAAAACAATATCCTATCTCAATGCCAGACAGGATGACGATGATGCTGCAACAGTGAAGTTTAAATTTAAGGTAGCTAGTGATGTGTCAGCAGGTACATATGAGCTGGACATCGTCACTACAGATTCAAGCGGTGCTACTAAAACAACTACACTGGAGCTTGAAGTAAGAGGCAAAGAATATGCTCAGATCGTGACGATAAGCAAGTCTAGTATAGACTTTGCCACTGAAGAACAGCTTGACTTTGCGATTACAAATACCGGAAGTTCACCATTGAAGAATATGCAGATTTCCTGGGTAGACTCCACCGGTTCAATTTTACCGGTATACTCTGATAATACCAAGTACATAAATTATCTCGCTGCCAACGAATCTGTAACTGTCAGTTACATGGTAATGGCCGATGTGAATGCAGATCCAGGACTTTATAAGCTGGATATTACTCTTGAGGTAGAAGACTACAACTCCAACGTCAGTACTATTTCAACAACAGCAGGTTTATTCGTAGGTGGTGGAACAGATTTCGATGTCGCATTCTCAGATAATTCTGACGGAGAAGCCTCTTTCTCGATAGCCAACATAGGTAACAATGAAGCATATTCAGTGAAAGTGTCGATTCCTGAACAGGATGGTTATACTGTATCAGGCAGTTCCTCTTCCATAGTAGGTAACCTGGAAAAGGGGGACTATACTATTGCCTCTTTTGCAGTATCACAACAAGGAGCTGGAGGAATCACAGACAATGCTAACGGTGGACAGGGCGGAGATGCTATATCTTCAGCAGCATCCACAAACGTAAGTACCAACAATGATCTTAAAGTTTTGATCGAGTACACCGATTCTGCGGGTCAGAGGAACAGTGTAGAAAAATCGGTTCAGCTCTCACTGAACAGTACTAGTTCAGCAATGAACACATCCCCATCTAGTCCTAACTATGTGTCTATAATTCTGGTGCTGGTGATCCTTGCATCGGGATATGTTGTGTACTACAGGAGAAAGCACGGTGAAAACCCTGCTATTGTCCGCAAGTTGGGTTCACTTGCGTACTACAGGAAGAAGAAAGAAGGTAATTAACAATGAGGAACAGCAGCTATCTCAAAATGGCCCTTTCCATCCTGCTGCATAGTAAGATCCGAAGCTGGCTCACAATTATAGGGATAGTGATAGGTATAGCTGCGGTCGTAAGCATTATTGCAATAAGTGATAGTATGACAGCAGATATGGAAAGTCGTCTTTCGGATATGGACTTGACATTAATTACTATCACACCCGGGTATACCAAGGCTTCTTCATCAATGGGACCACCCGGTATGGGAGGGGGAGGTGGTTCATCCACGGATGCTGAACTTACTAAAAAGGATATAAGGGCCATTAAGCTGATAGGCAATATTTCCTATATCGATGGACAGATATCAGGAGAAGACGAAACTGTATACTTTATGGGTGAATCTGCAAGTCTCTCAATAAATGGTGTTGACCCTCAGGTATGGCAGTATATGTCCACATATGAACTGGAATCTGGAAGACTGCTTGACCCGGCCGATAATAACGTGGCAGTTATAGGTTATAGTATTGCACATGAGGTATTTGATAAGCAGATCAGTGTGAACAGAGTAGTTACAATTAATGGAAAATCTGTTAGAGTAATAGGCATACTTGCATACGGAGAAGATGATAATGCTATTTATATGCCTATAGACGCAGCAGTTGATATAATAGAGGACGCAGAGACTGAGGTTTATGATTCGATCGTCGTAAAGGTTAATGATGTAGATAATGTAGTAAATGCAAAGGAAGAAATTGAAACAAAACTAATGATCTCAAGGAATGTGATGAACGAGGACGATAGGGACTTCAGTGTTTCAGATTCACTAGCAATGGCTGAAACTGTTACTGAGATGCTGTCATCTATGAGCCTTTTCCTTGGAGCTATAGCTGCTGTTTCCCTGGTAGTAGGTGCAGTAGGTATTGCTAACACGATGTTCACATCCGTAATGGAAAAGACCAAGGAGATCGGTACTATGAAAGCCATCGGAGCCAAGAATAAAGATATATTGATGATATTCATATTCAATTCGGCAATTGTAGGCTTTGTAGGAGGTGTTATTGGCATATTATTGAGCATAATTCTGACATACTTCATGGGGCCACTACTAGGCCTTTCCAGCATGTCAGTTGCACCTTATCTGGTAGTAATGGGTATATCGATCGCCATCTTTGTAGGCGTCCTATCAGGTGTAGTGCCTGCATACAATGCATCGAAGATGAAACCTGTGGATGCCCTGAGGTATGAATAAGGAAGCTTTTTGAAAAAAGAGATTGAGGTTTTGTTTATGCTCAAAACCTCAAAATAACTATTTTGTATTTAGTCCTAGAGTTAATATAGAAACGTTATATGAATTGGTATGTTACTATGTATTCAACTTCACAAATAACAGTTTGGATCACATATCTTTTTTTATTAATAATAGAGGCCATTTTAATTATTATATATTTGAAACTAAAGAAATATTATGAATTAACGGGATATGAAGGATTGAAATATTTTAAAAATTCTTTTATGTCTCTTGTATTTTCATTTTTTCTAATGTATTTGATGAGAATTGGTCAAATAGAAAATCTACATCCTGAGTTCATTCTATTACATATCCTAGTTGTATCTTTAGTTCTGTTTTTATATAATTACATAATGACATTCTTCCATGAAGATATCAAAAGAAAACATTGCATAATCTATGAGACCCTGCAAAATGATAAAAAAGCCTTATTATTAGTAGTGGTAGGTGGATTAATACTGGCTCCTTTAATTTCAATACCTGTTCTATTTCTCCCTTTGCTTTTTTTCTATACCATGTATAAGAAAACAAGGCAAAGTTCCAAGGTATTCAAGTATTTTATTGTTTACAATTTGCTCATTTTATCCTATACCTTAAATATAATTCAATTGATCGGATACCCTATTTACCATAGTCTTTTCATTGATATTTGCGTGTTCCTTTTTCAAATGGCATTATTTATAATTATTTGGAAAGAGGTTAGTGCTTAATGAAAAGAAGAGAAAGATTAGAGATAATATATGATATTTTGTCTCTAATTAGTAAAAATGACAATCTCATTAGGCCAACTCCTCTTCTTCGTAAGTCCAATCTGTCATCAAGTCAATTTGATTACTATATAACAGAATTAATTGAGAAAGGATTTGTAGAAATCCATACAATAGATTGTAAGCAACATTATAGGCTAAAAAAGAAAGGTTTTGAATACCTTAAACAGTATAGAGTTATATTAAAAATTATAGAGGATTTTGAGCTGTAAATCCCATTAATTGGTTGTATCATACTGACTTGAACATAGCCAGCGCCTTACTTTTCTCCACATTGTGATCAACTATCGGCTGTGGATAGCCAGTATCCACCGGTAAAGCCTTTTTCTCCAACGCATGGATGTCTTTTGGGCTTATGCCCCTCAGTTCAGGCACCCATTTTCTAATGTATTCACACTCCGGATCGAACTTCTGCTGCTGCAGCCAGGGGTTGAAGATCCTGAAATATGGAGTGGCATCCGCACCCGTAGACGCTGCCCACTGCCAGTTGCCATTGTTCACACACGGATC
>NZ_JBFYLB010000165.1:0-5087 GCF_041305605.1 Methanomethylovorans sp.
ACCATAAATACTGATAATATCACAGAGAACAATGTTGACATCATAAATATTATCATAAAAGCATGTGGATTGCTCTGGAAAGGGACATGTACGTTCATGCCAAAAAAACTGGCGACCATCGTAGGGATCGATATAATTATCGTAACTGAGGTCAAAAATTTCAGTACCATGTTTAGGTTATTTGAAATCACTGAAGCATAAGCATCCATTGTGCCACTTAAGATATTACTATAAATGTTAGCCATTTCTATGGCCTGCTTATTCTCTATGATTACATCCTCAAGCAGTTCCATATCATCAGGATACATCTTGATAAGGTTTGCCCGCTGAATCTTCTCAAGTACTATTTCATTACTTTTTAATGAAGTTGAAAAATAAACGAGACTCTTTTCCAGTTCTAAGAGCTGGATCAATTCTTCATTCTTCAGGGATTTATGCAGCCTGTTTTCAATTACATCACTTGTTTTATCAATATTTCTCAGATACTGAAGGTACACTTTGGAACTGCGATAGAGTATTTGTAACAGGAAGCGAGTCTTTTTAAATGTCCAGAATGACTTGACTTTATTTTCTAAAAATGGCCGTATAACTGAGTTCTCCCTTAGAGAAACAGTTACAATGTTCTCATTATTTATTATAATTCCAAGTGGGATGGTATAGTAAATTCCTCTTTCGGCTGTGTCTTTGCTCGCAACTGGAATATCTATCAGCACAATGGTGCATTCTTCGTCCACTTCAATTCTGGCACGTTCTTCTTCGTCCAAAGCAGCTTTGAGATGCTCAATTGGGATCTTTAGATTTTCAGAAAGGTAGGAGATCTCTTCTTCAGTGGGATTTACAATGTTTATCCATGCTCCCTTCTCAATTTTGTCGAGGCTAACGATCTCATTTTCTATTGATCTATAAATAGTGAACATAAAATGCCTCCATATTACCAGATAATGAAACGATGGTTCTTAGTTCCGATCGAGCTATAATTCTATATTACCTTCTCCTTGTGGCTTAAAACACCTATTAACACATATATGTTTTTCTGCTGAAAACAGATCTATGGTACAATTGATCACGTGAATCTTGTTTTACTTGTGACTTGAGTAATATTTATATTTCATAATAAATTTCAAATGTTACGTAGAGAACCAGAGTATATATTACAAAATAAACTGTTACCTGATTTCAACAACATATAAATAATGTTATTATATAATGGTTATTTAAAAAATAATGGCTCAAGATATGTCTTCAAAAACCAGTGCTCTTTCAAATTGCAAATTTGAAGTGGGTTCAATGGATCTCTGGGAAGATGGTATTGTTATATTGTCTTCTGATGGGATCATTGCCTATACAAATAAAAGTTGGATAGCGTTCTCACAGAAGAACGGTTTGGATGTTGTTGAATGCAATGAAGGAAGCAATTATTTAAAAGTGTGCGCGGAATTAACGGGGAAAAGATCGGAAGCAGTTGTTATAGCTCAGGGAATAAGGGATGTTATCGAAGGCAGATCAAAAGTATTCAAATTTGAATATGAGTTAGTTGGTCCGGCTGGAAAAAGCCGGTTCTTATTAAAAGTTCAGCCGCTATCATCATGTTACCCTACAAATGTGATCTTGCAAAATATGGATATCAACGAATGGAATAAAATAGAATCTGACAGGCCCGGATCTGAAAATCATCTCTCAAAAATCCTCAATAATCTGCAACTTGCCGGAGTTATGCTGGATTCAAATGCGAACATTATTTTCTGTAATGATTTCTTGCTTGAGCTGACAGGATGGAGAAGAAAAGAAGTCCTTAACAAGAATTGGTTTGATATTTTTTTGCCTGCAGACATGATCTGTGAGACAAAGACCATCTTCGTCAAGACAAGTGAAACTGCAGATTTCCCATCATATTATGAAAATGAGATCGCCACTGGAAATGGGAATAAAAGAGTTATCGCCTGGAACAATACTGTCTTGAAGGACAGAAGTGGGAAAATTTCCAGTATTATCAGTATTGGAGAAGACATAACAGAGCGTAAGTCAGCAGAGCGATCACTGTTAAATAGCAAGGGGCAGCTTCGCACGTTAGTAGATACTATTCCGGATCTTGTCTGGCTGAAAGATCAAAATGGTGTTTACCTGATGTGCAATTCAAAGTTCGAACGCTTTTTTGGTGTACAGGAAGCAGAAATTATTGGCAAAACCGACTATGATTTTGTGGAAAAGGACCTTGCAGACTTTTTCACTATGAATGACAGGAAAGCGATTAAAGCTGGCAGACCTGCCATGAATGAGGAAGAACTAACGTATGCCGATGATGGACACAGAGAATATACTGAGACTATTAAAAGTCCGATGTACGATTCAAATGGAAATTTAATTGGAGTGCTGGGAGTTGGCCGGGATATCACTCGGCGCAAGGGGGATGAAGAAGAATTACGAAAGAAAGAAATGCAGCTCCGCACTGCACAGAAGGTAGGGGGGTTCGGAAGCTGGGAATTCGATCTGGATTGCGGGAATGCAGATATTTCAGAAGAAGCCCTTAGAATATATGGTCTGGAAGGTAAACGGTATAACATAAAAGAACTACAAAAAATACCGTTGCCTGAATATCGTTCAATGCTGGATACAGCATTAAAGGGTCTTGTAGAAAGAAAGTCACCTTATGATATGCAATTTAGAATACTGCGGCAAAATGATGGTGAAATCCGTGATATACATTCAGTAGCTGAATATTTTGCTGAAAGAAATGTAGTAATTGGAACGATCCACGATATAACTGAACTGAAACAAACAGAAAACAAACTGCGAAAAAATGAAGCTCTTCTTATTGAAGTTGGCAGAATTGCCAAGATAGGTGGTTGGGAATATGATGTTTTATCCGGCAAAGGCACGTGGACGCCTGAGGTTACAAGGATATATGAAGTAGATTCTGATGATCAGGCAGGTGTTGAATTCGGGTTGAATTTTTATCTTCCCGGCTCAAGAGAGGTAATTGAGCAAGCTTTTCAGGATGCTGTGGAAAATGGCAGATCATACGATCTTGAATTGCAATTTATAACAGCTAAAGGCAATCATAAATGGGTCAGAACTAATGGGAGTCCCACAATTAATAATGGCAAGGTCGTAAAAGTAACAGGTTCGTTGCAGGATATAACTGAACTAAAAGAGGCTCGGGATAAGGTCACAGAAGAAGCAGTCAGAAGGCGTATTCTTTTTGAGCAATCTATGGACGGACTGGTTGTTCTTGATCAGAATGGCAAGGTCTTTGAGGCAAATCAAAGATATGCTGAAATGCTGGGTTATTCTTCCGAGGAGATTCAGAAACTGTACATGTGGGATTGGGATACCAAATATACACGTGAGCAGCTGCTGGAAATGATCAGGCTTGCTGATAGCAAAGGAGTTATTCACGAGACCAAGCATCGTCGCAAGGACGGTAGTCTTATCGACGTTGAGATAAGTGGAAATGCGGCTATCTTCGACGGTAAAAAATTCATTTTTTGTGTGTGTCGTGATATCACAGAGAGAAAGCAGGGCGAAGATATATTACTGCATGCTAAAATGGCTGCCGAGGATGCTAATAAAAGCAAAGGTGAGTTCCTGGCGACCATGAGCCATGAACTGCGAACTCCACTTAATTCTATCATAGGTTTTTCTGATATGATGCTTGGCGGAACTATCGGAGACCTAAATGAAAAACAGATACGCTACATGAATCATATATTGAAAGGTGGCAGGCATTTACTTGATCTTATCAATGATATCCTGGACCTTTCGAAGGTTGAAGCCGGTAAAATGGAACTCATTTATGAGTCATTCTCTGTATGTGATGCTGTCTGTGAGGTAACTTCTTTATTGTCTTCTCTTGCACTGAGGAAGGGGATCGAAATGGATGTTAAACTAGAGCCACAGCTTGGTAGCATCAATGCAGATAAGACCAAATTCAAACAGATCCTCTACAACCTTGCGAGCAATGCCATTAAGTTCACACCCGATAATGGCTATGTAGGTATCACTGCACATCGCACGGATAATGTGCTTGAGATCAGTGTGACAGATAACGGCATCGGGATCGCAACAAAAGACTTGCATAAACTCTTCCATCCGTTTAAACAGCTGAACCCATATCTGACACGCGAACACGAAGGAACAGGACTTGGTCTGGTTCTTGTCAAGAAGTACGTTGAGATGCATGGTGGCAGTGTATGGGTTGAAAGTGAAGTTGGAAAGGGAAGCATATTCACTTTTACTATTCCGTATTGTTGAGAACCGGATCGATCTTCTGATCGGGAAGCATTTAAAAATTCTTTCAGGATGCAGTTAGCAGAAGAATTCTTCTTTTACAAGATCAAGAGGTACAATTTTTATACCCGATAAAGGTTCGTTAAAAAACTATCTCATTAGTTAATTATTGGCTTTTTTCGTTCTATTTTGGATGTTTTTTCTATGGATCAGTAAAGCGGATTCTAATATAATTAGAAAAATATATATACTCGGTAATGCAAGGGTTCTATATAGTGCATGCAAAGAGGTAAAAAATGGTTAAATGGTATAACAGCCTGGGAACAAAACTAACTGTCAGTTTTATGGTTCTAATTTTGCTGGTGTCAATGGGGACATTCTTATTTACGGTCGAGGAGGCAAAAACAGCTATAACCGATCAGATGAAAGAGGAATTGATCCTCACTGCAAAAGTAATGTCAAGCCAGATCGACGGAGATCTTCTGTATCAGATCAATGAAAAGGGAGATACCGAAAATGAGGCTTTTATGCAGGTATATCAGAAGCTGGATGAGTTAAGAGGAGATAACGGCGATATAATCACTTATGTTTATATCATTAGGTTGGATGAGGAAGGGAATGCAAGGTTCATCGTGGATGCTGATTATCTTACCGATGGGGTAATAGACGTTTATGCTGGCCAGCTTTATGAGGATGCTCCGATCGAAGATATTAAGAACGGTTTAGTTGCACCTTATGTATCAGCTGATCCATATACTGATGAATGGGGTACTTTTATGACTGGCTATGCCCCGATATATGATTCCGGTGGCAACATTGCGGGTGTTCTTGGAGTCGATTTTGATATAGCTACTGTCAAA
>NZ_JBFYLB010000166.1:0-2771 GCF_041305605.1 Methanomethylovorans sp.
ACATCTCTTGAGCAGAATTAATGAACTTGAAGATTGTGAAATAATAAATCCTCCTCTTACGGAGTTATATTCGATCCACAAGGCGATCAATATTAAAAATAAGACCTCTGTGTCTGTGTACATAGTCACCTCTTTTCTTTACCCCAACTACAAGCAAATATTTACGGAAATGTTTGCCCAGAAGATGAACGTATATTTTGTAGTATCGATAGAACTTTTAGACAAAATAAAAACTGAACACCTTGAAGACTTTGAAGAGGTTATTAAAAGTAAATACTTTAATTTCTTCGTTTACAGGCAGAATATGGATTTCAGCTTCTTCATAACTGATGATCACCACATATTGATAAATCTGCTGAGGAAAGACAGAGGGTTTGACAACAAATATATTCTATGCAACACCAGGAACGCTACTGAATGGGGAAAAGAACTTTTTGAATATTTCCTGGAGGAATCTCTGCCAGTGACAAAATTGTCATAATACTTGTTTTTTACTTATATTGCAATAAAATTGTTCAGAACCATTTATGACATCAATTTTTAAAAAGACTTTCCGAAAATCTGGTAGTCTTTTAACCAGAAGATGAGAAATGTAAAAATAGAATTATTACGCTGAGGGGGAGATTCGAACTCCCGCAGCGCGTTAGCACTACCGGTTTTCAAGACCGGCGCCGTAGTCCACTTGGCTACCTCAGCAATGCGTTCTAATGAGTGTGGTATCCTTAATACCAGTTTTGAATATAAGACTTTTGATTAGATGATGCGATGATGCCTGAAAATATAAGGGAAACGAAGAGTTTTACTCTTCGCTTTCACCCTCTTCTGAAGTTGCGGGCTCTTCTGCATCAGCTTCGGGATTCTTGGTCACGTATGGATATTTCTCCACGAATTCCAGATTTGGTATGCCCAGGTTCTCTATAAGCTCGTGAGCGATACGGCCCTTGGAGATAAGCCATCTCTGATTGAAGCTGAACTCGATGGGTATAATTATACGGATCATGTCATCAGTGATCTCCATATCCATGTTGGAAGCACCGGTGTACAGGGAAAGAAGCCCCTTGGCCTTTTCCACAGGTTCATCAAGTTTCTTCTCAATGGTGTACTCGTAGGTGACAGTCCTGCCGGACAGAGAGTGATTAAAGTCAACACGCAGCCTGCGTCCGATGATCTTCTGCACAACACCCTTCTTGCCATCCACTTCGACCTCCATACCTGGGTATGGACGGGTGTCCTTAAGCTGTGCTGCAACCTTAGTGATAGAAATAGACTCCACAAGGGCAGGGTTGTGTACACCAAAGGCCTTCTCAGGAGGGATCTCCAGACTTCCTGTATAGCCCACTTCCTTGCCTATGAAATCCTCATCCAGACCTTTTATGGTATGGCCGGAACCTACTATGACAACATCCCCTCCATACATACCACGAGGATTGAAGATGCCATTCTCTTTTGCAAGTTCCTCACTTGTAGTATCAAAGACCTGTCCGTCCTCGAACCTTCCAGTATATGCTATCCTTATGAAATCTCCTTTCTCTATTGCCACATATATCAACTCTATTCTTTTGATTAATGTAATTATGGATAAAAGTGTCTCTGCTATACTCCTGTGCCTTTAAGAACTTTTTGCCATCAAAGCAGAGCAAAGATCATTTTAGGGAAAAGCAGATAGAAAAAAACACCTCAAAGAGCGTTGAAATAAAAATATCAATTAAAAAAAGAAGAGGAATCGGACCTTTAGGTCCTTACTCCTCTCCCTTCAATGAAAAACGGGCTACATAGGCCTGCATTTCATCGGAAAGCTTTGCAAGTTCCTGCGCTGACTTGGAAAGCTCCAGCATGGAAGAAGTCTGCTGTTCAACAGCTGCAGAAGCCTGCTCAGTCCCAGCAGCTGCTTGTTCTGAAATGGCAGAGATCTCTTCTACGGAACTCGTGATCTCCTCTATACTTGCAGATTGTTCCTGCGCTGCAGCAGCAATTTCCTGTGCCATGATCGCAACCTGTTCACTTCCTTCCACAATTGATTTAACAGATTGCACAGTCTCGGAAAGTGCTGTAGACCCTGTATTTACCTGATCAGTACCTTTATCCATGGCCTCCACTGCATTCTCAGTACCAACCTGCATCTCCTTGATCAAAGAAGATATTTCCTTTGCAGCATCACGAGATTCTTCTGCCAGTTTCCTTACCTCATCAGCAACAACTGCGAATCCTCTGCCATGTTCACCAGCCCTTGCCGCCTCAATAGCTGCATTAAGTGCAAGCATATTTGTCTGGTCCGCAATGTTGGTGATCAGATTGACGATTTCACCGATCTTCTTGGACTTCATGTCAAGCTCACGGATCACATTGGCAGACTCGCCTACAGCTGACTGAATATGACCCATCTGGACTATCAGGTTCTCGGATTGCACACCTACATCCTTTATCGTATCACTGGCCACATTGGCAGTCTCCGCAGCTTTCTGGGCATTCGTGGCTATTTCCTGCACACTCTTGGTCATATCATTCATAGCCCTGGAAACCTCTTCTGTCTTCTCGGACTGGTTATTCGAACCTTTGGCGATCTCTGCAACATTAGTTGAAACTTCAGTAGCGGAAGCAGTCATCTCCTCAGATGCAGCAGATATTTGCTGGGCAGAAGCGGCAATATTTGCAGAATTCATGCTTATCAGCCTGACCATCTTGTTCATGTTGTCCATGATGAGATTCAGCCCGGCAGGAATTTCCTTGAAGTCCACAACAACATCAGTATCAGCTCTCAGGTCAAGTTTTCC
>NZ_JBFYLB010000167.1:0-8449 GCF_041305605.1 Methanomethylovorans sp.
CTATCTGGAGATCATAGATGCAACATTCTCAATAGATGGCGTGATAGGAGCATTTGCATTCACCCTCTCAGTGCCACTGATAATTCTCGGGAACGGACTCGGAGCTTTCGTAGTAAGAGAACTAACAATAGGCAACATAGAAAGGATCCAGAAATACATGTATCTGAAGAACGGAGCAATGTATTCCATATTATTCCTGGGGATTTTTATGATCATGGATGGCTTTGGTTATCATGTACCCTCATTCCTGTCGCCACTGGCCACAGTCTTTGTCGTGGGTTATTTCTTCTATAAATCAAAGAAGCAACTCACCACCACTGAAATAGATTCCAGCTGTTTGGTCAAGCATGAATGAAAATAGGCTCATTAAACAATGGCAATCTTAAGACTTTTCTTTTTTACATTGTATATTTCTAAGACCAGTTCTCCTTAAGGATAAATACACGTTATACTAGATGTTCACATGGAAAATTTATATGGAATCCATAAAGAAAGTTGGACCAAAGGGACAGGTAGTTATTCCTCAGGAATTCCGGGAAGTGTTAAATATCCACCCAGGTTCAAAAGTACTTTTCAAACTTAAAGGCAAAAAGCTTGAAATAGAAGTGCCTCCCGTAGATTCAGTTTCCTTATTCAGAGAAACAGCAAAGGGAAGTGGGAGACTGGTATATGATCCACATGAAGCGTACAATGAAGAATTAGAAGAGAGGGTAAATTGAATTACCTGGATTCTAACCTCATCATTTATGCTATCCTAGATGATACTGATTTGGGAGAATGGGCAAGAGGAGTGCTTGAGCAAGTACAGAATTCCCAGATAAAAACGTGTACTTCATACCTGACGTTTGATGAAGTGTACTGCAAAGTTAACAAGGAAAAGGGCACTGATACAGCCATGAAAAATATAACTGCATTTCTCTGTCTAACAAACTTAAGGTTTATGGAAGTCAATGACCTTGTAATATGGAAATCTCTTGAACTCATCAAAGAATACGGTTTTTTACCCGGGGATGCTATTCATGCAGCTTCCGCTATTATTAGCGGAGCTACTGCTATCATATCTCAGGAAAATGATTTTGACAGGTTAAAAGAATTGAAAAGAAAGTGGATAGGTTAACCCGAGGGCAATAGAAAGATTAAAATCAAGGCTGACTGAAACATGTCAGCCCTGTTGCCTGCGATGTAAGGCATACATCTGGACTTTCTTCATCTTTGCAAGGTTCAGGACCCTTTGCATTTCTTTTTCTTCAATAACTCTTGCATCGATATAACCGCAATCTGCAGCTTCATTGAATATCTCATATCCTATGGATGAGCGGGTAAGCACAGATGTATAGCCATCCGGAGTGCCTACGCCTCCAAAAGATATATCAGTGTTTTCAGAAGCCATATCTGTGCAGTATTTGCATGAGCTGCTACGGCAATTATCAAGCTCCTGCAGGTCAAAACTTTCCTTTGCGGCTGCTGTTGTGACCTCAAACTGCCCTTTCCTGATCTTCATTGATTCGATATCTCCAAGGCGCATGTTCTTTCCTTCGATGAACTGCTTCAGGCCTCCGTAATCAAAACTGTCCATGCAGAAGAGACCCAACTTGAGTATCTTTGCCCTCATGAACATATGCAGAAAACCACGTGGGCTTTTTTGCATCTTATATACGGCATCGATGTTGCAGCTTGGACCTACAAAGGCAATACTGTTCATACCCTGACGGATCGCACTCATCAGAGCGTCCATTGTCATACTATGACTGTAGATACTACCTGATGACTGCAAAAGATCTTCATATGTTCTCGCCACCATAGGTACAGGTTTCCATGGCTCTTCCTCAGAACTTGTGGTAACGATGGCGCAATCGATCAGACCTTCTTCAAGACCGTATGCAAGCATAGCAGTCACTACTCCACCATCCTGCCCCTTGATCTCCTTGAGATTTGACTTGGCCGCATATGCCTGCCGCAGAGAACCTATCAAACCCTCTTCGGTAGTGATCGTCCTGGGACACTGATTGTAGCATACACCACATGCCGTGCATTTGCCCGTCAGTTTGGGCTGCCCCTCCTCTAAAGAGATGGATGCACATGTAGAGGCACAGGCACCGCACAATGTGCAGATGCCGGGCTTGATTATATCATTACGTAGCTTTGCAAAAGAGATCTTCTCACTCTCTTCTAAAGAGCGCTTAAGACGGATAGCGTTCCTTTCAACCCTATCCATGGCATAGTTATAGGAAACCGGACTCATATTATATTCTATTCTGCGACGTTCTCTTATAATATCTATGTCCCTTAGAGGAGCGTGTTTATATTCTGTACTTGTCAGCATCTTATTCACCTGCACGATGATGCCTGATGTTTTTGTATCAGCGAAATCTGCAGGCTCAAGATAAGCAATATTATTATTTAATTTTAATTTTAATTAAAAATAATTTTCATTATCAATAATTCAAATTAACAATAATGAGTTATTCAGGCCAGATAACCGGACCCATAAATATTCCATGCCTCTTCTTCTACTTTTCTTATGACATTCTTGAGAGGCAGATCCAGTTCTTTTGCAACTTTCTTGCAGTCCTCATATTCTGCGGAAATATGTAAGATCTCACCGGTATGGTCCTCAGCGATCTTCACGGGTATATCGTACACTTTGCCTCTTATGATAACCTTTACACTATCCATGCGCCGGTCCGCAGTATAGCGATGTTTGGTTGGGATCACACGAATGCCCAGGGTACCTGTCTCCCGCATTATCTCACGTGCGATGGTAGCACTATGCTCGGGTTTTGTTATCACTTTAATAATATGACCTGTGCGTCCTTTTTTCATTGTCGCAGGGATAATGGCAACATCTCTGGCCCCAATTGACAGCAATTTCTCGAACAGGTTGCCCAGCACTTCACCAGTCACATCATCCACGTTCGTCTCCAGCACCTCAATAGAGTCTCTGGAGAGGTCATCTTCCATATTTATGAGAGTACTGCGCAGCACATTAGGATCTTCTGTATCCGCATCTCCTGCACCGTACCCTACGGAAAGGACCTTTCCTTTGGGGAAATTCTCGATCGGCCGGGCAAAATGACCGAGGATCGCAGCTCCGGTGGGTGTGAGAAGTTCCCTCTTACCGGAACCATAGAATACCAGACCCGTCTGCTGTAAGATCTCAAGGGTGGCAGGAGCCGGTACAGGCATAGATCCATGGGCAGCTTTTACCCTGCCTCCCCCAACATTAATAGGCAGGCAGTATATTGCATCAGCACCTATCTCATGCATGGCAAAACATGAGCCTATGACATCAGCTAAAGCATCGTTCTGGCCAACCTCATGGAAGTGCAGTTCATCCAGGGGTTCACCATGTACCTTTGACTCAGCCCGGCCCATGAGCTCGAAAACTGCCAGCACACTGTGTTCAACTTTCGGAGGAAGACCGGCATTCATCACAATGCTCACCAATTCGTCATAATGGCGTGCATGTTCCTCATGGTCTACGTCTATATGCACGTCCACTGCACAAATACCCCTTTTGTTAGCTTCACCCACCCTTACGGATACATCCACTGAAGACTCTATGACCTCACGTACTTTTTCCCGGTCAACACCCAGAGAGATAAGGGTTCCAAGGATCATATCCCCGGAAGCACCTGAAAAAGCGTCAAAGATAATCGTTCTCATGCTTGTGCCTCCTTAGTTTTCCCGCCACGAGCCCTGGCAATGTTATTAGCTATCCTTGCAGCAAAAGCTCCTGCAACGAACCCTGCATCGATGTTCACTACCGCAAGCACGGAACATGACTGCAACATAGAAAGCAGTGCAGCCTCGCCTTTTGCTCCTGCCCCGTAACCAGTGGATACAGGCACACCGATGACCGGTACGTCCACAAGACCTGACACAACTGTAGGTAATGTACCTTCCCTGCCAGCAGCCACCACTATGGAATCCGGCTTGTGTGCCTGGAGCTTGAGCATCTCGCCTACAAGCCTGTGAAAACCTGCCACGCCTACATCATAGATAGCAATGGTCTCACATCCCATTTCCGAAGCTACTATGCGTGCTTCTTCGGCAACTGTGATATCAGCCGTCCCCGCAGAAATTATCGCCACCACTCCTCCTGTTTTAGGTGCAGGTGTCCCATTATGCACCACCACTGTCTTCTTGTGCCTTCCCCATTCCAGTTCTTCAGGTTTGAAAGCATCTTCCAGCAGTTTTACATTCACTTCATTAAGACGCGTGATGAGCACCCTGTTACATGCAGCTACATGTACTTGTGCTATCTTCACCACATCTTCGGGTTCCTTGCCCTCCGCAAGGATAGCTTCCATTATACCTGTACGATGACTGCGACAGGCATCGATCTTGGCAATATCGGAAACAGCTACGTAACCCATGCCGCGTATCAAAGATTCGGCAGCATCAAGGTCTGTTTCGTTGTTCTTTATCTTAACCAGGATATCTCTTAGATCCATGTTCACGTCCGAATATTGGAGTAAAAGTTTAATATGCTTTCCCAGTAACTATTAGACAAAAGATTTTCCAGAATTTCCTTTGCATGATATACATCGTGCAATCCCTAAATGACTTAAATTTTTATAATTCCGAATAAGGTTACTTCTTGCGCGAATCACTTCAAAAAGATCCAGTTCTCCCAGAATATTACTATGAAGAAGAAAAAGATAGCTATAAAATTCTCTGTAAACAAGGGGAATATAATAAAAATGTACAGCTTTGCCAGAACTCCAGCCACAGAAGCTATTTGTCCTGAGATTGGTCCATTTTAAAAAGTATTGTGGTTCCCATCCACACAACACCTGATTACTTGTTGTTAAATTGAGCATAAACTACTGCTGCAGCAATTATGCAGCCGTATGCCCCTAACTTAATTGTTTTGAGTATCATTTATATCGCCTCTTTCCCGTCATGAATGATCTTTAGTTTATTGTACCACCATTGAATTGATCACTATTGCTTGTTGTATCAGTCGCCACCCTATGGGCGTTCTACAAGCTATCCTTTGTTGTTTCATTATATAAATATATCTAAAATAGTATAAATATAAATCATCATTATGATGAGATTAAATATAAAATAGTGAACACTATAACGTGAACAAGTTAAAAGTAAAGCGTATATACTCAAAAGACAGTATGCATTACCATGAGAAAAGGGACCATGATCCTTCTTCTGATCATTTCGCTCACAGCAAATCTATACCTGTTGGCAGTACAGCAACCGGTGAAAGATGAGCAGGTACAACTATTGCAGGAGCGTATCAACTCACTGGAAGCAGAAAAAGAGGATCTGAACGCGCAGATAGGCCAGGATAATGTTTCCCTTCAGTCATATGCCTCCCAGCTTGATTTTTACAGGCAGCAATTGAACGAACTCGGAAGCAGTGTGGGTCTTTCATCGGATGGATATGAAGGAACTGCCAGCCTTCAGGCTCCTGCTGTGTACCAGAGCATTGAAGAAGTCATTGATGGGCCTTTCATCAGACAGATAGTAACTGAAAAAGGGTCAATGATGAACATATCCGTTGAGATCGGTCCTGGCAAAGGCAGAGTACTGGTGGAAACTAAACCGCTCATGGGAGTAGTGTTCCAGGATGCAGCCAATACAGCGGTTTTCGTGGCACAGAATCTGACAGATGCAAATATGATGTCCAGCGACATTATATTTAGCATAATTGCGGTAGGTGAAATACCGGCTGTAGATGGACCCAGTGCTGGTGCACTGATGACATTGATCATGGTCTCAGCCCTAAATCATGAGCAATTGAATGATAGTGTCACCCTTACAGGTACCATCGATCAGTATGGTAATGTAGGCGCTATCGGCGGCGTACTGGAGAAAGCCCAGGCTGCAAAAGATGGCGGCAAGCAACTATTCCTGTTACCAAAAGAGAACAGCAGACTTGTGCAATATACTTATGTCGAAAAGAACATAGGTGGTTTTTCCATGATCGAAAGGAGACCAGAGATCATTGATGCTAAACCCTATATAGAAGAGAATATCGGAATACGTGTAGAATATGTGGATTCCATAGAAGACGTCATGTATTACGCATTTGATAGTTCAAAGAGCAATGCTCCCTTATAAAAGATTGGGTTTAATGGTCACCGAAGGTATTCATCCCTGCGGGGAGAGAAGACTTCGATGGCCACTGAATCTTCAAGTACTTCCGCACAGTGTAAAACACCACCCGGAATGTTCCAGGAGTCCCCCGTAACCACTTCGTATGCATCATCCCCAATAAACAGAATCATCCTGCCTGAGACAAGATAACCTGTCTGTTCATGGATATGTTCATGTGAAGACAGGATACTGCCCTTCTTCAGCCTGAACTCTGTCATCAGAGTCAATTCACCATGAACAATTGTCTTCATGCTTATCCCAGGAAGCACTTCCCGGTAACCAGCCGCATCGCTCTTACAGAACATGAGCTAAAAAAGGTTACCTGAAATATTAATCTTACTGCTTATTTTGCTTCCGGATTATCCTCCCACAGGCCAAAAGTATTATTCTCTGTATCCAGGCACACTGCAAGGTAACCCATACCCGGCACTGCCATCTTGGGAAGAACGGTCTTTCCCCCCAATGCCTCCACTTTTGTGATATACTCATCCACCGAAGGTACCCCGATATAGGCTGTTATCTTCTGGTCATCCTGTCGCTTTCCTATGCCCCCTCCCGGTCCATCGGCACCATCAAGACCTTTTGTCTGCACCATGTAGTACTCAAATTCGGGATTCAGTTCGATGTTCCAATCGAAAAGCTTCGAATAGAACTTGCTCGCTCTTTCCGGATCATCTGCCGGAATATCCAGATGGACTATTGTTGGCATGAAACCACTCCACATTAATGTTCTATACAAAACGATTTAAGTTTATGCTCGAGAATGTGTTCGTTTTAAAGACGGTTTCTTGGCTCTGTAGAAATCATCGAAATTCAAGAGATTAGTAAAGTTAACAATACTTATTCAATCTTCCATTTTCATAGTAGAATATTCAATAGTTGTGCGTCGATCATACCTGAATTTAGTTCTACATTCAACATACTCGCATTCATCGGAGTCGTCTTCTGCTTCTATTTTCATAGAACAATATTCTATGGTCATGTGTCTATTGTACCTGAATATTTTTCTACATTCCTCACACTCATATTCTCCGGAGTCATCTTCTGCTTCCCACGGATCTGTCTGTTCTTCTCCACAGTACGGGCATATTATTTCTTTCGTAAATTTTTGACCTATTTCTTTTGTTATTTTCCCACGTCCTCTACTATGGAGATTTGGATAATTGCGGAATTCGATAAATATGATTTGTCTAGTAGTAAGATTAGCCAGGTGGATTTGGTCCGATCGTTTAATCTAATTTACCAGGTTTTTTCTAAGGAGATTAAGTGCACATCCTATTGAGGATTCTTGAACGAATCTGAAGCAGGTTTCTCCGTGGATTCTGTGTACGAGTACCTGGACATTAGTTTCAATGACCAGATCCTTGTTGATGATACTAGTCTGAATAGAAGTATCAAGTTCAGGGTGCTTAATGAACTTGATGGCGGTCCCTTCATAACTTCTATAATGCTCACGCACTGTAGTAATCCTGAATGTGAGACCAATGTACCTGAACTGCTGAGCAATTACGGCACATATCCTTATTTCATTGTCCGCATTACCCTTTGAAACTGGAACCTTCCATATCCTGTCCAGAAATTTATTGAATTGCCGAAACACATTACCGGCACCCCACATCAAAAGGATAAGACCTGCCAATGCACTTAAAGACAGGGAGCCTGTTTCAGGCATATTTTCAATAAAGGCTTTTAATGCTTCAATGAGAGTGGCAGCAACAATTCCTTCCATATATTCTACAATAGTATCCTGGACTTGTCCTGAACCCAGGAAGAGGCTTCCCACGGAAACAGAGAAGAGCAGAATGGCAGGTAAGCTCAGCAGTAAACAGAATGACAGGACCGCAATATCAGTTATAGAGTTATTATTTCTCCAGTTCTTTAGTGTGCTGACTGTAAGTTCCTTGATCTTTCCAGCACTCATCCATTACATAGATGCTTTTTTGTAGTGATATGTCTTGTAAAAGACATGCCTGGATAACTTTAATCGAGATAATGAATGAGTGGTCATCTGTAAGTACTGAATCTAGAATAGATGCATACTAATTCTTTGGAAGAAACGAAGTTAGCATTCTGGTTGTGTAGGATATAATAGAGAATGTACATCGAAAATATACATATAGTAATGTTTATTTAATATGCAATTTTATATATATACGATAATAGGTATGAGGTCTCTATGACAAGTATACTGGTAGTAGAAGATAACCCCATGAATATGGAATTGGTGGTCTATCTTCTAAAAGCAAATGGAATAGAGGTTACACAGGCATTTGATGGACTGGAAGCGCTCGAGATGCTCAGTAAGAGCACTTTTGACCTTATTTTA
>NZ_JBFYLB010000168.1:0-19931 GCF_041305605.1 Methanomethylovorans sp.
CCCGAGGCTTCATGAGAATAGCGATAGCAAGTGGAAAAGGAGGTACTGGTAAGACTACAGTGTCTCTTAACCTTGCGTTGTCCCTAGGGGATGCTCAGCTCCTCGACTGTGATGTAGAAGAACCAAACTGCAACCTGTTCCTGAAACATGAGCTTGAAAAAGTGAGAGATGTAGGGATACAAGTCCCTGCCATTTCCAATGATAAATGTAATCTCTGTAAGAAATGCGTAGATATCTGCCGTTTCAATGCATTTGTAAAATTACCTAAAAGTATCATGCTTTTTCCTAAGTTATGCCATGGTTGTGGCGCCTGCTCCCTTGTGTGCCCACAGGGTGCCATCTATGAAGAAATCCGAAAAATCGGAATCATTGAAAGATCTGCTTCGCAGACCTGCGGCACAGAATTATACCAGGGCTTGTTAAATATCGGCGAACCAATGGCCTCCCCCATAATACGTGCACTTAAAGAACACATTGATGATACCAGAACAGTGATAATAGATTCTCCACCGGGTACTGCATGCCCGGTCATTTCTGCTATAACCGGTGTAGATTGCTGCGTGCTAGTCACAGAACCCACACCTTTTGGACTACATGACCTATCACTTGCCGTAGAATTAGTGAAAGATATGAAAATTCCACATGGAGTGATCATCAACCGACATGACATTGGTAATGACAGTGTAGAAAGATATTGTTTAGAAAACAACATTCCAGTGCTTATGAAGATACCCTATGAAATAAAAATAGCTGAATTGTACTCTGAAGGTATCCCTTTCGTGCTGAAAATGCCACATTGGAAAGAAAGATTCGTAGATATGTTCAGACAACTGCAAGTGCTGACGGGCAGGTGTTGAGATGTTAAAACAGATCACTGTAATCAGCGGCAAGGGAGGTACAGGTAAGACCACCCTTACAGCAGCTTTTGCTTCCCTTGCGACTAATGCCCTTATAGCAGATTGCGATGTCGATGCTGCAGATCTTCATCTGATACTGCATCCAGAATCAACCAGCAAATTGGATTTTTATGGAATGGAAGTCGCTTCCATTAATATAAATAAATGTTCTGCTTGCGGCATATGCCGGGAAAGGTGCAGGTTTGGTGCCATCTCTAAAGACCTGTTCATTGATGAACATGCCTGTGAGGGATGTGGAGTATGTGCACTTATCTGCCCTGAAGATGCAATCATAATGAAAGAACATAAAGCTGGAGAAATATACAGATCCATAACACGATTTGGCCCTTTAGCCCATGCCAGGTTAGGAATAGGAGAAGAGACCGGCGGAAAACTTGTCTCAATGGTAAGGAAAAATGCCAGTGAAATGGCTGCAATGGATGACATTGACCTCATTGTTATAGACGGACCTCCCGGAACCGGATGCTCCGTAATAGCTTCCATATCTGGCGTGGACCTTGTATTCATAGTTACAGAACCAAGTATATCAGGAGTTCATGACCTAGAGAGAGTCCTTGAAGTCGCTGCTCATTTTGGAATAAGGATGGTTGTTTGTATCAACAAATACAACGTCAATGAAGAAAAGACAGCACTTATAGAAGAATACTGCAAAAGTAAAGGCGTTGAGGTGGTGGGCAAGCTTCCTTTAAGTGAAATTCCCACTAAAGCAATGCTCGAAAGCAAAACAGTAATTGAATATGATGATGGTGTTTTTTCTGGAACAATTCGGGATATGTGGCATAAGATAATGACATGTATACATTAAACGAACGAGATATTAAGTTTTGATCCTAGTTGGGATGGGCAGATCCTGATTCAGAACATGGGGTTGCTGAGAATTGATGTGTATCGAATAGACGATATTTTGAGACTTTTTCCGCAAACATACAGAAGGAGATTTACAGGCTTTGGATTTCCTATCTGAATCATTTATCCATCCGGAGGCAAACAGTAATATAATTAACATTCGTTATAGATTTCCAAAACCTTTTTATGGTAGAAGCGACAAAAGATTAGAGTGTAGGGATAGATATGTCCGGCATTCTTAACAGAAAGGCTGGTGGATCTCACCCACTGGCAAATATAACTCTGGATTATGTAGAAATCCTTATTGCACTTCTTATTCTGATACTTCTGGTTTCTTCCATTGACAGGATGGTCGATTTCTTTAACCTGGTAAAAGCAATACTCTGCCCTAACAGTTTCTCATACGGTCCATGAAATGCCCAAAATACTAATAAAATAAAGAGAAGGAAGACTTTATCCTTATCTTTTCTTTTCTAAAAACAGAAGTGCAACGAATGCAATGATGGATGAGATAACTGCAAATCCTGGTGTCGAAGGCACGGGTATAGCACTCTTTGGTTCTTCTGCGAAATTAAGAGCCTCAACTGCATCAATGTCTGCCCCAGGTTCCCTGCCGGCAGTACTTGTTTCCCGGTCTTCAATCTTCACATATCTGGCCCAATTGAGTTTAGAATCAGCAAGGTCGAATTCAGCAGTCCCTTTCCCTTCGCCAAGGGATTCCCACGTTTCCATGTCCTGGCTGACAAATACCTCATAGGCCTCAGGAGCATCCTTGCCGTAGAATATTTGATCCTTTTCGTATACCCTCAGATCATCTCCATCCTCATCAATAATTAACTCGTTAGCACCCATGTCAACTATTACGTATCCGCCACCCAATGAAAGAGGATAGATGTTATTCAAGTCCACGACACCTATAATGTAGGTTGGAAGGTTGTTTATATTAGATGTTCCTCCTACCTCCATTTCCACGACATTGTTAGCATAGGCACGGCTGTCAGTTCCCGGAGTTCTCCCATCTGCTGCAAGTGCAGTAAGGGAGAGAGAAAGCATTAGGATCAACGATATGATCATGTAAGATAGTTTTCGTTCTAGCATGTGACCACCCATAGTGAATTGTCATCATTGATACTTACCTATCTGTAGATAAAACTATCTCTATTTTTAGGGAACAATTCATCATTCAATCCATACATTTAGTTTAAAAATAATGTGTATGATACTTAATTTATCATATACCACTCGATCCCATATTTGATCTTCCGGCAAAAGATGCCCATGGTAAAGTACATAGTGGGCATTCCGGACCAAATCCGGCTTCTGCATAACCTCTCATTCCACCCGCTGCGTTGAACACTTTCTCAAAACCTTTTTGTTTAAGGAGGCTGGAACCCATGCTAGACCGCTGGCCACTCCCACATATAAGAACTGTTTCTTCTGCGGGGTCAAGTTCCACATACCTCTCTCTCAACTCAGCTACAGGGATATTAATGGCATTCTGAATATGGAAATTTTCATATTCTTTTACTGCTCTGACATCCACAAGGACCGTAGCATCACCTTGTATCACTCGTTGATGTAATTCATGCGAGGATAACTGCGGTACATGTCCGGTGGGATAACCGGCAGTAACCCATGCATACATGCCACCGGTCAAATATCCATAAACTCTGTCAAGTCCCACTCTGCGCAACTGAATAGAAGCCTCAACTGCCTGCCCATACCCTCCGGAAACCAAGAGGATGTCTTTTTCAGGCGGAAGCAACCAGCCTGCAAAAGTTGGGAAATTACTGTCAATATCAATGCTGTAAGCTCCGGGGACATGTTGTCCTCCGAATGCTTCAAAGTTGCGTACATCCAGCACTAAAACATTGTTGCCTGCTGCAAGAGAAGAGAAAATAGAAGTTTCCAATTCTTCCAAAGGAGACAAGTTGCTGACTTTCACAGGTCCCTGCCGATTGATATCTGTGCACCTGCCGAAATGATCGGGCGCGTCGGGCATACCATGAGTAAGTGACCTTATGAATTCCCTGCGATCACTTATGTTGAGTGCATAGTTGAATTTTTTCTCATACCCGATAGTACTGGTCCTTTTTGCTGCCATTGCTCTGCCACAGAGGGAACCTGCACCATGAGCAGGATATACTTCACAGGTATCGGGAAGCTTCATTATTTTCTCATGCAGACTATCATAGAGCTTAAAAGCAAGCTCCTCCGCTCTTCCGGGAAACAGGTCAGGACGTCCTACATCCCCCACAAAAAGAGTATCTCCGCAAAACAATGCTACCGGATCTTCTCCCCTGGACCTGTCCGTTACCACATAGGAAATGTGTTCCGGAGTGTGTCCGGGTGTCTCAAGTACTTTTATGGACATATCCTCTATCTCAAAAAAATCGCCTTCAGAGAGAGGCACGTAGTCAAAATCGAAATTTGCAGATCTGGGGCCGTATATCATGGCCCCGCTTTTCTTTGCCAGGTCCATATGCCCGGATATGAAATCTGCATGCAGATGGGTTTCAAGTATGTGTGTTATGCGGGTCCCCATCTCTCTGGCAACTTCAATGTACATGTCAGCATCACGACGCGGATCCACTATGGCACATACCTTGTCGCCACCCAGAAAATATGAGCTGTGTGCAATCTTTTTTGTAAAGAACTGCTGTATAATCATGAACTTCACTCCCAATTTGAATATTCCATACAGATACAAATAGATGACTTATATGATCCATTATTAATACCAAGTCTAATAATTCATTCGTTTAATCAAGAAACATTAAAATACAGAATATTTGTATTGACTGAAAAAAAGATGCCTATTTTGTGGTATATTCCAAAAACCTTATATTTTCTACGAGCTTAAAGCCATATACATATCATGTGCAAGGAGCAAGTACATATTGAAAAGCAGTCAATAAGAATTGTTGAGCAAAGAACATACTAAATCATCTGGCGGTCTATCTGCTCCCTATTTGTGCATGAATATGTATGGCTAAGATAAATGAGAGGAAAATGAAAGCGTTTTCCTTTCATCCATCTCCTTTCTTTCTGTAATACATCACTATTGGTAAGAGAACATATTTTTTGTACACTAACCAACTTTATAGGAGTAATATAAAAGTCTTTTTTAATATAGTTCTCTGAGTACACACCACTAAACATGTCGAACTATGACCAATCACAAATACACCATATTCCCGAGTTGAAGTTAGAGATTTAATCAAAAATCAACGCCCAATTTGAGATCACATCAAAAAACTTAAATAACCCTTAGTTGCTACAGAGATTCATGGAATGTTTTACAGGACTGGAAGTATCCCCGAGAAAAGTTGACTACCTAAAATTCCTTCTTAAAAAGGAAGAGACAGTGCGTACAACTGACATATCATCCGAACTCAAAGTAGACCCATCCACAATAACAAAGACCCTGGGAGACCTTGCAACCCAAGGATACGTGGACCACGTCCCTTACAGAGGAGTACGGCTGACAGAAAAGGGTAAAGAATATGCACAATTCCTGATCCACAGACATAACATCTTAAGCCTCCTTCTGACACATTATGGACTTTCTGCTGAAGAATCCTGCCATGAGGTATCCAGATTCGAAGCTTATGTTTCCAAAGATGCAATTGAAAAGATATGTGCTTCAATGGGACACCCGACTGTGAGTGTCTGTGGAAAGATACCGCATGGTTCATGCAGGATTGGAGAGCATTCCTAACAGGAATAGAAATTTTTTTATCTAACTGGTTTGGTATAGCACCAAATTGTTTGTACATAGAGAACATTGATAACAAACCAATACTAGGTGGAGTATGAACAAATTAATGAAAACATTAGCAATCATTGCAATATGTGCCATATTGCTGTTTAGCGGATGCACTGAGAAAGTGCAGGAAAACTCTGCAGAAACAAAAACTTCTGACGACAAAATGTTAGTTGCCGTGAGCCTCCTTCCACAGGCAGAATTTGTGGAACAGATAGGAGGAGACAAGGTAAGCACAGTAGTAATGATCCCTTCAGGAGCAAGCGTGCATACATATGAACCCACTCCAAGCCAGCTGAAAGATCTCAACAACGCACAGATCTATGTAGAAGTGGGCTCAGGAGTGGACTTTGAACTTGCCTGGATGGACGATCTTTTGTCCGTCAACTCAGACATGTATGTTGTAAACTCATCCAAAGGCATCCAGCTCAGGACAATGGGCGAAGATGAACAAGAAGAGCATGCCGAAGAAGAAGAACATGACCACACTGGCCTTGATCCACACGTCTGGACTTCACCTCAGGAAGCAAAGATAATGGTCAAGAACATATATGAAGGACTTGTAACCGTTGACCCGGACAATGAGGCAACATACAAACAGAACTATGATGCTTACATCACAAAACTGGACGAAGTTGATGCCAAGCTAAAAGCCGCACTTGCCGGAAAAGAAGGAGCCAGTTTCATTGTATACCATCCCGCATGGGGATATCTGGCAGATGACTATGGATTACATGAGATTTCCATAGAAGTGGAAGGAAAGGAGCCAAGTGCACAGGATATGCAAAAGCTGATAGACACCGCTAAAGAAAAAGGAATAAAAGTAATCTTTGTGCAGAAGGGATTCAGCACAGCAAGCGCACAGACGATTGCCGAGCAAATTGGTGGTGAGGTGGTAGAGGTCGATCCACTTGCAAAGGATTATATAGATAACTTGGATAGGGTCTCTAATGCATTTGCAAAAGGACTGGCATGAATGACAGATGTCATAGAACTTCAAAATATATGGGTAAATTATGGCAACGTCACGGTACTGGAGGATATTAACCTTACAGTACATGACAAAGATTTTTTGGGAATTATTGGCCCTAACGGAGGAGGAAAAAGTACTCTTTTAAAGGTGATCCTGGGCATCATAACCCCCGACAAGGGGGTTGTGAAGCTTCTGGGCGATAAACCGGAGAAGACACGCAAATATGTAGGGTATGTGCCCCAGTATGCCTCCTTCAATCTTACTTTTCCTATCAGTGTATGGGAAGTCGTCCTGATGGGACGCATGAGCACTGTCGGCCCTTTAAGAAGATATGGTGAAAAAGATCACCAGGCCGCACAGGAAGCTTTGAATAAAGTTAAAATGTTGGAATACAAGGATCGCCAGATAAGTGAATTGTCAGGCGGGCAACGCCAAAGGGTTTTCATTGCCAGATCTCTTGTGACCGACCCCAAACTCCTCATCCTTGATGAACCTGCAACAGGAGTTGATTCTGTAATGCAGAAAGAGTTCTATGAACTGCTGAAGGAACTTAAACAACATATAGCTATTATAATGGTCTCTCACGATATCAGTGCTATTTCTATCTATGTGGACAAGGTGGCATGCCTTAACAGGAAATTACATTATCATAATTCCAAAGAACTAAGTCCTGAAGACCTTGATGCTTCGTATGCATGCCCCGTGGAAATGCTTGCACATGGGATGCCGCACAGAGTACTTAAATTACACTGAGGTAGTAAAAACATGTTAGAGATCCTTCAGTATGACTTCATGAGAAATGCCCTCATCACTGCGATCCTTGCAAGCATAGCCTGTGGGATTATAGGTGTTTATGTTGTTGTCAAAAAGATAGTATCCATTAGCGGAGGGATCTCTCATGCTTCATTTGGTGGTGTGGGCCTTGGATATTTCCTTGGAACAAATCCTCTTTACGGCCTCATACCGTTCAGTCTCTTCTCGGCTCTGGTGATGGGACTTGTGAGCAAGCGCTCAAAGGTATCTGAGGATACTGCTACAGGTATACTCTGGTCCCTGGGTATGGCACTGGGCATTATTTTCATAAATCTGACACCTGGTTATGCACCTGATCTGATGACCTATCTTTTCGGTAACATACTTACAGTTTCCACATCCGACCTGTATGTAATGCTTGCCCTGGATGCCCTTATAGTGGTAATAGTATATGCTTTTTATAAGGAGTTCATGGCCATGTGCTTCGATGAGGAATTTGCATCTGTTATAGGAGTGGCAGTGGAACGCATGTATTTGCTTCTTTTGTGCCTCATAGCTCTAACTATTGTGCTGCTTATCAAAGTAGTAGGTATAATCCTTATAATAGCCCTGCTTACCATGCCAGCCACACTGAGCGCGCATTATACACATAACCTGCGTAATATGATGGCCCTATCTATCTTTTTTGGTGCACTCTTCAGTATTATGGGACTTTTCCTGTCTTATTTCCTGGATATACCATCAGGTGCCACTATTATCCTTGTGATGTCAGCAGTATATATCATCCATTTTATGTATGACGGCATTAAGAAGAAGATACATGCTTAAAGGATATGCAGTATTAAAACTAATATCTAAAGTAATTAATGGATATTGGTGCTTAAATGCAGTCCGACCACTCCTATTATGATTAGTGCAAGGAACATTATTCTTATAAGTGGCATTGGTTCGTTGAACCCTATGAACCCAATAAGTGAAATCGTTGCAACCCCAATGCCTGCCCATATAGCATAGGCAACACTTACATCGATCTTTTTCAGGGCGATGGTAAAAGACACAAAACTGATACCATAGAACACAAATATCAATATCGATGGTAATGTTCTTGTAAACCCTTCAGACAGTTTCATACATGTGGTCCCGCATATTTCGAACAGTATTGCAGCGGCAAGGTATAGGTAGCTCATATTCCTCCTTTTATATCGTAAACTTTAAAGCCGTTATTTGGATAGTCAGATGATTTTTAGACCTTAAATACAATAGTTTTAAGAAAATAGTTACAGCCTTTTCTAAGAAAAGAATTAAAAGGAAATATCCTTAAACTTTTGCTAGCTCTTTTATCTTATTCAATACCGTGATAGCATCTTCTTTTTTAACATCTGTCTCTTGGTTGCGACAATAATGCAGCAGCTTTTTCCCAACTTCGTCGGAAAATAACCCGGCTCTTATTCCATCCCGCACCATACCAAGATAGCTTCTCTGCCCGTACTGTGTCTTCTTGACTATAGCGGTGAGTTCAATGCATGTATCATGGTCGATAATACCCTCCATAAAAGCTGCCTTTAATGTCTCACGTATGTTTACCATGGGAACAGATACCGGCTCAAAAGTATCTGGGTTTGTGGCTACGGCAACTTCATCATCATCCTCGATGACACCATCCCTGTACCATTCGTATATCCTCCCTACACCGATCATGCCATGCACGTCAAGTTCAGACGCCCTCAAAGCCCCCATGCTGCCACCTCCGACAACGTAAACTCCTGCTTCAAGAGCTCTGAGAATCTCCTTATGGGCAACAGCCGCCCGGTTAAAAAAAATACCATCGATTATACCGATGATCCCATAGCCCTCTTGGAGCACCTCATTTATATTACCCCTGAAAACAGGTGGCCTATATGTGGCATCCAGCAGAGTCCTTGCCTCGCTATGACTTATGCTGGTACCCGTGAACACTAAGATCCTTCGGTCACTCATCAACGGACCATTCTCCTCTTCCAGGGCCTTTCCTCAGGAGAGAGTTTTTTCCTGGGAGAAGTCTTGATCCTGCTACCTATGCGTTCACGGTCAATGGTGTATAGCTCAAAGGTGGGCACGATCACTCTCACTACCGGTACACTTATACTTTCTCTGGACAGGTCAACGACTATCGCACGTTCGGCTACATTGCCTATCTTTTCAAGCAAAAGAGCAATATTAGTTGAAGGACGATCAGTGGACACATCCTTGATATCGCAAAGATGAACTTTTTCCCCTTCTTCATACCAATAGCTGTTCATGCGTTTGATGCGGCCATAACCAATATCTCTTACGAATTTTTCCCGTTCCGTATCCTCCCTGGCACCGTGTATCTGCACCACCCTTGATTGTGCAGCTTCGGTGACGGCCCTTTTCACAGCTATGGAGGGATCAAGATGCGAACCGGCACCCATTACAAGCAGTGCAGGATCTTTCAGCCGCACATCGTCCAGGGCAGCTACTACTGTAGAGACACCTGTATCATGAAACAGCAACCATAACTTGATGTCAATACCGTTCTCTTTGCACATTTGGACAAGCCTGTAGTTTTCTCCGTCATCTTCTGTAAGTAAGATCTCCTTTCCAGGAAAACGGTTGAACTCCGCACTGCTGAGGGCATCCCGTTCCAAAACTTCCAGCAGGCCATGAAAAATAGCTTCCTCAATAGTATTACCGGCAGCCAGACCATTTGTATTGGTACGGAAAAGTTTCACAGACATGCCAGGGGCATCGTAAGGATGATATACGGCATTAGTAGGTACCAGGACTTCTTCTTTCTTCAACAGGTCCCAGCCAGCAGTCCACTCGATACGGGAAGAAGGCATTAGTTTTTCAGGTAGCAGAAGAGAGTGAGGTTCAATAAGATTATAACTTGAACTGGCAATTTCAGGAGTTTCTATGAACTCATGGGAAGCTATGCCCTCCGGCACATTTTTATTTATACCGCTGCGCTCCGCAAGACATCTCTCAAAGCTTTCCATTATTGCAGATATGCGCGCTTGCACCTCATTTGATCCCTTTCCAGAGTATACGGAGATTGCACCATCCGCTGCACTTGGCCTGATACTGGAAAATACAGGTATGCCTATTCTGTCAAGATCTGTGATATTGGCAATGCGGGTGACTCCGATATCTTTGAGCAACGGTTGAACCCTTTGAAGGGTTTCCTCTTCGGTGAACACACGCTGGGTTCCCTCAATATAGGTAAGGGATTCGTCTATGGTAATCTCGGGCATTAGTATCGAAACTCTCCTGCATATATTATATGTTTTGCGACGCCAATCTTGACTCTACATCAAGTTATTAATATAAGACACGATAAACGATTACATGTCAGTTTTACTGATAAGGGGGTTCGTATGAAACAATACATTTTGATAGTATTAACCATACTTGGAATAATGCTGCTCTCGGGCTGTGCCGATACGTCGGAACAGGAGACAGCAGAAGATGATCAAGAGATAAATGGGTCTGACGAAGGGATTACAACTCCGGATGACAATGTTACGACAGGATCAGAAGAGATAGTATCTCCCGATGGTTTTTCCGTATATTCGTATCTCACGGAGAATAATTATCATGAATGGTCTTTGTGGCCGGGAACAGAAGAAATGACCTCCAGTTCTGCGGTTCATGGGGCATTTGTAACGGTCTATGTTTCGGATGATGCCCTGACAGCCATTAATGCCGGTGCGAAAGAAATGCCTTACGGAACAATGGTAGTAAAAGATGGGTTTAATGCGAATAAAGAATTCACTAATACTGTTGTAATGTACAAGGTAAAGGGATTTGACCCCGACCACAATGACTGGTTCTGGGCATCTTACACAGCTACTGGTGATGTGACAAATGAAGGTATTTTGAGTTCATGCTATAATTGCCACAACAAAGCTGCTCAGTCGGACTACTTATTCACTCTAAGCAAGTAGAGGAAGTAACTCCTCTTTTTTTATAAGTCATCAGATTCATACTCTAGCTTAAAGCTTATTTTTTTATGTCACTTATATTTGTTCTTGAACAAACTTATTTTGCAATTAGACTTTATACTTAAAGCTGTTTAAGCTATCCTGTTTACGAAAGCAAGTAGCCGTATATTAAAACATGAAAGTGACATTGAAAAGTAGATGGCAAATATAAAATAGTTACATTTCTTACATCACTGGTTTTTGTAATAATATAGTATTACTGACATCAAAAATTCCATTGCTCAAAGATAAGTATCCCCAGCAAAAGTAACAGAAAAAAGAACAGCACAATAAGCACCATATTCTGGAGAGGGTCGTAGGCTGTAAGGAATTTCAGATTCTACATACATTATGTACACCAAGGAATATTCTCTTTCTGGCAATATTTGATTCTTATGGGGCTTTAAGTAAGAAACTCTTGATCGCCAACTAGTAGTATGCGCCAGATATTTATATAATAAAGGCTAAATATAAGTTTCAGCGAGCCAAAGTAGATAAATATGTTTACTATGTAAATAATAATATCTGGAGGCTTTCTCTGTCTAAAGTGAGACGTGAGGTGTAAAAATGAATTCAAAAATCGAAGAGAAAAGTAGGAATAATGATTCCCGCCGTTCATCCATTAATTGCTATACAGTGGTAGGTGGGGTCATCAGAGGCAGGCTTGACCCAGAAGATATGGACCTGTACCGTTTCATGGTCGGTGGTCTTCAGGCAAAATAGCCTGCAAAACTATTTTTTACAGGCTGGCGTATTAGGTCGCATGTACGACCTGCCAGCAATAAGAAAAGATTTCCCTCTTCTTGAGGAGTTTATATATCTGGATAATGCTGCAACTACACAGACACCTGTACCGGCAGTAAAAGCCATGGAAGAATATTTCTATAAGTATGCAGCCAACCATGGCAGGGGCGCCCATCGGCTTGCAAGAATGACCACTGACCGGTACGAAGATGCCAGAGAAACGGTTGCGTCATTCCTTAATGCTGATGTCACAGGAACTGTTTTCACCCGAAATGCCACAGAAAGTATCAACATGCTGGCTTACGGCCTCCAGTGGCATCCGGGAGACCATGTGATCGTTTCCATTGTGGAACACCACTCTAACCTGCTTCCCTGGCTGAGGCTGCGGGATCAGGGAGTAGAGATAACAGTTGTACAGGCTAATGAGGAAGGAGTGGTAGATCCTCAACAAATTGAGTTATCCATCACAGATAAGACGTGTTTGATAGCTGTAAACCATGTAACAAATGTGTTCGGCTCCATACAGGATATAAGAACAATGACCAAAATAGGCCATAAAAATGGTTGTCAGGTGCTTATTGATGCTTCCCAGTCAGCAGGGCACATGCCACTGGATATGAAAGAAGTGGGAGCGGATTTTATGGTAACCCCGGGCCACAAGGGTTTGCTGGGACCGCAGGGCACCGGTATGCTTTGCCTCAGGGACCCGGATTCTATAAAACCGATGTACGTAGGTGGAGGCATGGTGAACTCCGTATCCATAGACGGTTACCAGATAGAAGCAAGCCCTGCACGTTTTGAGGCGGGTACACCCAACATCCCCGGAGTCATTGGCCTTGGCAGAGCTGTGGAATATGTACGGGATGCGGGTATTGGAAACATAGAGAAGCATGAAACAACATTGGCCAGGAAAACTGCATCCCTGCTTGCTGAGATACCACAGGTGCAGGTATATGGCCCTAAAAACAGGGCAGGAGTTGTACCTTTTAATGTTCAGGGAATGAATCCACATGATGTTGCCATTATCCTTGACCAGACACGTAAGATCTGCGTGCGCAGCGGTTATCACTGTGCTATGCCCGCAATACAAAACATTGGCCTTAAAGGCACAGTACGCGCATCTTTTGCTCTGTACAATACAATAGAGGAAGTAGAGGCACTTGCAGAAGCTGTTTCAAACATTGCTGCACTTGTTGGCTGATGAAGAGATATGGAGAATAGAAGGTAATAAAGTTCAATGGTGGTTCATTGGAAAAGATCTTTATCCGGAATGCTACAATAAAAGATATCGAACAGATAATGGAGATAGAACACGAATCGTTTTGTGAAACCGTGCACGAGGACCGATCTGTATTTAGAGATCGCATCTCAACTTTTCCTGATGGTTTTTTAGTTTTGGAAGTAGATGAGAGTGTTTGCGGATATATATCTTCAGAGATCTGGAACTACTCTGAAGAAATACGAGAAGATAGGTTCGATCTGAATCACAGTATCAGTACGGTCCATAGTACTACTGGTTCCGAGCTTTACATATCATCGATAGGCATTCTTAAAAAACATCGCAGGAAAGGATATGGAAAACTATTGTTTTTAGAGCTGTCCAGGAGGATCACTGAGAAATACAACATCTCAAGTATGATCCTGATAGTGTCGGTTCAGTGGACGGCTGCAAAAAAGATCTATGAGAACAATGGTTTTAAGGAAGCAAGCAGGATACATAGATTTTTCGATGATGGAACTCATTCGGATGCTATTGTGATGAGGAAATACCTCTAAGATAACTGACCATGTTTTTCTGGATATGTTGGTCAGACACTAATTGAAACAAGATTTTATATTAATATAATGTAATTTACTTCATGAACAAGGGAGGCATTTGATTGAGCAAGGATATGTTGATGTGGGATGAAACTATATTCAGGAATCCCGAGATACTTGAACTTGACCATATTCCGGAATATTTTGCTCACAGAGATAGCCAGCTGCAATCACTTAAATTTGCCCTGAGACCTACGGCCAGAGGCATGCGCCCTCTGAATTGCCTCATAAGCGGCCCCCCGGGTACTGGAAAGACAACTGCCGTCAAAAAAGTGTTCAGTGAGCTGCAGGAACATGTAAAGAACGTAGTCTTTGTAAAGATCAATTGTCAGATAGATTCCACCCGTTTTGCCGTTATAGCCAAGATCTATGAGAACCTGCTAAAGGTTTCTCCTCCATCCTCGGGCGTATCCTTTGGGAAAGTATTCCAGAAAGTTGTAAACCATCTGATAACCTCTGACAGAATACTTGTGGTTGCCCTTGATGACATTAATTACCTTTTTCACGAAGGGCATGCCGATGAAGTAATGTACTCCCTTTTAAGAGCACATGAACAATATCCTGGCGCACGCATTGGAGTCATAGCTATTGTGAGCGACACTGGCACCATGTACAAGTTCGACCCCAGAGTAGGGTCGGTTTTTTTGCCGGAGGAGATTGCTTTTCCACGATACGAGTACAGAGAGATACAGGATATAATTAACAACAGAGTGTTTCATGCTTTCTTCCCGAACGTTGTGCCCACCGAAGTACAAGAAAAGATAGTGGAATACACAGACCTTACAGGTGACCTGCGCATAGGGATCGATCTGCTCAAGCGGGCTGGCCTGAATGCAGAGAGAAAAGCAAGTCGCAGTGTTTCTACCGAAGATGTGGAAAAAGCATACGAAGCTTCCCGGCTTTTGCACCTGTGCCGCAGTATAAGTTCCCTTAATGACCATGAGAAGACATTGTTACGCCTCATAGCCCAGGGAAAAGACCCTCAGACAGGTGAACTATACAAAGAGTTCCATGAAACAACACAACTTGGGTACACTCGTTTCTATGAGCTGGTGGAGAAACTCAACGCTTTACAGTATATAGATGCAGATTTTTCCGGAAAGGGAATGCGTGGAAGAACCCGGATCATAAAAACACGATACAATTCAGCAGATATACTCCACTGCCTTGGAAAGTAAGATATTTCTGAACTGAAGGTAAAAAAAAAGATTTAAGCGCAGATGCACTGCGCTCTGTTCCTAAGAAATATTTATTCCATGCCCATGCCGCCCATTCCTGGTGGCATGTTGGGGACCATGCCTTCTGCAGATGGACCTGCTGGTGCACGGGTCGAAGCGATGATGTCATCGATCCTGAGGATCATTACAGCAGACTCTGCAGCTGCATTGATCGCCTGGGTCTTTACCCTGAGAGGCTCTACAACGCCAGCTTTCCACATGTCGATTATCTCGCCAGTGAATACGTTAAGCCCTGCGGTCTTTGATCCCTTCTCATGGTGAGCACGCAGCTCCATGAGCTTGTCTATCGGGTCAAGTCCTGCGTTCTCTGCAAGTGTCCTTGGGATGATCTCAAGTGCCTCTGAGAATGCCTTAACTGCAAGCTGTTCCCTACCGCTGAGGGTTGCTGCATACTCATAAAGTCTCAGTGCTAGCTCTACCTCTGGTGAGCCGCCGCCTGCGACCAGTGTCTCATCCTCGATAGCAACTCCGACCACTCTAAGTGCATCGTGCAGTGCTCTTTCGATATTGTCTATGACATGCTCGGTACCGCCGCGCAGCAGAATTGAGACTGCCTTGGGGTTTTCGCAACCGGTGACAAAGGTCATTTCGTCGCCGCCGACCTTCTTCTCTTCTACAAGTTGTGCTTTGCCCAGATCCCCGGCTGTGATCTCATCGAGGTTGGTAATGAGCCTTCCACCTGTTGCCCTTGCCAGCTTCTGCATGTCGCTCTTCTTGACACGCCTCACTGCGAAGATACCGCTCTTGGACAGGAAGTGCTGTGCCATGTCGTCGATACCCTTCTGACAGAATACAACAGTTGCACCGCTTGCCACGATCTTATCGACGATGCTCCTGATCATCTTTTCTTCCTGGTCAAGGAAGGACTGTAATTGCTCAGGGGATGTTATAGAGATCTCTGCATCAACTTCGGTCTCTTTGAGCTCGATGGCTATGTTGATAAGAGCTATCTTTGCATTGGGGACCTTCTTGGGCATGTTGCTGTGCACACGCTCTTTGTCGATGATCATGCCGGTAATAAGTTCGGAGTCCTCGATACGTGCTCCAACCTTCTTTTCGACATTGATGTTGTCCATCTCTACCTTGTTCTTACCGTCGGTAGTATCAACAATGCTCTTAATAGCGGATACTGCGATCCTGGAAAGCACGTCCTTGGAAGCCTCTGCACCTTTTCCGGTCATTGCTGTCCCGGCGATGTTCAGAAGAATACCCTCATCATTAATGGTGACTTTCCTTGCAAGGGTTTGAAGGATATCTGCAGCCCTTTCTGAAGCAAGCCTGTACCCGGAAGCGATGATAGTTGGGTGAACGTCCTGCTCGATAAGCTCTTCTGCCTTCTTCAGCAGTTCGCCTGCTATTACTGCTGCTGTGGTGGTACCGTCGCCCACTTCATCGTCCTGGGTCTTGGAGACCTCGACGATCATTTTTGCAGCAGGGTGCTCTATGTCCATTTCTTTAAGGATGGTTGCACCGTCATTGGTGATAACAACGTCCCCCAGGCTGTCCACAAGCATTTTGTCCATGCCTTTTGGCCCCAGGGTGGTCCTCACTGCCTCTGCAACTGCCTTTGCGGCCATAATGTTGTTGCTCTGAGCTTCTCTGCCTTTTGTTCTCTGGCTTCCTTCTCTTAAGATGAAAATCGGCTGTCCAGCCATCTGTCCTGCCATTTATTTATCCTCCTTTAGTAGTGTAATAAAAGATTAGATCTATCAGACGATTTTAGATGATTGTGGTTCTATATAATCGTTACGCATGTGCAAAACCAAACACACTTTAGAACGGAGATTAGAAAATCGCAGAGTGATATCGAAAAACACTGTTGTCACCCTGCATTAAAAAGAAGAAAGATCTTCACTTCACTATAGCTTTAGGAGAGCGTCTTATGAATCTCCTCTTTGCGCCTGAGGCCATATACCTCTGTGCCGGACCCGGGTGCGCCTTTGCTTCCTTTGACTTCTCTACCTTAATGGTCCTACCTTTTCTTCCTTTGACCTTTGCCCATACTACGCTGCCTGTTTTACCCATTATGAATCCTCATGTATTATTTGAATATCGATAAAGTTATCATCTGTAAGTTTAGCATTAGAGGTGATGCTCATAATTAAACTTTACGGGAATATTGCTCTTTTTTAACTTTTCTCAGGATACATTGAAGATACACTTAATAACGTGCCGGTTAAAAATGGCTGCCATAATCAATGGAGTTGGTCATTGTAGCCAGACCATCTATAGAAGAACAAATACTTGACACAAAAAAAGAGCTCCGTGATCTGCTGGAATATCCTATCGGAAAGCTCTGTGAGATCATCAAAGAAGTGGGCTTTGAGTGTGACCTGTGTGCAAAATGCTGTACCAGTGAGTTCAATGACCATATTTTCCTGCTTGATAAGGAAGTATCCCGTATCAGGAAGATATCACCTGATGCATTGAAACCTGCCCCATATTTTGAATTTTGTGATAACAACGGGACTTTCTATGTTTCGGGTTATGCCCTGCGGACCAAAGAAGATAGTTCGTGCATGTTCCTTGAAAAGGGCAGGTGTCAGATCTATGAAGACAGACCCATGATATGCAGGCTTTATCCTTACATGCTTCACCGTGAAGCCGATGATTCCGGAAAAGTAGACTGGAGGCAGATCAGCGGCCTGAACGAACACGGATGCTATCATTCGGAGATAACTGATGAGGAATGCAGCAAGGTAGCTGCCCTTACCAAAGAATACGAAACAGCATACCTGGAACACCAGATCTGTTTCCTGGAAATCGTCAGTAAACATTTCAAGGAACACGGCCTGAAACACGTACAGAGCACTTATGATCGCATGATGCGAAACCTGAACAGGGGTGAAAAAGTGAGGATCATGGTATTCTGCAATGGAAAGTTCGAAGAGCATCTGCTCTGAAAACTATTATATTTGGACAATTGCGGGATAGTCATTCCCATGAACCCGTTATCTTGCCGCTCAGAGCAAGCTTACCAAGCTCACTGTTGACCTTCTCACTCACCTTACTGGGAGACACATGCGCATAAGGAGTTCCAGGCAACGGTTCAAGATAATGTGCCCGCACTTCTCCGCCTTTGCTGCAGATCCACTGGATAAGGGCCAGGCTCATTTCCTGCTCCTCTTCGGCCTCATCCGGGAAACCTAAGATAAAGTCAACGGTGGGTGTGATCCCATGTTCAAAACAACGTTCAACAGCTATCTCCACTTCTCTCACAGTGTGTCCCCTGTGAATATCTCTGAGGATCCGTTCACTCCCGGACTGTGCACCAAGGCTGATCCTGTCATTGGTGCAATATTCCTTCACCATTTCCAGAGATTCGTCTGTCACGAACTCGGGCCTCACTTCCGAAGGAAAAGTGCCAAAATAAATATCCTTATTCCTGATTGCATACAAAGCCTCCAGCAGTTTCTCCACCTTGTCGAAACGCGGGTGTATACCATCGCTTCCGTAGGCAAACGAATTGGATGAAATGAACCTCAGGTCCTTGTAGTGCTGAGCACATTTAACGATGGAGTCTATACTGCGATGCCTTACCTTACTGCCGAACATCTGCGGTATCTGACAGTATTTGCACTTCCAGGGACATCCCCGGCTGATCTCTATGGGAGCCTTGATAAGATGAGGATCAAAACAGGGATAGTCATCCAGTTCTATGGGCTCCCTTTTGGGAGTGGAAATAATTTTTCCCTCAGTATCCTTGTAGGCGATACCTTTGACTGTGCTCACATCCCCGCCTTCCTGCAGCACCTTTACAAGCTCGGGAAGTGTTGCCTCGCCTTCACCGACTACCACATAATCAAAATATCGTAAAGTACCTTCCGGGTCCCCGGATGGATGAGGTCCTCCCGCTATGAAAATGGAATTGGTGGTTGCATTCTGCACTTCCCTGAAGACACTTGCTGCCTGTCTTGTCACCAGACTGTATATCATTATACCGTCAGTTGGTGTTTTAACTCTGCGTATGCTGGGCAGCAGAGGTGCAAGCGCAGCAAGGCTGAAAGCATTCTTTCTTTTCCACCTTAAACAAATGTCCATTAGTACACCACTTTTCCAGTACCTTTTTGCATCATCAGGAAGATTATCCTTCAGGCACTTCCACATAACCTTCACTGCTATTTACTTTTATGGACATGCCATCCTTAAGGAAAGTATATGGATCATTCTCCAGCCTGTCTACCAGCGGTATGGCAGAAATAATAGCACCCACAGCAACTATAGGTTCTGAGTCCAGGTTGATCATGGCTGCAGGGGCAACACCGTTCTTGAAAAGCTGGTATATTACATAGGAACCCACAGTAGAGCCCTTTCCATGGGGGAAGACCAGAACCTTGCCCTTTATCGACTGCCCGAAAAGTTCGTGGTTCGCATCCACTACTTTGCCGGTCTTAGGGTCTATGGTACCCAAAAAAGAAATTGGATCGCGTGTGATCATTACTTGCCCCTCTGCACAGCCCCTGGAAATGGTGCGGCATTTGACCTTCATTCCTTCACCGCCTCCCTTATACACTTATAGATGTCACCAAAAAGAGTGGGGACTCCGCACATTCCGGGCACGTATGCCAGGGCTTTGCCGGAGTTTACCATCATTGTTTTATATTTTTCAGTTGCCGGCGATACTACCATGCAGGTATCGCAGACCACTTTTGCCCCGCTCTTTTCAATGGACTGGACAAGCCCCGGATGTTTGTTTGCAACTTCCCTGGAAGTACAGATCCAGACTTCCTTATTGACAGTCCTGCCTTCAAGAAGTCCTGCTATAAGAGAAAGTTCAGCCGGGGAGCAATGCGGACAGCCGATGGTTACGATGTCCAGATCATTGATGTCGGGCTTTGTTCTGTCATATATCTCCCTGATCTGCCCTTCCTCAATGACTATATTCTCATCAGG
>NZ_JBFYLB010000169.1:0-26360 GCF_041305605.1 Methanomethylovorans sp.
GTTGCTGTATCAGGTGACTATGCATATGTAGCTGATTCGAGTAATGGCCTTGTAGTAGTTAAAATACATGATTTGACAGGACCCGGTGGTTCGGGAGGCAATTCTACGGTCACTCCCGGTGATGAGACAGATGAAAGGCCTATAATCTCAGGAATAGGCGATAAATCGGTAAATCTGAATGAATTGCTGACATTCACGGTTTCAGCAACAGATGCAGAGGGCGATGCTATCGTGTACTCTGCTTTGGGTATGCCGGAAGGAGCTACTCTTGATGCGAACACTGGTGTTTTCAGTTGGACCCCGGATACTGAAGGTAATTATCAGGTGACATTTACTGCAGAGGCCAACGGTCTTACTGATTCGGAAACCGTAACTATTGTTGTACTTGCTTCAGATGATGTTTCTTCGGAATCACAGATATCGAACCTTTCAGGGGAGGATATCGGTTCAAGTTCTATCACATTGACATGGACAAGTTCTTCGGATGTGGCTCTTGTTGAAGTGTATCGTAATGACATTCTGATCGGCAACGTTACAGGGTCCGTATCGACATATAAAGACACTGGCCTGGACAGCGATACCAGTTATGCCTATTCTTTGTTGCCATATTATACCAATGGAACTCAAGGTAACACGGCAACTATCACTTTAAGCACATCTTCTTCCAGCAGTGGTAGCAGTGGCGGAGGAGGAAGTAGCGGAGGCAGCAGCACAAAGAGCAGTAGCAGTGGTGGTGGAGGCGGCGGTGCCGGAAGCGTAGAAGACTTTGAGAATGTAGCTATGAAAGATGTTGCCACTGTTTATCTTAGAATGGATTCCAATGCCACCTATGAGTTCTCAAGAGAGGGTAATGACATTCAGTCAATTAGTTTGTATTCTCTTAAGAATTCAGGTGAAATAACATCCACTATAGAGGTTCTGAATAACAGGTCAAAGCTTGTGAGCGATGATCCCGCAGGGCTAGTATACAAATATATCAATATATGGGTAGGAAAGTCAGGATTTGCCACTGAAGCTAACATCAAAGATGCAGTGGTCAAATTCAAGGTGAATAACTCATGGACCGAGGATATGAGTGTAAGCGCTGAAAGCATAAGGTTGCAGAGATATGATGGAACTTCATGGGAAGTACTTCCTACAACTTTGGTAAGCAATATGGAGGGCTATGTGATATTTGAGGCTCGAACGCCGGGCTTCTCTCCTTTTGCTATCACTGCAGATACAGCACTTGCAGCTTCTGTAAGCAATAGCACAGATACAAAGTTGCAGGCTACAGGATCAGAAAACCTCTTGAAAGATCCTATCCAGACGGAAGGTGCAGACCATGGACAAACAGAACCGGAAAAGTCCAATCTCTGGACTTTGATCATGGCTGTACTGGCAATAGGATTGGTTGCAGTTGGATATATGTACACGAAGAAAAATTGAAGCTACATTTTTGCCCCTGTACTGAGGTACAGGGGTATTTCCAATTTCATGGAATGTTTCAGAATTAATTAGAATATCTACAATGTTGTGCTAAAAAATCAAAGTCCTCTGTTGCTGAGGAGCTGGTGAAAAAAATGCAGATCAAATTAAGTGGATCAATTCGTTTTGGAATGATGTTGTTCTTTGTAATGATTACCGCAGGGGTCGGAATGGCAGACAACATAAACATGGGAGTTGTCAGTCAGTTCAGTGGAGAGGTCTCCGATGTTGTGGTAGTAGGTGAATATGCATATCTAGGCCAGAGCCAGGACTTTGTTATACTCGATATTAGCGAAGTTTTAAATCCTTCCGAAGTGGGCAGGGTAACTGCTCCCTCAGAAGTGTATGATGTTGCCATTTCAGGTAGCTATGCCTACGTCGCCAATGGTGATAATGGTCTTGTTGTCATAGATATCAGCACTCCTTCTTCTCCAAGCCTTGCAGGCAGTTATGATACCGAGGGGTTTGCATGTGACGTTGATGTATCAGGCAATTATGCTTATGTAGCTGATACCAGTGGCCTTGTTATTGTTGATGTCCGCACTTCCGCATCTCTCAAACTTGCAGGAACATACGATACTATTGGTTCTGCAAACGGTGTTGCAATATCTGGTAACTATGCCTATGTAGCCGATGACAGCAAAGGAATTTTTGATGGTAGCAATGGTCTTGCAGTGATCGATATCTCTGTTCCTTCCTCACCAAGTCCGGTGGGAATATATGATGCCATTTATGCTTATGATGTTGTTATCTCTGGAAATCATGCTTATGTTGCTGATTATAATGGTCTTGCCATTCTGGATGTGAGTGATCCTTCATCGCCGGCTTTAGCAGGCAGTTATTCCACAGATGGCGATACAAATGATGTTGCAGTATCAGGTAATTATGTCTATCTAACTGATTATAGTGGTCTTGTTGTTTTGGATGTCTCTGCTCCTTCTTCCCCGGGCCTTGTAAGCAGTTATGACACTGGGGGTAATGCCAATGGTATTGCGGTTTCAGACAATTATGTCTATGTAGCTGATTCAAATAGTGGTCTTGTTGTTCTTCAGGAGGGTGTATCAGGCGGATCGATCGCTATTGAAGATAATTCAACATCCGATACTGCAATTGAAGGAAGTGTAACAGGAGCACTTGAACTTTCGCTGATAGGGGATAGATCTGTGAAAGAGAATGAACTGCTTACATTTACAATTTCAACTGCAGATGCAGATGCAGGTGTCGTATACTCGGTTTCGGATCTTCCAGCAGGAGCTACTTTTGATCCAAATACCGGTGTTTTCAGCTGGACTCCGGATACTGGTTCTGCCGGGGCATATACAGTTACATTTGCAGCAGGATTGGATGGTCTGACCGATTCTGAAACGATAACTATTACTGTGATGGGTTCCAGTCTGGAGCAGACTTCATCGATGACTGTTACAAACCTCCAGGAAACAGGTTTGGGTTCGAATTGGATCCGGTGGGAATGGACCAACCCCGATGCTCCGGATTTCAGTCATTTTGTGATATACATAGATGATGTAGCTGTCAGTAACACATCAGAAAGTGTTTATACTTCAACTGGACTGGATCAAGGGGTCTCTCATTCGATAACCATCTATTCTGGTGACACTTCCGGGAATATAGATCAGGAGGGTGTTCAGGACTTAGCCACGGCTTTGATGCTCCAGGATATTTCCAGTATCTATGGAAACAATATTACGTCCAGTTCCATTACACTTGTATGGGAAGCTTCGAATGCTACAACCGGAGTACAAATATTGCGCGATGATTTAACCATTGGAAATGTTAGCGGATCAACATCTTATCTGGACACTGGTCTGACCGCTGATACAACTTATAACTATACTCTGATCCCATACAAAGAAGATGGAATGGAGGGTGCAACAGTATTTTTCAGCCTTAGGACCCCTTCTTCCGGTCTACCTGATGTAGAAAGCATCTCTAGTTCTGAAGATACTGCTAACCTTCTAATGACAGATGTTGCAAGCGCTTATCTCGCAATGAACGCTAATGTAACTTATGAATTTACAGGAGAGGGTAATGATATCCTTTCAGTTAGCTTCTATTCTCTTCAGGATCTGGGAGATGTGACATCCGCAGTAGAAGTACTGAATAATAGATCAAAGCTGGTGAGCAGTACCCCTTCAGGACTCGTGTACAAATATATCAATATCTGGATCGGAAATTCAGATTCTACTACGGGATCCTCTATAAAAGATGCCAGGGTTAAGTTCAAGGTAAATGATTCCTGGCTTCAGGAGATGGGTTTAACTGCTGCAGATGTGAGATTGCAACGATATGATGGCGGTGTCTGGGAAGTATTGCCAACTATCCTGGAAAACAATAATGGGGAGTATGCTGTATTCGAGTCTCATACCCCTGGCTTCTCTCCCTTTGCTATCACTGCAGAAAAAGAGCTTGCTTCTTCTGCAAATGCTGATATGGGCAAGGTTCTGTCAGGAAAAGGTCAGGAGCAGACGCAAGCAGAACGATCCAATACATTGATAATTGCCATGTCCATCCTTCTGGCAGGAGTATTTGCAGCTGGGTATTTCTATCTTAGGAAAGGACATAATTGATCAGTAAAATCCCCTGTCAAGATCAGGGGATATCTTTCAGACCCTTCCATTAACTTACAAATGATTTATTTGTCGGAATCAGTTTCAGTATTTAATTCATTCCAATCTCTCTTTTGCTGTTTTTATTTATTTTATTCATTTACTTTTTAAGTAGAGCGTACAGACGTCCTTGTTTATTCACGTATGTAACTAAAAAAGCATACAATTAGCAAAAATATACTATAAAAGGATATGTTTTTTTAAACAACTTTAAATACTTCTTCATTAAACTCTATCATAGATGACACAGGAACAAACCAAATCAAAATCCTCTCTAATTGAAAGTAGGTGATGCATCTGCAAATCAAGTTAAAAAAACTAATATACTTTGGAGTCGGGTTGACTTATGTTGGAATAGTACTGTTCTTAGTGTCAATGACCGCAGGAGCAGCCTTGGTTGATAATGCAACAATTGAATTAATATCAGCCATTGAGGATGCCAATGGAAAAGTTGAAAGTGCAACTGCCGGAAATGATCCTGGTCAGTATCCCCAATCGGCAATAGATGCATTCGAAGCAGCCATTGATATAGCACAGGAAGTTGCTTCTAATCTAGATGCAACTATAGATCCAGATGCAACTCTAAAGCAGATAAAACAGGCCATTACAGACCTAAAGGCAGCTGAATCAGAATTTGATGCAGCTAAAATAGAAAGTGTAAATAAGGATGCATTAATTTCGGCAATTAGTTCTGCTTCGACTAAACTGGAAGGTGCATTTGCCGGAATTGAGCCTGGCCAATATCCTCTATCGGCCATCAATGCTTTTGATACGGCTATTGCTAAAGCAGAGTCTGTTGCTGATGACAGTGGTGCAACCCAGGCTGAAGTGAACGAGGCTTTAACAGATCTTAAGGCAGCTGAAGCAATATTCGATACAACTAAAATAGTAAGTGTAAATAAGATTGCATTGACCTCTACTATTGGTGCAGCATCTTCAAAAGTGAATAATGCAGTAGCAGGAGCAGGGGTCGGTCAATATCCTCAGTCTTCAATTACTTCATTTAAGGAAGCTATTGGCCAGGCACAGGTAGTTGCTGATGAGGCAGGTGCAACTCAGGCGGAGGTCAATCAGGCTATTGGAGACCTTAAAGCCGCTGAAACAATATTCGATGCAGCTAAGATCGCAACCGGGGATTCAACTCCACCAGCATCTGTAACGAACTTACAAGACAGTGCTATAGGTTCAACCTGGATCAGATGGACCTGGACAAATCCAACAGATCCTGACTTTAGCCATGTTATGGTATACATTGATAACTCATTTGTTACAACTACCTCTAATGCCTATTACGAGTTAACCGGGCTGGCTGAAGGCACCACATATACTATAGGTCTCAAAACCGTAGACGATCTGAGTAACATCAATCCTGAACTGGTCGATGCTGCAGCGACCACAACAACCACTGCAACCATAATTCCTGAAATCATTAGTATTTCTGGAAAGGATATTACAACTACTTCAATTACAGTGGTATGGGAGTCTTCGAGTGACACAGCCAGCGTGAAAATAAGCAGGGATGATATGTCCCTTGGGACTGTGAGCGAACCAGCATCATATGTAGATAGCAATCTAGAGAGCGGTACGACTTATAGTTATACTTTAGTCCCATATGCTAATGATGGACTCGAAGGTAAAGCAGTAAGTGTTAGCCTGAAAACTCAATCCTCCGGTAAGAGTGGAGGGGGAAGCAGCGGTGGCAGCAGTAGTAAAAAGAGTAGTGGCGGCGGCGGTGCTGGCAGTGTTGAGAACTTTGCGAATGTAGCGATGAAAGATGCTGACAATGCATATCTGAGGATGGATTCCAATGTCACCTATGAGTTCTCAAGGGAGGGCAATGATATCCATTCTGTTAGTTTCTTTTCCCTTAAGAACTCAGGAGAAATAACCTCTACAATAGAGGTTTTGAACGACAGATCAAAACTGGTTAGCAGGAATCCGGATGGCCTGGTATATAGATATCTCAACATCTGGGTGGGTAAGGCTGGCTTTGCTACTTCAGATAATATCAAGGATGCCCGTGTTAAGTTCAGGGTTGATAACTCCTGGATCCAGGAAATGGGTGTAGATCCTGCAGATGTAAGGTTACAGAGGTATAATGGAGTTGTGTGGGAAGTACTGCCTACAACTCTGGAAAGCAGTACAATGGACTATGCAATATTCGAGGCCAAGACCCCTGGATTCTCTCCATTTGCCATTACAGCCGGAAAGATGCTTGCATCTTCTGCAAATAGTGATGGTTACAAAGACTCCACACAGGTCGAAGATATCGCTCTTGAAGGAACGCAGCCGGAAAAATCGAAGATATGGACTTACATTATGATCATTATCCTGATCGGTCTGTTTGCAGTTGGATACGAGTACTTGAAAAAAGAACGGCAAGATTGATCGGTATTTTCCCCCTGTAGAAAAGATGTAAAGGGGAATTTACGGTAGCAGTGTGATTATATAATGTGACAGTAGTAAAAGGTATCATATGTAGGGGACGTTCGAGCCTATAAGTATAAATATGAGTTTAAGTCAACTATATAGTATATAGTAAAGAAACAATTTGCACACATTTATTTTATAATAATGTAATTTAGTGGGATGGGTCAACTGATAACATGAGTTGATCGTAAGGGGTATCAGTCCTCTCTAACTTGTGGAGTGGTGGGCAATGCGAATCAAGTTAAGTGGATTAATCTATTCAGGGATAGGATTAATTTACTTTGGACTAATGTTGCTATTTGTGATAATGACTGCAGGCACCGGCTTGGCAGATAATTCCACTGTTGACAAGAGTGAATTAATATCAGCTATTACTGCAGCATCTGTAAAAGTGCAAATTGCAGTTGCCGGGGTCGAGCCCGGTCAATATCCCCTGTCGGCAATCAACGCTTTCGATTCAGCTATTGCCAAAGCAGATTATGTTGCTGATGATAGTGATGCAACCCAGGCCGAAGTGAACGAGGCTTTAACAGATCTTAAAGCAGCTGAAGCAATATTTGATGCAGCTAAAATCACATCTGTTAATAAGTCTGCACTGATATCTGCTATCAATGCTGCATCTACTAAAGTGGAAAATGCAGTTGCCGGAATTGAGCCTGGCCAATATCCCCTATCAGCGATCGATGCTTTTGAAGATGCAATCGATAAAGCAGATGCAGTTGCTGCTGGCAGTATTGCAACCCAGGCCGAAGTAAACCAGGCCATTAAGGACCTTAAGGCCGCTGAAACAATATTTGATGCTGCTGAAATAACATCTGTTAATAAGTCTGCACTGATATCTGCTATCAACGCTGCATCAATTAAAGTGGAAGGTGCAGTTGCAGGGACAGGACTTGGTCAATATCCTCGATCAGCGATCGATGCTTTTGAAGATGCAATCGATAAAGCTGAAACAATTGCTGAAGATACTGGTGCAACTCAGGCTGACATCAACCAGGCTATTAAAGACCTCAAAGCAGCTGAAATAATGTTCGATGCGGCGAAGATCACAACTGTTGACCACACACCTCCGTCAACTGTGACAGACCTTAAAGAGAGTGGTTCAGGTACAAGCTGGATCAGATGGACATGGAAAAATCCCGGTGATCCGGATTTCAGTCATGTGCTGATATACCTCGACGGTGTATTCATCAGAGATACATCAAATGCTTTTTACAACGCTACCGGCCTGGTTGGCGGAACTGTACATACTATCAGTATAGAAACCGTAGACGCCAGCGGAAATATCAATCCTGCTCTGGTGAGTGATTCTGCAACAACTCAAGTTCCAATTGATATAGTGCCTCCATCACCTGTAACAGGTCTTAAAGAAAGCACCGTGGGTCTGGATTGGATCAGATGGACTTGGACAAACCCAAAAGATGATGATTTTGCATATGTTATGGTATATTTTGATGGTGAATTTGTCACAAATACTTCTGATGTTTTTTATAATGCGATCGGACTTGCTGAAGGAACAAATCACACGATCATCGTCAAAACTGTGGACACTTCCGGGAACATTAATTCTAGATCAGTAAGCGATTCGGCTACAACCAAGGTTACGGACAGGACACCTCCGGGACCTGTAACAAATCTTCAGGAGACAAATGTCGGTGCAAGCTGGATATACTGGACATGGACCAATCCCATTGATGCAGATTTCAGTAATGTGAGGCTATATATCAATGGAAAGTTTATCACAACTACCTCCAACAATTATTATAACGCAACGGGACTCAGCAACGGCATCGAACATACCATAAGTATCGAAACGGTAGACACTTCGGGGAACATTAATGATGTGGAGGCAACTGATTCAGCCACAACAGTGAAACTACCTGTAATTTCAAATGTGATCGGAAAGAACATTAGAGTCAATTCGATCACACTGGAATGGGATGCTTCTGAAGATACTGCAGCGGTACATATAAGCCAGAATGGTATTTTCCTCGATAACGTAACCAGATCAACTTATGTACATGGTGATCTGAACAGCTCTACAACCTATAATTATACGCTGGTCCCTTACAATGAAAATGGATTGAAAGGAGAAGCAGTGAGTATTAGCCTTACGACAACATCTTCAAGCAACAGCGGAGGAGGAAGCAGCGGGGGCAGTAGTAGTAAAAAAAGCAGCAGTAGCGCGGGTGGAGGTGGCGGTGCAGGTAGTGTTGAGGATTTTATAAATGTAGCCATGAAAGATGCAGATAACGCATACGTCAGAATGAATTCCAATGTTACCTATGAATTCACAAGGTCAGGCAATGACATCCGGTCTGTTAGCTTCTATTCCCTCCAAAACTCAGGCGAGATCACCTCCACCATAGAGGTCCTGAACAACAGATCAAAGCTTGTTGACACCGATCCTGAAGGTCTTGTATACAAATATATCAATATCTGGGTAGGTATGGCTGGCTTTGCCACTTCAGATAATATCAAGGATGCCCGTGTTAAGTTCAGGGTGAACAATTCATGGATGGAGGAGGTGGGGGTAGATCCTGCAGATGTAAAGCTGCAGAGATATAATGGAACTTCATGGCAAATGTTGCCCACTTACATGGAAAGCAATACTACAGGCTATGTAATGTTCGAAGCTCAGACTCCGGGTTTTTCTCCATTTGCGATTACCGCTGAAAATCCGTTTACTTCACCTCCGGATAGTTATGCAGAGGCATTATCTATCAATGCAGCAGATGTGGGTCTGGAGAAAACGAATCCAGGAAAGTCCGTAATATGGACATTTATTATTGTTTTTGTATTGATCGGAGTTCTTGCGGTCGGATATGAGTACCTAAAGAAAGAGTAAGATTAATCTGCTTTACATCCTTTACCAAATACCAATGAAAGGAACAGTTCTTGGAATAGAGGGTACTGCATGGAATCTCAGCGCAGCTATAGTTAATGAGAAGGATGTTGTCGCTGAGGTTACACATACTTATGTGCCACCCATCGGGGGTATTCACCCCAGGGAAGCTGCACAGCACCATGCCAGATTTGCTTCACATGTAATAGGGAAACTGCTTGAAGAAGGACGAAAAAAAGGCATATTCAGCTCTATGATAGATGGCATAGCCTTTTCTCAGGGTCCGGGTCTTGGGGCATGCCTGCGTACTGTAGCTACGGCTGCACGTGCCCTTTCCCTTGGTCTGGATGTGCCCCTTATAGGCGTCAATCATTGTCTTGCACACATAGAGGTTGGTCGCTGGAAGACGCCCGCCAGGGACCCTGTGACACTATATGTCAGTGGTGCCAACTCACAGGTACTGGCGTATAAAATGGGAAAGTACCGGGTGTTTGGTGAGACACTGGATATAGGTCTTGGAAACGCATTGGACAAGTTTGCCAGGAATGCAGGGCTTACTCATCCGGGTGGTCCCAAGATAGAAGAACTGGCCAGGAAGGCAAAGAATTACATTCCAATGCCCTATGTGGTGAAGGGCATGGACCTCTCCTTTTCAGGGCTTTCCACAGCTGCTACGGATGCCCTTGTCCGGGCCAGCCTTGAAGATGTATGCTATTCTTTTCAGGAGACGGCTTTTTCGATGGTAGTGGAAGTAACAGAAAGAGCACTTGCCCATACCGGCAAGAAAGAGGTCCTGCTTGCAGGGGGTGTCGGAGCTAATATGCGCCTTCGGGAAATGCTTCAAGTAATGTGTGAGGAACGAGGTGCTTCTTTCTATGTCCCGGAAAAACGTTTTATGGGTGACAATGGAGCCATGATCGCCTATCTGGGTCTTTTGATGCTGAATGCTGGTAGTATCTTATCTGTTGAGAACTCTCATGTGAACCCTAATTTCAGACCGGATTCAGTGGATGTTACATGGATCAATGAAAAGGATCTGGAAGGTGATGCTTAAATGTACCTCGCCAGAGGAGCAGAAGCGGTGATCGAACTTGAAGGAAGCATAGTGATAAAAGAGCGCATTCCTAAAAAGTACCGCTTACAGGAGATCGATGAGCGCATACGCAAAGAAAGGACACGTGCAGAGGCGAGGCTTATTTCCGAAGCCCGCAGAGGCGGAGTACCTACTCCTGTCATATATGATATACAGGATTTCAGGATAGAGATGCAGTATATTGAAGGTAAGCCCCTGAAACATGTCATGGACGAGGAAATGAGCAAAAAAGTTGGCCAGCTTGTAGGTCGCCTACACTCGAATGGCATTATACATGGTGATCTGACAACTTCTAACATGATATTTTCTAATGACAGAATATACCTGATCGATTTTGGGCTGGCTTACATGGACAGCGGTCTCGAAGCTCAGGGTGTGGATGTGCATGTACTTTTCCAGACATTCGAGAGTACCCACAGTGATCATGAGAAATTGATAGCAAGCTTCTGTCTGGGATACAGGGAAATTTTTGTATCGGCTGATGCAGTGATAGAACGTGTGAAAGAGATAGAGAAAAGAGGTCGTTATGCGTAAGATAGTTTTTGTAACCGGTAATAAAGGAAAATTTAGTGAAGCCAGATCCATACTTGAGGCAAAACACATCGAACTGCTTCAAAACACAGGGGGCTATCCGGAATTGCAGGAAGATGACCTGGAGCCCATAGCTTCATTCGGAGCAAAATGGGCGGCTGAAAAACTGCAGATCCCTGTTATGGTGGACGATTCGGGTCTTTTCATTAATGCACTGAATGGTTTTCCAGGTCCTTACTCTGCTTTTGTGGAAAATAAAATGGGTAACAAGAGAGTGCTCAAGTTAATGGAAGATGAAGAAGATCGTACAGCTGTTTTTAAATCAGTTATCGGTTACTGTGAACCGGGAAAAGAAGCTATTGTATTCACAGGCACGGTTGAAGGTCTGATCTCTTTTGAAGAAAGGGGTACAGGAGGATTTGGTTACGATCCCTTATTTGAGTACAAGGGCAGGACTTTTGCAGAGATGGGTGATGAAGAAAAGAACAAGTTTTCTCACAGGCGCAGGGCACTGGATAAGTTCTTTGAGTGGCTGCCTAAGTAAAGGTGACATACTTTGGGGCGAAATTTCTTCACAGATACCGAAGGTATAGACACCATCCCTCTGAAAATGGTAGTATATCTGGTGATCACAGGCTGTGTACTTGCTTTGATAGCAATATCATGGAATGCCATAGTTCCGTTAAAGCAGGGGTATGATGTTGAGAAACAACTGTCTGAGGCATCTCTTGAACTTCTTTCCCTTCAAAGAGGCAAAGCACGCGATTTATCTTTGCTTTTCAGCACCGAAGGCAGCATGTGTTCTCTTGAGCTTGATTTTCCACGGGAGATCACATACGTTGGATTTGGTGTGGACCCTGATCCTGATAATGATGGCAATGTAACGAATTCTGCCTGGAACATGGAAAACAATACCATCATTTACGGATATGACAATGGTGTCAGGAAAAGATGGCTCATTGAAGGTGAAAATATCAATTTCTGCCAGGGCTTCCGGGCAGATAGCGGTAAATGGTTCCCTGATAACACACTTGATCCTTCCACTAACATGGACAAAGGTGTTGTCATTGAAAAACCGGTATCAGGAACCTATGTTTTTGAACTTGTCAGAAATAACGGCACTTACACTTTATCTCATTTTTCTTAATAGTCCCTGAAAACTCTCAGGGACTACATGGATAGAAAAGTGTTAATACCTCAGCAGGATGTACCTGTTATCGAAATATGCACCCGGTGTTGTGAAATCGAATACTACGAGTGCACCTGCTTCAGGACGGACCTGGAAAGAGACTTCGGTCCTTGGTTCCAGGCCATCATAAGTGTTGTCTTCTGCAGAGAACACACGTCGTATATCCACTACTACTTCCATTATATCTCCGGTTCGCAGTACTGGCTGACTGGCTTTGAAAACGGTGTTGTCGCGAATCCTTATCGGACTTACTGAGAAATACTCTTCCGTAGGCAGATGCACATCTGCCCTCGTATCAGATATATTGTATCTCACATTTGCTACATGAGTACCATCTGAAAGGTAGATTATCAGTTGTGAGAGGTCAACATCCTCACTACCTGGCCCAAGGGAAAGAGAGATGTGCAGTTTGGCTATCTGTCCGTAATCCAGTTCATTATCCACTATTATAGTTCCACTCGTGCTTGATGATGAATCAGATACTGTGAAATTGTATGTACCAGGCTCCCCGAATCTTTCCTCATAGTAAGAGTATTCACCTACACTTGCATTTGCATCATCTGTAGATATATCAAAGGGTCCATCGTCAGAGATCCACTCCACCATTCCTCCTTTTGGGACGGTGGCATTGGTGCCTGAGGGCACACCATTTGTAACAGTGATCGTTTCGTAGCTCGCACGTTCTCCTTCTACTCGGTCTACACGCAGATTGGATGCTACTTCTCTTGTAGTTTCCTGGCCAGTCTGCGAAGCCTTCTGTTGTAACACTCCGGATGTCTTGATGAGAAGCGCGGACGCTACTGCAGCTACCAGGACCATTGAAATGAATATGATGAGTGTACCAATACCTACTTGTGCACTTTCATCTTTGTGCACCGAATGCTTCCTATTTGCTTTCGTGCGATTTCCCTCAAGTAAATTAATAATGAATATTGGTAAGTGATAACTACAATGTTTTATTGTAACTTATAGTATATTAATTATATTATAATTAAACTCCTGTTTGGTCAGTTAAGTCTAATATAGCATGTGTTCTATTTAAATTAATCTATTAATATAATATATGTGAAAAAATGTCCTTACAAATTACTCTTCAATAAGAATAGCACGTGCCGGTGCACCATCACAACCTGTGATCTTCAATGGAAGACAAATAAAAGTATAACATCCTTCTTCCACTTTTTCAAGATCAAGGCATTCGATAATATTAATCCCATGGGAAAGCAGTGATCTATGCAGTGGAAGTTCCTCTTGATTCTCTATAGAGAAAACATCAACTCCCAATACTTTAAGCTCTTTGTCCTTGATCCAGGAAGTAACGTCTTCACTCAAACAAAAATTACAGGCTCTTTCAACTGAACTGGTAGCACCTGTTTTTAATAATAATACCTCTGTTCCTTCTCCGGGATCAATTGTCTTCCATGCTATATCCAGATGTTCGGCATGGATTGGGCTTTCAATGCAACTCATATCCAGCAAAATTGCACGTCCTATAAAACTTCCAGGAAGCAGCATATCCACAGAAAGACCCTTCTCCAGTACATGGGAAGGTGCATCGACGTGTGTGCCAGTGTGGCTTCCCATAGTTATAATTGAAATGGCGAACCCATTTTTTCCGATGGAACATACCTGTTCGACAATTGTTTCCGGGTCTCCGGGATATACAGGCATACCTTGCCGTATGGGTGAAGTTATATCTATAACCCGTTTACCCTTGAGTATCATTGATATTTCTCGTCCACGATCTTCTGGGAATTGTTAAGAATTTTTTCTGCCTGTTCCATAGTAAGCCCCGCCCCCATTGCAATTTTCAGGGCAGTGTCCCGGGTAATAAGGTTTTCAGGACTATGTGTATCGGTATCCACCACACACTTTGCTCCAGCTTCAAAAGCTATCCTGGCTACATGACCATTGGTGCGGTTATGTCCACTCCTTGCTGTTATTTCAAGGTGGACATTATTCTCTACTGCTTTTTCTGCCTCTTCAATAGTTATAAAACCAGGATGAGCAAGAATATCTACTTCAGCAAGTTCCACAGAAGCATTATTCGTTCCGGGAGCGACTGGTTCTACTATCGTTTCCCCGTGCACTACTACTATTTCCGCACCAAGTTCCTTTGACAGACGAGCCATCTTGCATATCTTGGCAGGAGGAACATGGGTAATCTCCACTCCGACAAGTACCCTGATATCCATTACCTCTTCTAGGTACTTTGCCTTGCTCAAACACTTTAGTACATGCTCCACATTGGTAAAGTCTGCATGATCAGTTATAGCAATAGCTCTGTATCCGTGCATGACAGCTCTTCTCACGAGCTCACTTGGGATAAGTTCACCGTCACTGAATAAGGAATGTGTATGCAAGTCTATCATGATGTCACCATTATTTATACCTATATAGAATGTCATTTGAAATAAAGATTTATATCATCAATGCTGATATGCAGAATACTATTAACCACCAACTAACAACAATTGTATCTTAAGGTCACTTAAAGGAAGGATGAAACAATTGCCCGGAATTAGAAGAATGGTCCTGGACGTTTTAAAGCCACACCACCCCTCGATAGTAGAATTTTCTAAAAAATTAAGTGTTCTGCCGGGTGTCTCCGGTGTCAACCTGAGTTTGTATGAAGTTGATCAGCAGACAGAGACTATTAAGATCACCATTGAAGGGGACGACCTGGACTATGAGGAAATAAAGCAGTCTATAGATAATCTCGGTGCTGTGATCCATAGCATTGATGAGATAGTAGCAGGGCACAAACTTGTAGAAGAAGTAGAGACGCTGCAGGAACGGTAAGTACCTCGCTTAACCTTCGGAATGTTCCGGTCCCTATAGCTTCATAGTGGCCGTTTCCATATTTTGCATGATCTTCTGATATTCCAGTGAATTTGTCTGTGACTGAAGACCTGCAATGATCCCTGATAAGCTGTTATGCTTTTTGAAGTTTTTCCAGCTGTCTTTTCAGATCGGCCAACTATAGGCTTTAAACTTTTAAATATCTTCAGTATCTTGCAATAACATCAGCAAAAGCAAAATTAGGTTTGACATCCTTCACTTTTACTCTAACTTTGTCTCCTTCACTTGCACCTTTGACAAAAACGACAAAATCCTGGATCCTGACCACTCCATCACCTGTTGAGCCAGTGCTGGTTATTTCTACATCCAACTCTTCACCTTTCCTTACAGGAACGTTAAGGAACTTCTTGGCCACAACATATATTTCCGCACTTTGTGATCGGGATGCTACCGGAGAGAAGGATTTTGTAAGAGTAAAACTGTTACTTGCATCGTCAAGGAAACTCTTAAATATATCTCCCTGAAACACCTTTACCACAAAATGACCCTCGGGCTTAAGGATCTTTATCGCACATCCGAGTGCTGATCTCGCAAGGTCTATGGACCGTGCGTGGTCATAGCTCCAGTTACCTGAAAGGTTAGGGGCAGCGTCGCAAATGACCACATCCACTCCACCCTCACCGACCAGGTCAAAAATTTTTTTTATTGTTTTATCCGAAGTTATGTCTCCTTTTATTGTCTCCACGCCTTCAATTGGCGAGATGCGCTGCAGGTCCACTCCTATAACCCTTCCACCTGAGAGTTTTTTGGCCACTTCCAGCCAGCCACCGGGGGCCGCTCCCAGGTCAACTACAGTATCCCCTTCCTTGATTATTGTAAATTTCTGGTTGATCTGCAATAACTTGAATGCAGCTCTAGACCTGTAGCCTTCTTCTTTTGCACGCCAGTAATAAGTATCTCTTCTATCCCTTGCCATTAGACCCTGCCTGTTAATTTCATTGTTTTAAGTGTTCTATCCTTTTACTTAGTTCCATTAGATGCCCGGCTGCGATCCCAAATTTGCCCGGTAGCCATGAATCATAGTCATAATATAGGTTCAGCAAGTCACTATAATACAATTCCAGTTTTTGTATTTCCTCACTGCCACCTTCAATGGCTCCGATCCCCATCTCAAGGTCATGAATTCTCTTTTGGAAATTCTGCAATAATTTCATTGCAATGATGCCTATATCTACTTTCCTTACGGATAGTTTCAGGATATCAATGACCTGGCTAAGTTCAGTGGGGGTCTCAGGGAATGCATTTGGTCCAGTTATGAAATATGTAGTTCCATCGGCTTCTGTTCCTGGCATGTCCTCTGCAGAAACCGACTCAAGAAGATGCTCTTCTACAGCATCAATGCAAAGTTCATGCAGCGCATTGGTTTCGTGAGTAGAATCTCTTAATTCAGATATCTCTTTATCCACAGCACATATTTCATCGAAGGTAACGGCACCCAGGACATAGACTATACCTGTAAGCTCAGTAGCGGATATCATAAGACCATGCCTTGAAGGTAGGATATACCATAACTAAGAAAGAGGGTAATAAAGTTACCTACAACTTGTATCTTCTACACGCAAGTGACTTGAGAAGGATAGAATCCGGATCATTTTTACCGATATGGATATCCAATGAATGTTCTATTACCTTGCCTTTGAGGTCCACATTCTCCAGAGCTGCTCTTGCAAGTTGTATATCTCCTCCCATTAGTATGTAATCTGGTTCCTGGCCCACATCTTCTAGTACCCGGGCAATAGCAATAAGCACTTTTTCCACATGATGGGCAATATCTTCATCTCTTAGGCGTTCAAATCTTCTCTGACTAAAGCCACCTTTCGTATGCTTTGCTTTGACACTGCTTCTTATGATCTGCGATGTAATTAGATATTCCCCATCTTCAGTATAGCCTATAAAACTTTCACCGGCATGTACTATCACGATCAATACACTTGTCTCCCCTTTTAAAATCTGGTCAAGTTCGTCTACATAGAATTTTTCATTGATAGAGAAATGATGTTTCGCTATGGGTAAAGGCGGCAGGATTATCTCGAATACCAGATCATCAATGTCATGAAAAACTATGATTCCCGTAGGGGATTCCAATTTTTCCATTATCCGTATACTTTTTTCGTTAAAATGCTGCAGGAATCCTCTATCTATGTTTTCCATCTTATAGTTCTGCGGAAGGTACATAGTGATAAAAGTATGCTTTACTGAACGCATAGAACCCAAAATCGAAAGCATTTGGCGTGATTCATGCATATTTAAATACACTGGTACAGGTATGGATATGTGTTCCTCTTCTGTTGCCTGTGATTGGAGTTGCTCGGTCAGAGTTGTTATTCTGGCTTCTGCTTTGTTCAGTGCTTCCTCAGCGATCTGTTTTGAAGAAACTGCATTTCGTTGTGTTTCCTTGCATTTTTCCAACTGTATCTTCAGCCTGTTATTATCGGCCTCAAGCTCGGCAAGATCAGACTGTAGCCTGGTTATCTCTTCTAATTTTTCCTTACCCGAATACCTGCCGATCAATGAGGTTATATTGTGTAGCACACGATCCTTTTCGGTCATTGGATTATAAAAAGATGCCAGCCTTAAAAAGATGATGTTCTTATCATCTTAAATGGCATATCGTTGCATCTTTGTTGTTTGTATTGATGATCACATGCTGTCTGCGAAAGAAAAAATAACCGTGTAATTGCAGAATATGATCAAATAGAAGAAAGACTGCAAAAATGCAGTCTTCAAATTTTACTCAAGATAGATTGCCGGTCTCATTGGAGCAGCAAATCTGGACTTGTTCTCAGGGTCATAATCTGGTGCATCTGCACTGTAAACTTCTACTGTGCAGTTAAATTCCTTCTCAAAGAAATGCTGGTTCTCTCCCAGGATCTCAAGCTCGTCCAGCTCATAGCCATCGAACATCTCCAAACGGTCCACTTTCATGCTGGTGATATCAGGAACTATCTTCTGTACGAATTTTGGTATCTCTTTTCCGTACGCCCGGTTTGCCGGCTCTGCCATCAGGGCCTTGATCAGAACACCAGGATTAAGTTTTCCTTCGGCCTGCATCTTCAGAGCCATTTGGAAAGCTTTTTTCTTCCATGCTGCAGATGTATACAAGACCACCTTCTTTGGTGTCATCTTTGTGACCTTCAGTATCTCCTCGATGTCCTCAAGTGTGTTGTCCACAAGTTCCTCTGCAAGCTCTGCATTACTATTAAGCAGGCTGGCATCAAAGGTCGGGTATGAAGCAAGGGATACAATATCATTACCTTCGTGACCCAGTGCCTGCCATATCTCTTCGCATACATGTGGTGTGAATGGTGCCATGAGACGGACCCAGGTATCCAGCATATCGTAAAGCAGGTGGCTGCCACCTCTCTTCTGATACCACTTGATATCATTAAGTAGCAGGAAGAATGCATTTTGCAGGGCACTGCGTGTCCTCAACGATGTCATGTCGTTGTTTGTTTCCCTAATGCGCTGCTGGAGACGACTGAGCATCCATCTGTCTATCAGATTGAGCTCTCCGCACATACCGCATACAGCACCGGAGTCGATGATCTCCCTGGCAAAGGAGTAAAACCTTTCCACCTGTTTCTTTGCAGCTTCTACGCCACTGTTCCTCCAGTCAGCATCTTGTGTCTGTTCTGCACTTGAAAGAATGTACATGCGGGCGATATCTGCACCATACTCATCCACTGCGGTCCTGAGAGTAAGCAGCGGACCTTTGGATTTGCTCATCTTTTGTCCCTCAAGGGACACAAAACCATTGACCGCAAGAGCCTGAGGCCATTTTTCCTCATTAAATATAGCTACGTGGTGGAAAAGGAAGAAGAGAAGGTGGTTGGGGACAAGGTCTTTACCAGAAGATCTGAGGTCCACAGGATACCAGTAATCCAGATCCTCTTTCATCTGTGCTATGAGTTGCTCATCAAGACCTGTGGATGCTGCTGTTTGCTGCACGCTACCCTTGCCCAGGAGCACATAATCGAAAAGTTGTGGGGTGAGGTGTTCCGGACCAATACCGCGGGCAAAGAACTTGTTGGTGATATAGTATGTCATATAGATCGTGGAATCACCAAGCGACTCAATGAGCCATTGATCATCAAAGGGCAGATGCGTACCAAGACCTTTTTTCCTTGCGCAGGCCTTATCCTTGAGCCAATCTACCTTGTTGTTGAACTCTACCCTGTACTCTTCGGGAATGATCTCCATTTTCTCAATGCATCTGTAAACTTTATCCTTCCACTCAGGGTTGGAATAGTTGAGGAACCACTGCCCTTCGACCATATTGACCACACAGGGAGTTCCGCAGCGGCATACCACCGGTTCGCTGAACTCGTAGAATACCTCTCCTATACCCTTACTTATAAGGTCCTGGGTGAGTACGTCCTTGATCTTGGATACTGCGATACCCGCATACTTTCCGGTATTCTCTTTGAGCACACCGCCATGGAACTCTCTCCTGTATACGATCTTAGTGGCCTCTTCGGCTTTGGGATCATTCTGGTCCTTTACACCAAACTGTTGCACAGCCTCCACAGCAGGATATTCTCCAAATTCCTTGGCTGCTATAAGGGAAATGAACTTTATATTGCGGAGGTCTTCTTTGATCCCGTACTGTGAAAGGTCTCTGTCATACAGATCCTTCAATGCCAGGTAGTCATAAGGTGCATGAGCGGGCACACTCATCACAATTCCGCTACCATTCTCTCCTCTTACGAAAGAGGCGGGCAGTGTAATAACATCATGGCCTGTGAGCGGGTTCTTCACTTTGATACCTATGAGCGATCCAGACGGGACGTTTTCCACGAATTCTACTTTCCTGTCCGTGAAAGTAAGCTTCCTGTAAGCTTCCTTGCTTACAACCCAGAACTCTTTCTTTCCATCCTTTTCCACTTTGATTCTGACATGCTCTATATCGGGATTGATCCAGAGGTTCGTAACACCGAAAATAGTCTCAGGGCGCAGGGTCGCGCAAGGCAGTACCATGTCATTATACTGGAATTTGACAAAAGTATAATCAATAATTGTTGCTTCTTCTCCGTGCAGAATATCATGATCTTCCACAGGATTATTGTCGTTCGGGCACCATTTGACAGGGTGCGATCCCTTAACGATCAGATCCTTTTCATGCAACAGGTTGAACTGCCATTCGATGAACTTTTTGTAAGTTGCATCTGTAGTAGTGAACTTGCGCCTCCAGTCAATAGAGTAGCCTATCGAGCGCATGGCCTTTTCAGCCTCTTTGCTGAAATACTCCACTATCTTTTCAGGTGTGACCAGTGTTTTCAGGATATCTGCGGGTATGCCATGCAGTTCCGAATATACCTTCATGGTCTGAGGATCGCGGTTAGCTATCAGTTCGGCAAGACCTACGATAGGTGTTCCCGTGACATGGAAACCCATGGGGAAAAGTACGTTATATCCCTGCATTCTTTTATATCGTGCTATAACGTCTCCTATGGTGAAGGTACGTGTGTGTCCCGCATGTAAGTTACCGTTGAGATAGGGGTAGGGGATTGTTATAAAGAACTTTTCTCTCTCGTCTGGCTCAGGCTGGAAGACCTTTGTATCATCCCATGTCTTCTGCCATTTTCTTTCTATCTCACACGGTATGTAATCCTGTTCCATGGTTATGCCTTTCCGGTATACCTGTTATTTTGGTGTTCAGTCAGTAATTCCATCCGGAATCCATTGAATACCTTATTTATATGTTGATTACCACCTAAATAACTTCCATCCACATAAAGCCTACTCTTTCTCATCCAGCAAAATGATTCTCGGCATATTATGCAATGATGTATAGTCAAAACTAAGTACAGAGAACAGGATCATTCTTTGATCATCAGTATCTTCAGCTTCGAAGTTGAAGTGTCTCACCACAGCATGGACAGTTGATGTTCCCTTCATCACAATGTTCGCAGGGGGTCACTACTTCAAGCTCGAATCCACAACTATCACAGAAATAGTGTTCCCCAGTCTGCATATCACAGCGCTTCATTTTCTCTCCCATAAAAAATGGTTTCGAAGAGTACTTATAATTTTGCCTGATCTCTACGAACATACCGTTATGCTTATTCTCAAAGAATTGAATTTAGTTCCATGCATATTGAGTTCGTAAGTGGTCGTATATTTATAGACGATCTGAAGGCATTTCTCAAAACTACCGCAGACATATCGAAGGCAAATGGTTGTATAATTCAGGCCATAAATGCAGATAAGATAGCGGGTGAAAAACACTTGTATTTCGCAGTGACAAAAGCTCTCAGGGCATTTGAACAAGGAAGGAATGCTGCAAAGGATATGGGTATCGAGATCATGCGCTATGCTTCCGGGAAACGCCAGATAGAGGAGGCATTTTCCATGGGTGTGTTTCAAGGCCGGAACAATATTGTTTTCGTAGTTATAGGCGAGGAAGACTCAGTTCCTTCATGTGCGGATATACTAAAAGAGATGATCGTGCCTGTAGATGTCATTCAATATCTGCTGTCCAAAAGGGAAGGACTTATCCTGCAGTTCGGGATCACCGCAGATGAAATAACTGTCGTAGGCGAGCAGATGGTCCCGGAACTTGTGATAGAGCGGGTGGCACTTGTGGATGTATTGAAGTGATATCTACGAAATAGTAATATATGACCGACCAGTAACTTGCCATTATTAATAAGTTAATAACATTACCATACGATTATAGACATTATTATGGGAGAGTTCGAATTCATGCCACATAAGAAAACAGCAGAAGGGATGATCAAATGCGCAGGACCTATTGAGTGTGCCCTGTTGCCAAGACTTCTTCAGGTTACAGAAGCAGCAGCTATAGCAGCATCTTATCAGATGGGCAGGGGAGATAAGAATTATGCTGACCAGGTTTCAGTGGAAGCCATGCGCAGGACTCTGAATTACCTTGACATGAAAGGGATCATAAAGATCGGTGAAGGGGAAAGGGATGAAGCTCCTATGCTATACATAGGTGAGCATGTTGGTACCTGGGAGGGTGATCTCGAAGTGGATATTGCTGTGGACCCCCTTGAAGGTACCAATCTGGCAGCCAATGGTACTCCCGGTGCTATATCTGTAATGGCAATGGCCGAAAGGGACGGTCTTTTCCACGGACCTGACATATATATGGATAAGATAGTGGTAGGTCCGGAGGTAGTGAAATATGAGAGGCTTCATCCCGATGAAAGTATAAATCTTGATTCTCCTGTGATCGATAATCTGGAGATAGTGGCAAAGGCACTTAACCGTAATATCGATGAACTCGTGGTCGTGATCCTTGACAGGCCAAGGCATGAGGATAAGATCACAGAGATCCGAAAAACAGGTGCACGAGTTAATCTGATAACCGACGGCGATCTGATGCCAGGAGTTGCTACAGCCATACGTGGTTCGGGTGTTCATGTGGTAATGGGTGCCGGAGGCTCAGGGGAGGCAGTGCTTACTGCTGCTGCCATGAAGATACTGGGTGGTAAGGTCCTTGCGAGGCTTGTGTTACCTACGGTGGCTAATGGCAAACCTGAGGAAGCTATAGCTAAGGAAAAAGCCGAAAAGATGCCAAGGCTTGAAAAGATGGGTATTACGGAGAAGAACATGCACGATGTGCTTGACATCAACCGGCTCGTTCCCGGCAATGATGTGATCTTCTCTGCAACAGGCGTAACTCCGGGTACTCTTCTTAAAGGTGTGCACCTCTTTGGAGAAGGCGATGCAAGAGTTCACAGTCTGACCATGGGCAGTTCAGGCGTTGTGAAATTTACAGATACTCTCTACATACATGACAAAGAGACCACTCCTCTGCGTTTCGTTTGATAATGAAAGTTCACGTTGCTACATTTGGTTGTTCGGCCAACCAGGCGTCTGCAGAGGTCATGATGGCGACCATCAGGAACCTGGGGCATGAGCTGGTATCTGAGAAGCATGCTGACGTGGTAGTGCTAAACACCTGCACTGTCAAGTATTCCACCGAACAGAAGATCCTTCATAAGATCAAGGAACTGGGGGAAAAAGGCATCGAAGTAGTGGTAGCCGGATGTATGCCTGAAGTACAGCTTGATGACATCATCCGGAACAATCCCGATGCTCACATTTTGGGAGTGAACTCCATCTCAAGGATAGGAGAGGTGTTAAATTCAATTGTTATACTCGGGATTTCATCTGAAAGTACTTCCCGGCAAGCTCTGCACGTGTTTTCTCATGAACCCGAAGGTTTTATCAATGTGCCAAGGTTCAGGTTTAATTCCAATATACACATTTGTCAGCTTTCCCAGGGATGCAACAATGCCTGTTCCTATTGCATAGTCAGGTTCGTAAGAGGTCCGTTGAGGTCTTTTGATCCTGATCCCATTATAGAGGATATACGACAGGGAGTTGCCGAAGGCTGCAGAGAAATATGGCTCACCTCCCAGGACAATGCCCAGTACGGTATGGACATAGATCTTAGGCTTCCTGAGCTGCTTAAGAGGATATGCGATATACCAGGCGATTTTAAGGTCCGTGTGGGTATGATGAATCCTTTTTCTGTGCTTCCCATACTGGAAGAATTACTGGATGCTTTTGAGCACAACAAGATCTACAAGTTAGTCCATTTGCCTATACAATCAGCATCTAACGATGTTCTGAAGAGGATGAACAGGTTCCATTCCATAGAAGAGGCGAATCGTATGATCAACAGTTTCAGGGACCGTTTTGATGATATAACCCTGTTCACTGATATTATCGTGGGTTTTCCGGGGGAGAAAGATGTTGATTTCATGAAAACAGTGGAATGGGTGAAGGATTACAGGCCCGAAAAGGTGAATATTTCCAGATATACCCCCCGTCCGCATACAAAAGCTCTTGAATACCGTACCCTCGATTCACGTATCGTTGCACAGCGCTCCAATGAACTGCACGATGTATGCGAACAAGTTCAAATAACTGTCAGGAAGAATATGATGGGATGGAAAGGCAGGGTTTTCGTTTCCAAGGAGGCGAAGGTCAAAGGTCTCATGGCCCGTACCAGTTCTTATAAACCTGTAGTGATCCCGGACTCAAATGCCATTCCAGGAAGTTTTTATGAGGTGGAGATCTTCGATGCTACTCCCGGATATTTCCTGGGGAGGGTAATTACTTAAAGGTTCTAAAGCCATTTATTAATTAGTTGCCGTTCTCTGATCTATATTGCATCCTTTCCACAATCGTCTTATCATATAACTTTACAATGTCACTGCGCGTGATGATCCCAAGTATCTTTCTGTTATCTTCCCTTGATACTACAGGAAGTCTGCCTATGTCTTTTGTTGCGAGGCGTTGAAGTACGGTGTTCAAAGATTCATCCGGGTATGCAAAAACTAAATTAGAAGTGGCGATCTCGCCGATGGTCTTGTCAAGTTCCCCCTGTTTTACCTTGTCCCGAATGTCTTTCAGGGTCACAATACCCCATAGATTGCCTTCTTGGTCCAGCACTGGAAATCCTGCATGACGGCTGGATTGCATAAGTGCGATGAGCGCCTCTACCTTCTTATTCACTGAAATGGTCTGCACTTCTCTTTTCATGGCATCGGAAACTTTTAAAGATTCCATTATGTCCACTTCCTTTCCTTTCCGTATGGTAAATCCGCGCCTGCGCAGTGATTCGGTGAAAATGGATTCTGGATGGAGGGCACTTGAAACAAGATTGCTCAGTACACACGCAAGCATTATGGGAAGTACAAGACCATAATTTCGTGTAAGTTCAAAGAGAACAAGTATTGCAGTAAGGGGTGCACGACTAATTCCGGTGAAAACAGCTCCCATGCCAGCTAATGCATAAGCTCCGGGCTCGGATGTGATCCCTGGGAAAATGCTGTTGACAATGAATCCATAAGCTCCCCCAAGCATGGAACCTATGAACAGGGCAGGAACAAAGGACCCTCCTGACCCACCTGAACCCAGGCTCAGGGAAAATGCAACAATTTTCAGCAACAGTAGTATCAATAATATATTAAATGCGATCTCGTTTTCCAGCACTTGGCTTATGGTCTCGTATCCAACACCGAATATTTGTGGATAGAAGTACCCTATGCATCCCACACATAGACCTCCTACTGCAGGTTTTGTTATGGGGTGTATATTGAGCGCATTGAAAAAGTCCCGGGACTTGTAAAGCGAACGCATGAGTATCACTGACACCAGTCCTGCCAGCAATCCAAGAATAAGGTATAGGACAGATTCATGCATGGGGCTTATGAGCTGATAATCGGAGATCTGTATAGGCCGTACTCCAAAGATAACATTGGAGACAAGAGTTGCAAAGACAGCAGATATGACGATGGGGACCAAAGTAGCGGATTCCAGTTCTCCCAGAATCACTTCCACCGAGAATACCACTCCGGCAAGAGGTGCATTGAATGCTGCGGCAATGCCTCCTGAAGCACCACATCCCAGCAGTATCTTCAGCCGGCTTCCCCTCATTTTAAGCATTTGCGCCAACGTAGAACCAATTCCTGCACCTGCAAGGACCACAGGAGCTTCTTTACCTGCAGAAGCTCCTGACCCCAGAGATATCACAGAGGATAAGACTTCCAGGAACACAGTTCTTGGTTGCATCTTACCTCCGTGCAAAGTAGTGGATTCTATTACATTCTCTATGCTGTATCTTTTCTTTTTCATGAACCTGTGGGAAATTATGCCCACCAGCAATCCCCCAATGGCAGGTATGAATATTACATAGTAGTGCTGAATGTCGGATGTAGGTTCGAAGAATAGTTGAGAACTTAATTTAAGTGCATAGTCGTACAGGACAATTGCAATACCTGTCAATACTCCTACTATCACTGCCAGTGAGTTTGAAAAAACAGACTCATTGTTAAACCATTGCATAAGATTTTGTTTCTGGTGCTGCAATAGTTCATTCAGATGCAAATGTTCCATCCTGTCTCTCTTCACTTGAACTCCATGCTAGTTTAGCTTCAGGAAGTATACGAACCAAATAATATAATAATAAATACATTTAATTTTGCTATAATATAATTGTTTTCTTTTGTTTGGGCTTCCCTTAACCTTATCTATTATTATTCCATATAAAATAATATACATGGTCAGGGAAAATATGCTCGACAAATTGTTCGATCCGGATGTTATTGCAGTCATAGGGGCATCCCGTACAGAAGGTAAGGTTGGTCATGCTGTACTGAAGAATCTCCTGCAGGGAACCGGTCATAAGGTCATCCCCATCAATCCAAATGTTGCTGAGATCTTAGGATCAAAATGTTATGCCGATATTCTTGATGTGCCGGAAAAGGTAGATCTTGCTGTTATAGTGGTTCCCGCAGCTGCAGTTCCTTCTGCAATAGAAAAATGTGGCCAGGCAGG
>NZ_JBFYLB010000170.1:0-68737 GCF_041305605.1 Methanomethylovorans sp.
TGAACCCGCGGCCTCGTCCTTACCAAGGACGCGCTATACCCCTAAGCCACCGAGGCACACAGAATCAGTGGGGCAACCCTGTAATATGCAGAATCTGTTAATAAGGTTTCGGTTGGATCCGACTTGGTTCGCCTGGTTCATGGCATCTGTGCAAAGCGTTTATAACAGCCAGCGATCATCGATGGGGAACCGTTCGTTGATCCACATAAGCACACCGTTATGGTGTACTATCTTGTAGGAGCGGGAAAGCACGGATTTTGCGCCGAAAAGAGATTCCTGACTGTGGAGCTCGATATCCTCAAAGTCCCGGCGTGTCTCGATATTGTGATCGCGCAGTATCCTGCCGATGGGGATATCGGCTTTCATCATATCACATTTAACTCCAGGAGGCATTTTCTCAATGGCAGAGAGGGAACGGGCATACACATAAGGCACCTCACCGGCAGTGAGAGTGACCACGCGGTCATTGATATCCGCACCCACCTCCACGCCGAACATCTGCGCCATCCACTTGTCAGCAGGAATGATATGCTGGTACTCCGTCACCACTGCCGTAGGATGGCCGGTCATGATCTCCAGCAGGAACGTCACAGATCCGTCAGTACCGGCGCACACCCGCAGGCAGGTGGGAATATGGAAACCCTTCAGTTTTTCAAGGAATTCGCTGTCCATGTGAATGATATTTTTGATAGTTTCCGGGAGAAATTTACTTGGATACTTCCTCTTTAGCCTTTTTCAGGCGTTCCTTGGCTGTGTAGCCGGTGGCCTTGTACAGGAAATCCCTGTATCTCTTGTTAGTGTCCAGAATAACTCCATCATTGGTGACCGTGATATCGGATTCAGTTTCCACTGCCATTTTCTTGTTCTGTATCCATACGGTAAGCGTCTTGAAGATGCCATAAGATATTACAAGCTTATCGCCGTTCTTTTTTATCTCAGCGGGAAAGCTCTCCGCCAGGCATTCATGGATCCTTTCAAGATCCGGCTTATTTCCACGTTTTAAACTGTATTCCTGCATTGCTATCACACATTAAAGGCTGGTCAAAAGCATAAACATTCCGGTATTTTTGTACACCCTGAAAAGTCACTTTCCCAACACTATTCTACCCTTCTCACCCAGCAGTATCACCTTCGGGATCTTCTCCATGGCTATTATTCCAAGCTCCTCCAGCTCTTCCCAGGAAGGTGTAGGCCCAACATGCCCCAAAAACGGCCTGTCAAAATCCGTCTTGCTCATGAACTGGTACAGCATCATCTCATCCGCACCTTCCACATCCGGCAGGATCCTGTAAATGGAATCCTTATTGACAAACTCCGGGATAACCCGTAACCAGACACGCAGCCACTTCTGCTTTGCAATGGCGAGGGATTGTTTTAGCAGGTCTATGTATTTCTCAGTGCGTTCCCGTGACATCCCCGTAAGCTCCATTAGCCCGTCCACATCGTCAAGAGGCGCTTTGATCTCCAGCACAATACCATGCACAAAAGGCAGAGACTGCTCAATAACATCCGGCTTCATTCCATTGGACTTAAGCAGCACCTGTTTTCCGGCATCATGCAAGCCCTCAAGCAGAGGAAGCAATTCTTTCTGCAATGTCGGTTCTGCACCTCCCAGATAGATGGTCTTCATAGCTGAAGATCTTGCGAACTCCAGAGCCTTATCCAAGAGAACATCAGTGAACAGCTGGTGAATATGCACACAGTAAGGGCACTTCATATTGCATCCCGCAAATTCCATCCTGATCTGGCCCTCGGTCTCAGCAATATTTATCAAACGCATTTTATGACTTCCTCTACATATCGAAATACATATAGAAATTAGGGATGTACCAGGTATAAAGACTTCTGCCAACTGCCACCACAATTAAGATATGTATGTAGTTCCAAGTAGTTTTCAAAGAAAAACGAGACATTGAGGATCACACAGGAGTGGTAAACAATGGTAAAGATGACAAAAGAAATAATGGAAACTATCGCCAAACAGAACCCCGTGCCAGTAGCGACATCAAGCGCAAATGGAACCCCAAACGTTGCCCTTGTAGGCTTCCTCAAAGTAATGGACCCTGAGACCATTCTCATCTCGGATAATTTCTTCTTCAAGACCGAGGACAACCTCAAACACAACCCAAAAGTAGCCTTCGTGGTACATGACAGCTACACAAAGAAGTGCTTCCAGATAAAGGGCAGTGTGAAAATGATCACTGACGGCAAGGTCTATGAAGAAATGAAGCATTGGGTAGACTCAGCTATGCCCAACATGCCAAAGAAGGCAGCCGTTGTAGTGCATGTAGAAGAAGTTTATAACTCCATGCCCGGTCCCCACGCCGGTGAGAAAGTCCTTTGATCGGTACTCAATGTACCATCTTTTTTCTCTTCTTATCCGTTTACTTTTTATGCTGAAGCTGAATATGAGGTCTCTGCAATAGGTGAGGCACATGGCAAGAAAACTAACAATTGAAGACCTGAAACCAAAAAAAGAGACTGAGGAAAAGCAACTTGAAGAGCTCTATGACCTGATAATCCCACCGGGAACTCCATCTTATATCATATACGATATGGTAGAAGAGTTCGAACTTGAACCCATGGAGAGAAAGATATCAGTAAGCATAATCGAATGTGACGAGAGAGAACTTCTGGTACTGCGCGGTAAACTCGAAGTTGTGCAGGCTGCCGAGAGATTTCTGTACGATGAACTGGCTGCATGGGTAAACAGCGAGCATTGAAATACCTCATGCTTTTTTAATATACACTACATGCATTGACCATTCACATATTCATTCATCAATGCCGGTAATGATATCTTTCGTGAGATCAAAAACAATAGCTTTTTCCTTCCGGTCGTGGATCTCTAACCTTTGACTATCGGTTATCTCACCCACAGCAGCAGCAGTGATACCTACCTGACAGAATACATCCAGACATGCCTGCACGTTCTGCGGCTTTGCGGTCACAACATAACCAGTTGCGGGATATATCTTCAACCACTGCTCCATATCCATATTCTCAGGCTTGGGTATCTTCGTAATGTCTACGGAAGCCCCTACCTTACTGGTCTCACATAGCATACCCAGAGTGCCTATGGAGCCAGGGTTACTGATATCCTTCCCGGCAGTCACAAGCTTCCTTTCGGCTATGGTCACCATCACCATATAACATTCCCTGACAAACTGAGGGTCTTTGAAAGAAGTAGTGTCCCAGCTATATGGCGAATTCTTACCCACCCTGCCATCCATGTCGTATGCAAGGATAACAACATCTCCGGGACTTGCAGTATCGCTTCTGATAACACAGTCCTTTTTAGCTATGCCTATGATGGCGACTGCAAGGGAATTGTAAGGAGTGTCCGGATGAGTGTGGCCTCCTACCATCGGCACACCGAATTTGGTGATCCCATCCCTTATACCTTCCATAATGCCTTTGATGGACTCCGGGTCGTCGGAAGACATTATATTTACCATTGCAAGAGGCTTTCCTCCCATGGCCGAGATATCGTTAACATTGACCACTACGGACGTGTAACCGGTCCACCAGGGGCTCTTCTCCACGATCCTGCCCCAGATACCATCTGCAGCGAACAGGATCACATCATCTCCGCCTATATCTATCACAGCGGCATCATCGCCAAAATCTGCGATAACATTACCATACTCATGGCGAACGCTCTCGAATATCTTAAAAATTTCAGCGATGGGTTTCTTGCGTGAAACCCCTTCGAACTCCCGCAGATTGCGGGCAAGCGTCTCCAGGTCCATCCAGGCCACCGACAGGTTAAAGAGTATCTGCCTATGCTTTTTCAGACTTCTCTGCCATTTCCAGCTTTATGGTTTTACGGCGCTCTTCGCTCATCTGGGAAAGATCCTTTCCGATAAGGCCGAACGCATCGGACCTGCACTGACGGCAGTGTCTCATCTGCTGCACGTAGGGTTCACATGCATCCTGCACAGCCTGCCTTTCTTCAGCTGTCGGCGGTTCCATATCTGCGAACTTGGCCTGGCAGATGAGTGGCATGATGTTCATTATATAAACGCCCATCTCGTTGATCTTCTTCGCCACTTCAACTATGTGCTTGTCATTTATACCTGGCACCATCACAGTATTGATCTTCACGACAATACCTGCATCTACAGCCATCTTAATACCTGCAAGCTGGTTCCTGATAAGGATCTCAGCAGCTTCCACACCCTTGTAGATCTTACCCTTATAGACTACATGACTTATGAGCTGTGCTTCTATTGTGGGGTCTATGGCATTTAGTGTTACAGTCAGCGTGTCCACACCTGTATCAATGATCTCATGCATTTTATCAGGAAGAGCAAGCCCATTGGTACTCAGACATAGAGTAACATCCGGTAACTCGGCCTTTACAAGCCGGAAAGTATCAAAAGTAGCATCATTGGCCAGAGGATCTCCGGGACCTGCCACTGCAACTACCTTGATGAATGGGAATTCCTTGAGCACCTGCTTGGTCTTTTCCAGAGCTTCGAGAGGTGTCAGAACTTCACTTGTGACACCAGGGCGGCTCTCGTTCACGCAATCGAACTTCCGATCACAATAGTTGCACTGGATATTGCATGCAGGAGCTACGGGCAGGTGTATTCTGCCGAACTTGTGCTGTGCCTCTTTTGAGTAACAGGGATGTTGTGCAATGATCCTCTTCATTTCTTCCTCCCTATTGGAGACCGTTATATCACATATATTCTTTACTTCATCCGGCATACCTGTCACATCCACAGCTCCGTTCTTTAAATTGGCTCAACTATACATTTACAGGTTATATATGTTTTGGAATTTCTCCATTTTCAACAAATTTCGCACCACTTACCTTCTCCTTCCCATACCTTTACAGATAATGGAAAGTTCAGTTTCGAACTAAGGTTTTGGTGCATGTGTTCGCACAGGTTTTCCACACTTGGGAATTCAAGTATATCATTAAGCAACCTATGGTCATATTCCTTGAGTACTTCCTTAACGACCTGTTTTATGTCATAGAAGTCCATCACCATACCATTTTCGTTCTTTTCTCCTTCTATGACGATCTCAACCTTATACGTGTGACCGTGCACGATACCGCATGTTTTGTGCTGAGGTAAGTAGTGAGCACTGTCAATGTGATCTATTATTCCAAGTTTCATTTTCATTATAAGCACCCCCACATCCTGTGAGTTTGTGGGACGATCAAAGTATCAATATCACCGAGCAGTTCCTTTTGTAATTCAAGCAAAGTCCTTACATCAGGCCTTAACTCATATTGTGTTACCGGCTGCAGGACGATACATGAAATATAGTTGTTAATGGACGCGGCTACATCCAGCACAAGAGCCGGGTTTACATCTCTTGTCATCACGATCTTACAGAAGCAATCCCTGTTCTCGGTCTTTCGGAGGATACTGAAAGTCTCAATGGTCTTTTCAATATGCGACTCCAGCTTTTCTCCCTGAAACTCATCGGTGAGCTTCACATCACCTGAGACAAATGAAACGCAATCCCTTACCTTCCTGGCCATGTCCGGTAATGTCATGTTAGATTCCAGGTACAGGGGTAAACCCACATCTAGCTCTGTGATGAAGTCCGCATACAACAGAGGTTCACCTCCTGTAAGGGACAGGGAATGCACGTTCATGAAAGGGTCCACGAGCTCTGCTACCTGATCGGTACCCAACGGATTTCTGATGTACTGGAAAATACCTGAACCCGGATCTTCCTCATACCTGCAAGCTTCAGATATTTGCACATCCGTATCGCAGTACGAGCAATTAAGATTACATCCGGCAAATCTCAGGAATACCTGCCTGTTGCCTACATAAGGTCCCTCACCCTGCACGGAACAGAAGATCTCTGTGATTGGTGCTTCCATCACATCACACCTAATGGCCTGGATTTACGCAGGTCCTTTTCTATGTCATGGATCTCTTCCACATACCTGCTGGATATTTCCTCCATCAGCGAGAACATATCTTGTTCGGGAACACCCTGATCACTGAGACAGCCATAAACAGCATGCTCCACATTCATACCAAAGTGTATCTTTTGGGATACTGCAGAGGTACTGGCAATAGAAATACTGAGTTTCTTGCCCTGTACAAAAAGATCATCTCCGACCCTTGAAGTTTTTATTCCCCTCTGTAACAGGGTTTCAGCCACCATGGCTGTGAACAAGCGTTGTCTGGCATAGATGAGCTTAAGGTCAGTGGAATCAAAATGCTCGATCACGAAATGAAGCATATCGGTGGAGTAAATGGAATCTCCTTCCTTCCTGTCCTCCAGATCTATCATGTGACGGATCTGCACATCACATGAACCACGGAAAGCAATTATGGAATCTTCCTGCAAATCGGCTGCCATGTATCCCCACAGCGATGAGATCTGACTGCCATCGTAATCAATGTGCTTTTTAAGCACTATCCATCTCATATTCTTTCCTCTGCCATTTAATCATTAATACCAAGTCTTTCCATGAGCGGGTCCTTTATGCCAGCCTGCATGAAAGCACGCTTTCTGCGGGTACAGCTTTCACATACACCGCATGGAACCTCTTTTCCGTGATAACAGCTCCAGCTCCATTCAAGGGGAGCCTTTGTTTCCAGAGCCTTACGGATGATGCCCTGCTTGTCAAGACCTGCCACCGGAGCCATCATCTTTACGCCATTGAGGGTCGAATAACCAAGGCATTTGTCAAGACTGTCTAGATATGCAACGGAATTATCGGGAAACGTCACAGCCTCTTCACTGTTAAAACCAACAATGACGTACTTGCACTCCAGGCTCTCTGCAAAGCTTGCAGCAATATTTATCATTACCCCATTACGGTTGGGTACCCAGACTTTCTTTGCTGAATCCAGTGTTATGGCCGGATCAGATTCCTCTGCGATATCCTGCATGGACATTTGAGGAACGTCCATATCCGTGCTCACAAGGCTGGTGGCTGTTATATCCTTAAGCCATGTAAGAGGTATGACCTTGTGCTCGATCCCATATTTTTCAGCAACTTTCCGGGAATACTCGATCTCTCTTGCAGCAGCCCTCTGTCCGTAGTCAAATATCAAAGCCATTCTTATATCTGTCTCCCTCTGTGCTATCGCAAGGGATGTGACAGAATCCAATCCACTACTTAACAAAGCAATTGCGCTGATGATAGATCCCTCATATTCTTTAGATGCTCTTGGAGTAATACCTGGATATTATTTATACTTGATGGAGTGGGAAGGATATATTAACATGCGATTAATATAAATATCCATATAAACAATTGTTCTGGTGATCATACCATGGCAACTATTATGGACAAGGATGTGCTTGTGGCCCTCCTTAGACGCATGTACTGGATCGAATCCGAGATGGAACAGCTTGTGACATGGGAAGCACGTATTCAGTTTATGGGAGAGAACGTCGAAGCTTTAGAACAGCTCTCTCATGACTCAGACAAACATTGGAACATATTACAAAAGTGGCTCGCAAGAGCAGATATACCTGTTCCTGTGACTGTTCCAGCCGGGCTTCCGGTAAAGATCTTCAATTTTAGTGGAATGGCGCCCACAAGAGTATTCCATGAAATAATGCAATATGAGATACTTGCACGTGATGCTTATATAGATATTTTGAATGCAGACCCAGCGGTGATCAAAGATCTGTTTCCTGATGATATGAACAGGAAAGAGTTCATCCAGGATATAAAAGGTCTCATAAAAGATGAAGAAGAACACAGAAAAATATGCGCAAAACAGTCAGGTGGTTTCAAAATAATCAATACCATCTGAAAGTAAATGCTTCAATAAAGATGGCATCTATTTATTGACCCTTACACAAATCAAGAAGAAAAAAGGACCTCAGGGATTATTCTGAAGATCTGCTACCTTAGGGTCTTTCATGAGTTTTTTCAGGCACACGGCCAGCCGTTTTATTCCTTCTTCTATCTGCTCGTGCTCTGAATTGGAGAAATTCAATCTTAAAGTGTTACTACCACTGGTATCATCAGTGTAAAAAGGATTACCAGGAACAAAGGCAACATTCTCTTCTATTGCAAGCTCGAACAGGTCAAGCGATGAGACACTTTGGGGCAGTGTTACCCACACAAACATTCCACCTTCCGGTTTTGTATACCTGACACCTTCCGGAAAGTGTTCAGCCATCATACTTACCATCAGATCCCGGCGCTCTCCATACGCATCCTTTATTTTTACAATATGTTCATCGATATCATTATCTAATAGATACTGATAGATGATCCTCTGAGAGAGATGATTAGAATGAAGATCAGCAGCCTGTTTTGCTACAAGCAGTTTTTCCATTATTTCCTTTCTGGCACATATCCATCCCATTCTAAGCCCCGGAGCAATGATCTTTGAGAAAGAGCCCATAAGGATCGTATTATCGGAATAGTTCCTGATGGCAGGAAGATCCTCTCCTGTAAATCTCAATTCACCATATGCATTGTCCTCAACACAAACAACATTATGTTTTTTGAGAATATTGGCAACATCTTTTCTCCTTTGCTTAGAGTAGGTTATTCCGGATGGATTCTGGAAAGTGGGAACAGTATAGAATAACTTTGCACTGTTTTCACTCAATGTCCTGTCCAGCAACTCTGTGTCTACACCATCTTCAAGAAGAGGAACGGCATCAAATTCGACTTCAAAGATAGAGAATGCCTGGATCGCCCCGAGGTAACCGGGTTTCTCAACAACGACCCTGTCACCTTTGTTCAAAAAGATCTTTCCGATAAGGTCAATGCTTTGCTGTGAGCCGTTAGTGATCAGGATCTCACCGGGATCTATCGTTAATCCGTTCTTTTTGAGATACCTTTGTGCAATGAACTCACGTAAAGGCAAATATCCTTCTGTCGTACTGTATTGAAGAACAGTTCTTCCGTCGTCTGACAGAACCTTTGTGGAGGCTGATGCGATTTCTTCCACAGGGAAAAGACCAGGGTTAGGAAGCCCGCCGGCGAAAGATATTACTTCCGGCTGCTGGGTAACTTTCAGTATTTCCCTGATGAAGGACTTACGTGTGATCTGCATCCTGTCAGCGAAAATCGTATGCACTATTGAACACCTCTTTATCTTATCAACAGTTTCACTTATTAGATGAATAAATACTCTTTGAGTGATACTTTAAAAGATAGAATTTGCCCCTATTAACAGTATATACCCTATTACTAATATATTAACCTGCTAAATAAAATAGTTATATTGCCAGGTGATTGGACGGAATGCAATCCGACCAGACATTCCGTCAACTTTTGCTCAATTTTTGTCGGTACATCTACAGATGAATACATACCTATAAAAACATATGTGTTATTTGCTACGTTTTACTAAATAAGTATGTTTAACATATACTTCAAGGATGAAAACATGAAGTTGAGCCATATATCTATTCAATACTATCTTTCGATAACTTTAGTATAATTCTTTATTCTGGCAGTGTGCTAATTACCAGACACTGTTGTTAGGGAATACCCGATCAGCTCCGTCTACCATCGTTACCAGCCTTCACATTCTCAAAATAAGCCTCCGCTCTCGGCGAAAGATGATACATTGCAGTTCCATTTTCATCCGTTCTTTCAACATAAAGCGCATTCTCAAGCATATCGAGGTGGAATTTAGCCTGCATCCTGTCAAACCTGAAGTGCTCTTGTATATCTTCAATGGTCTTATCAGCTTCAGAAACGAAGGATAAGATCTTCCTTCTTACAGGGTTCTGAAGTGTTTTCAGACCAATATCATGATCTTCAGTGGGATTTCGTACTATACCCTTTTCTTTTTTTATGTTTTCTATCCACTCTTTTCTACTATCTTTTAGAGGATCATCTGACATAAGCATCAATAATAGTTGTTTAAAACAGATGATACGTTTTTTGGTCCGATCTTTCTCACACTTACTAAATTTCAAGAAGCACCACCACTAAAAGCTGCATCAGCAGCAGCTGTGAAAAAAAGAGAATGCAAAGTTCATCTTAATATTGAAACCGTTTTGATACCATCCGGATCACCTATAAATACTGCTTTCTCCTCATCCTTTAAAGGAGGTCTGAGCATTCATACATTTCCTCACCCTATAGTGATCATAAGCAAATGCTTAGGGTTTGAACACTGCAGATATGATGGACAAATGGTTCCATATGATATTGTAAAGGATCTGCGACCCTTTGTAGAGTTTATAACAGTATGTCCTGAATGCGAGATCGGATTGGGAGTACCGCGAGATCCTATTCGATTGGTCCATAGAGAAACAATGAGACTTGTACAGCCATCCACCGGCCAGGACATTACAAATAGGATGCAGGTTTTTGTCAGCGATTTTCTGGATAATTTACCGGATGTTGATGGATCCATTCTCAAATCAAAGTCACCTTCATGCGGGTTCAGAACAACAAAAGTGTTCTCTTCTGCTGAAGCACAGGATCCGGTGCACAGACATGGTACTGGGTTCCTGGCAAAGGGAATACTGGATCGGTTCGCAAACTTGACTTATGCAGATGAAGCGTCTCTTATGGACAAAAGGATAAGAGAGCATTTTCTTACAAGCCTCTTCATACAGGCCGACCTGAGACTACACCATAGTTCAATACAGGAACTGATGGACTTCCAGACCCGCAACAAACTGCTTCTCATGGCGTACGATCAGAGGCAATTGAAAGTTTTGGGAAGGATCCTGGCTGACCACAAACACCGGTCTTTTACTGAAAATGTAACAGCTTACGTGAATACACTACAGGGAATGACCTCAGTTCCACCTTCGAGATCTAATTTCACCAATGCGTTCATGCATGCTTTGGGATATTTTTCCCACAGGCTGGGATCAGACAAAAGGCAGTATCTGCTCGACTGCATTGAAGCATACCGCAAAGGCACTCTAACCTTATGGGAATTAAGGAAGGCCATGATTCCCTGGATCGTGGAGTTCCATGTAGATTACCTGACGGATCAAACACTATTTTACCCCTATCCTGAAAATCTCGATGTTCTGCATCCAGTGTAGAGGAATGTAAATATAGAACACTGACCGTCTTTAATCTATGGGAATGACAGATGTTGAGGATATGAGAAGGATGCGATAAGATGAACGAAGAAGAAGCGGAAATGGAAGAGTTCATTGAGGATATTCAGCCAGACGAAGAACTCATTGAAGTATGTCCGATCTGCGGCAGCACTGAGCTATATTTTGAGGCAGGAGGAGTGGAGGGCTTGTACCACTGCAAACATTGTGGTTATATAGGCGCCTTTGTAATCGATGCAAATAAAGAGATGATGGAACTCATCCGGGAAGAGTACAATACTTCTGCCCGGGATGCAGAATAAATAACTATATAATATAAATCTTGTCAAATAAGCAAAAATGAAAAACAAGTTACGGCTTGTGCCATTGTGACTCAAGCCCGAAAGAAAAAGTATTGGAACAGGGTCATGCGGCAGGTATGCCTTCGACCTCTGTTTTCCTGATCTCTACTCTTCTGAGTGGATAAATGTTCTTTGCATTCCTGTAAATAGTAGCAGAGAGCTTGCCCATGATGGCTTCTTCCACAAACTGCTCGAAGTTAAGTTCGATTGCCCTTTCCTTCACAGTGCTGTCCATTACCTGACGGATGCCCTCGATCTGGCTGGTCCTTGCCCTCTTGACAGTGAAACAAATGGGTTTCACTCTGACAATATAGCCATCCTTGGTAGTGACCTTAAGGTTAGTATCTATCCTGGAGGTCTGCCTCTTGACAATGGAACGCAGATAATCGGTAGTTATCTCGTGTCCGATGAAACGGGTTTGTGCAACATCCCCATTGATATCGTTGATCCTGAACTTGAGCTTAGTATTGTGCTTAGAGAAATCGTTAGTGAGGTCACCGACCGTGGCTTCCACAATGCGGCCGATAAGCTGTTCAGGTTCTTCTGCCAGAGTGGTGCCGATATTGTTCCTGCCTATGAACTCAGGTGTTTCAATGTTATACCAGGATTTTGACTTCCATTTGTCTAATTTTTTCTGTACTTTTCTTGCCAAGTAATTCCTCCGATCAATGTGAATTCTTATGATAGATGATATGAATAATGTATCTGTTCACTGTGCATTCGTTCCTTAGAACGATAACATAGAATAGATCCTGATTAGTGGCTCTGTATACTAGACATGTCCCTATATAAAGAAATCGGTCAGCAGACTGACCGATAAGTTAGATTTACAGGAAGCGTATACCCTTTGACACTTTTCCGGCACGCTTTGCGAATCTTTCAGGCCAGTTAGTCGGATCAAGACCTTTCTGAGCAAAGAAAGCAGAAGACCATCTTTCCAGACCTACGCCCGAACAACCGGACCAAAGCTCCTCACCGGACTGGCACTTGACATTAAAACCAGCCGGATACTTGGTCCCATTGACACTCACATTCTGGAACTCCAGCCATTCCCCGTTCTCTCCCCGATAGGGTAGAACAGCTTCGTAATCAGTGGTACCTGCCTCACTCTGTGCAGATACGCCTGTCAGGCCCTCCTGAGCCATGAACCATGGAGTCACCCAGGCCTTTCTCCATTCCAGCTCCAGAATCTCATTAAATATGTGCATATACCTCTCATGCAGCTCCTTGGCACAGTCCAGGACCTGCTCCTTGGTTCCAAGCCATACGATCTCTATCCTGTGGAACTCGTCCACACGCTCCATGCCATGGATACCACCGCTCTCATATCTGTGAGAAGTACCCGACCTGTCAAATACCTTGATAGGGAACTCATCCGTAGGTATGGTCTCACCCTGCAAGTATACCCAGAAAGGAGGACACTGTGCATAGCACATTCCACCTATAGGCTCACCGATCTTCTCTTTTATAAGAGCCGTGGGAACCTCGTGGGTAACCTTATAATAATCACTGACCTCTTCCCAGTACTCCGGGTCCCTGGTCTTGGGCGGGCATACATAGTAGATCTCCGGATAGACACCTTTTGCATGGCCCGACTTCTGCCACACCTCCCAGGGCACCAGCTTGGGAAAGATCATCTCCCTGTAACCCAATGGACCCAAAAGTTCCTCGAGCACTATTTTCTCAAAGGTCCGGAACATCTGCGTGGACTGTGGTCCATGTATCCACTGGCCTCGGCTTGCACCTCTCTTGACCCAGCCTTCTTTTACCATTGCCTGCGTGGGATCCTCGAAGAACTTATGTTCTTTCTTTTCGCTCTGCCATAGTATTTGCCAATGCTCGGCCTTGCCCCCGTAGGACTGCTGTTGGATCTTGTCCTCCATCAAAGTGAGTATCCTGTCCGGTACCCTGTTCTCGATCTCAGATTCTCCCACATCCAGAAACAGTTTTATTGCACCATTCTCATACTCTATGGACTTCACATAGGGGATCTTTAATTGTTTTAAAGGCTTTTCTGCCGGCATGGTGATAATAAATGACTCCACCTCGATCGCCCTAAGACCAATACGGAAGTCCTTTCCCAATTTTGCTGCCAAGGGCTTGCGTATGCGCATGAGCGCATCATGAGCGCGTACATATCTCCCGGATTCGATCAGCAATTCGATCTTGTTGTCGCTAATACCCCATTCTACGACCTGCGCCCCGTAACCATCGGAAGCACCCTTGACGAGTATGGTCCTGTTTGCCTCTTCCAAATACTCCCCGATCATATCACGAGCAGGAGTGACATCCGAACTCGCCCGGAGAGAAACTTTCAATGTAAAATGCAATTCCATTTATTTATTCCTCGGTAATAGTGAATGAAGAGCCGGCATAGTAGGTAAGCTTTTCATTATGGAAAAAGGCTTACATCCTTTATTAATTTTCCATCAGAAGCCAATAGGCCGGATATTCAAACTGATCAGCCATTCCGGATCTATGGCCCATTCTTTCAGAAAGGAAGAAAGTTGAGCAAAAAATTTATTTCATATCCGTTCTTAGTGCATACCCTATTGTTTCCATCTAACAGGATTATGCCTTGAAGTGTGATGATATAAATGGATATATTGATATTAGGCGCAGGTGCTGTAGGCCTGTCCCTTGCAGCCCGTCTTTCTAAGGTCTCTGATGTGCATGCCGTGTGCAGACAAAAGCATGCTGATACTATCAGGGCCGAAGGTTTCAAAATGACCGGTATCTGGGGAGAAGAAACCAGCTTTTTCAGTTGCAGTGAAGACATACCTGAGAACGGGAAATATGATTACATATTCATAAGTTCCAAGTCCACTGCCACCAGATCCATTTGTGAGCAGTTCGCTGATGTGATAGAGGGAAATGAAGTAATAAGCCTTCAGAATGGCATAGGGAACGAAGAGATAATCTCAGAATACACAGATCATGTTATAGGCGGCACTATTATCACAGGTTTTGAATGGACCGGTGATGCCAGTGTTCATGTATCCGTGGAAAGTGGCCCTATGCAGCTTGGCAGGTTCCCTTCAGGCATGGATGATAGCGTACAAAAGCTTGCAGAGGTATTGCAACAAGCTGGTGTCCCCGTATTTACCACAGATAATATAAAAGGAGCACTCTGGTCCAAGGTCCTTTACAACTGTGCATTGAACCCGCTTGGCGCTATAATGGGTGTTCCCTATGGCAAATTAGAGAATCCACATGCCTGGAGTATAATCGAAGGAATGATACACGAAGCTTTCAGGATCACGGCTGTTGAAAAAGTCCGGTTACCCTGGGATAATGCCATCGAATATCTGAGATACCTGAAAGAATACCAGTTACCAAACACACGGGCACATCATTCTTCCATGCTGCAGGACCTTGCAGCCAGTAAGAGAACAGAGATCGAGTTCCTGAATGGTGCAGTAGTGCAGCGTGCAAAAGAATATTTCATAGATGTCCCATATAACTCATTCATCACCTCACAGATACATTTCATGGAAGATCTAAGGACAAAAAGTAATTAAAAAATGGTAACTAAAAATGAGCACCGACTGTAATACAACTACTATGATCCCCGGTGAACTGGTCAAATTGGGACTAAAGGGAATAACAGAGAACATACTGGAATGTAAAATGTGCCAGTTACATGAAAATATCACTAACAAAGTGATAATGAGAGGTTCTGAAAGGCCAAAAGTGCTTTTTATAGGGGAAGCTCCCGGAAAGAACGAAGATGAAGCTGGCATTCCCTTCTGCGGGAGAGCAGGAAAAGTCCTGGACGAACTTATCACTTATATGGCCCTTCAAAAAAATGAATATGCCATAATCAACACGGTCAAATGCCGACCTCCGAACAATAGAAAACCAACACAGAACGAGCTTCGGACATGCAGACCTTTTCTGCTTGCTCAGATAGAGATACTTGATCCTGAGGTGATAATACTGCTGGGCAACACGGCAGAACAGGCATTTTGCGTGTCCCCCGTGGATTGGGGCAAAGCAGTGATCACTACGGAGGGCAAACGCCTTATAAAGCTATATCATCCTGCAGCTCTGCTTTACCGGCGTTCCCTCATGGAACAGCAGAAAGAGATGATAGACAGGAATAAAGACCTCTGGCAGAGAATACACTAAGGTTTCCAGCTTTTCAATGCATTTGTATCCCTTAAAAGGAACTTTTTTATAAGATGGGGATCACCTTTTTTTGAGGTAAGAAGTGCTTTAGGAGGAGGGCACCTCAACTATACCTGCTGTCGATGATAATTGATAGTATTTGAGTAGTATCAGAGCGATAGCTTTAGCTGAGATCATTAATTGTAAAATGAGGAGGTGAGGAGATATCAAAGTTCGAAGTATTTACCGATAACACCGGAAAATACAGTTTCAGATTGAGAGCAAGGAACGGCGAGATCATAGCCACAGGCCAGGTCTATGCCAGCAAAGCTGGCTGCCTTAAAGGAATAGAATCCGTGAAAAAGAATGCTCTCACGGCAAAAGTGGTTGAAATGGATCCGGTAAAATGAAATAAAAATGATTAAAAATAAACGTTAAAGAATGAATTATTTTTTAAGGTCATTTGTCCACCTTCTCGAGCACTTCCTCTGCTATCCTGGCATTCATGAGCAGGTCATCCATAGTGGCAATGAGAGTTGTGACCTTTTCAGTACTAAAACTAATCGTTGCCAGGCCTTCAGCAACTTCTGTGCCCATACCGGAAAGGTTATCCGGAGCAAGGGAAAAAGCTACTTTCTCTGCGATCTGCGAAGCCTGTGGACTTTTCATAGTTATAGTAGTTCGTATCCTCATCTTTTGCCGCCTAAATCCTCACCCAGTTGCTGTCCCACTATCCCGTCAACGATATCAATGAACTCCTGCACCTTTCCCGGTGGAATGGAAGCCCCGGATGCGATATTATGACCACCGCCCTGGCCACCTACGGCCATGGCCCCTTCTCTCATAGCATAAGCAAGGTCAAGCCCTTTACCTATCAAGGCCCGTGTACCCCGGCCTGAGACTTTGACAATGCCCTCTACTTCATTGGTTGCAATACAGGGTTTCTCGGGATGCATATATCTTACCACAGTACTGCTTATCATTCCCGTGTTATCCATGTCTTTAGCTATCATATACCAGATATTCTTCCCTTGCTTAAACATACTTTCTGCCTCCTTTATGTTGGCAACTATGGACCTCTGGTATTCAACTGCCAGCTGGCGTCCTTCCTCTATAACAGATGCATCCTGCATGCACATTGACAGGGCCAGACCAGCTTTTTCAAGCTTACCACATGTATTGAGTATGCCAACAAAGTCATAGACATTCTTTACAAGCTCTTTTTCAAGATAGTACACATCCCCTATAGCTGCATCCACTGCCTCCGGGCTTGCATGCTTTGCAAGCTTGAGCGCGATAGAAGAGGTGAGCTTCTTGAGATCACCCTGAGACATCTCACTTAATGTTCCCTTCACTCCAAGGATAGCAAGGAAATCATGTATCTTCTTCCGATCACCCGTGATATCCAGATAAGGCTCAGGCGTATACTCCAGCACATCCGCGATATCACCATCTCCCACCTTCAGACCTTTTTTGACAGAAACCACACCTGCCTGTGTGGCCTCCTCAAGTATGTGCAGATTTGCATTTTCAAAGAGCTGTTTATCACCAACAGCGCCCGCAATTGCCAGTCCCGCCAGATCTACATTGTCCGGATCCATCTCCTTTGCCACCAGATATGTAGTACCTGAAGCAGAGAGATATATAGCTCCATCAATGCCTGTATAATGCGGATTAACGGCTACCTTTGCAGGAGAATCACCCACAGGCGTATGATGATCAATAACAATCACATCATTCTCGATCTGCCTGATAAGCTCTGCCTGCCCACTGCCCATATCACAAAATATGACCAGGTCTCCCGCAGAAACGCTGTTCTTTATGGTATCAATGGTATCCTGTGCCAGCCTGCTTTCGATAGTGGCATGGAAACGTATGCTTTTCCTCATAAGAGCTCTGCACATTATGCCTGCCGAAGTAAGCCCATCAGCATCATTGTGGCATATGAGACGCACGTACCTATGTGCAGATATCACGTCGGCAGCTTTTGCTGCAAGCTCTTTGAGCCTGCTCATCGCTGTGCTTTCAGAGGTCATCTGCATCACCATCACTGCATAAGGACTTCACCGGGTTTGGTGCCACTGCCGTTCTCAATAACAACACCTACATTAATACTGGTGTTTATACCGGTATGGACATCATCCCCCATTATGACACCAAGCTTTCTGCGACCTGTGTCCACCCTCTTACCTTTGATAACGGACTTAATGGTCTTGCCGTCATGGCGAAGATTCGCAACCTTTGTACCTGCACCGAAATTGCAACCGAATCCTACCACACTGTCACCAATGTATGTAAGGTGTCCGATCTTGGTCCCATCCATGATGACACAGTTCTTCACCTCAACACCATTGCCAATATGCACATTGTTACCAATGGAAGTTGAGGGTCGGATAAAACAATTGGGGCCGATATCGCAATTCTTACCGATGACCACAGGACCGATTATATACGCACCATTACGCACGATCGTACCTTCACCTATTACCACATCGCCATGCAAAGTGGCCAGAGGTTCCACAGTACCTTCACAGCTGGGTTTGAGCTTTTCAAGCATTGCTTTGTTGGCATCCAGCATATCCCAAGGCCTGCCCACATCCAGCCAGACATTGGTAAGAGGTTCAAAACCCACATGTATGCCATCGTTCACCATCATCTGCATAGAATCGGTTATTTCATATTCGTTACGTGGAGATGGCTGGGTCCGGTCAATATATTCAAAGATAGTAGTATCAAAGAGGTAAATTCCTGCATTAACAGTGTTAGTAGGGGGATCAAGGGGTTTTTCTATGATACGGCTGACCTTATCGCCTTCCGTAACGATCACACCGAACTCCGAAGGGTTCTCAACAGCCTTCACACTGATGACAGCAGCCTCGTTGTGCTTTATGAGCTTTCCAAGATGCACAGGATCTACAAGCATGTCGCCGTTCAACTGAACAAATCGCCCATTCACGTATTCCCGGGCACAACCTATTGCATGAGCAGTACCAAGCTGCTTTTCCTGAGTGACATAATCAATATGGATCCCCCATCTTTTTCCATCACCGAAATAGGCCTTAATGGTCTCTTCCCTGTAACCTGTGACCATCACAAAATCCTTTATACCTACCTGGATACAGGCCTCCATTACATGTTCGAGCATGGGCCTGTTGGCCAGAGGCAACATGACCTTTGGCCGGGCAGCGGTCAGCGGGCGCATCCTTGTTCCTTCACCGGCTGCAAGTATCACTGCCTTCATCAAAGATTCTCCCGCACTATCTTCTCAGCCATTGCATAGAGCTCTTCCACATTTTCACGGGACTCAGCTGTTATCCTTATCTTTGGTTCTGTGCCCGAGGGCCTGATAAGCACCCAGCCGTCCTTCATTTCCACACGTACACCATCTATATCGGTAACCTTGCCCATTTGCTTCATTTTTGTAGCAATGGCCTTCATCACTCTTTCCTTTTCCATGTTATCGCAGGGAAGAGTACCTCTCTTAGTAGGATATTTAGGAAGTACCGCACGCATTTTTGCCAGTGAAGTTTCCTGCACCATTTCGACAAGAAGCGCAGCTGCAAGAATACCATCGGGACAATATGATACTCTTGGGAATATCCAGCTTCCCGAAGGTTCTCCACCAAACTCTGCACCTACTTTCTTGAGCTCCTCGGCCACATAGACATCACCTACACGCGTATAAACCACTTCTGAAAGGGGTAAGGAATCAGCCACCATCATAGAAGTATCTACAGGCACCACAAGCTTTCCTGAATCTTTGCATTCACGCAATGCAAAGATAGCAAGCATTTCATCTCCCGATACGAACTCTCCGTTCTCATCCACTGCCATCATCCTGTCAGCATCGCCGTCGTGGGCAATTCCGACACGTGCACCGAATTCTTTTACAGCCTTTTTGAGCATCCACAGATTTTCCTCAATTGGTTCCGGATTGCGTGCAGGGAAGTGTCCGTCGAGCTGTGCATTAAGAGTGATGACCTCGCACCCCATTTCCCGTAACAGGAAAGGAGTGATGGTGCTACCTGCAGCACAGCCGCAATCAACGACAACTCTCATCTTGACCGGCTTCACATTACTCAGGATAAGTTCAGCATGATCTTTTATGGCAGAACTGTCTGATGTAATGTCCCCTATTTCGTTCCATGCCACAGCCACGAAATCTTGCTGCCCGATGATGCGTTCTATCTCTTCCTGCTGTGCAGAATCGAATGCCATGCCATCGGGATTCCATAACTTGATGCCCACATAAGGAGCAGGATTATGGGAAGCAGTGATCATTACCCCACAATCGTATTTTCTTGCAGCGTAAGCAAGTGTGGGAGTTGTGACAACACCGATCTTAACAACATTACAACCAGCTGACACAAGTCCCGAGACCAGTGCATATTCGATCATTTCACTGGATACCCTCGGATCCCTTCCAATGACTGCAGACTTATTGGACCTGCCAAGAGCTAATCCCACTTTAAGGGCAAGATCAACTGTAATTTCTTTATTGGCAAGACCTCTAATACCGGAAGAACCAAACAATTTCATAATTCTAACCTCTTAAGATCATTCTACTGTAACGCTTTTCGCAAGGTTCCTGGGCTTATCTATAGAGCAATCCCTTGCAAGGGCTGTGTAATATGCAAGCAACTGCAACACTACCGATGAAAGCACCGGGGATAACAGTTCATGACAATCAGGTATCCTTAGCACCATATCAACGTATTTAGTAATCTCAGTGTCGCTTTGGTTGGCAACAGCTATTACTTCGGCACTTCTTGCCTTAACTTCCTTGATATTGCTCAGTACTTTATCATATGTATGCCCTTTTGTAGCAATGGCCACTACAGGCGTTGCACTGCTGATAAGTGCCAGAGGACCGTGTTTAAGCTCACCCGCCGCATATCCTTCAGCATGTATATATGAGATCTCTTTGAGTTTCAGGGCACCCTCCAGTGAAACCGGATAGTTCAAATGCCTGCCTATGAAGAAATAGTCCTGTACCTTTGCATAGTGTTCAGCACATTTCTTTATTGCATCTTTATTGTTGAGGATCTTTTGTACCTGGCCTGGCAATTGCTTGATGCCAACCAATATATCTCTGGAAGTTTCAGGAGTTAACCGGCCTCTGACCGTTCCTATGTGGATAGCCATCAGATAGAGCATTATAAGTTGGGCTGTGAATGTTTTCGTGGCAGCAACTCCTATTTCCGGACCAGCGTGTGTGAAAAGCACACTATCCGTTTCCCTGGTAATAGTACTACCCACTACATTGGTTATGGCAACCGCCTTACATCCATATGACCTTGAACTCCTGATAGCTGCAAGTGTGTCAGCTGTTTCTCCTGACTGCGTTATAGCGAGAGTCAATACCTGACCACAAAGTATCGGATCACCGTATCTGAACTCCGAAGCGGTCTCAACATCAGTGTGTATCCCGGCAAGGTTCTCGAACAGATATTTTCCAACACAACCGGCATTCCATGATGTTCCACAGGCAATTATGGTCACCCTTTGCAGATTCCTCAGCTGGTCCTCATCCATCTTCAGTTCTTCGAGTATGACCCTGCCTTCCAGTTCAGAGATCTTACCTGCATACGTATCCTGGATAGAAATGGGCTGTTCATGTATTTCTTTGAGCATGAAATGTTCATAACCCGCTTTTTCAGCAGCTTCTTCATTCCACTCAATGATGTCAACTTTCTTTTCTATCCTTTGTCCATCGTTATTGTAGAATTCCACACCTGTGGGACTAATTAGCACAAGCTCCTTATCATTGACATATACAGCATTTTTTGTATATCTGAGAAATGCAGTTACATCTGATGCCGCAAAATAACCATTATTACCAAGACCAATGACAAGAGGACTGTCCTTACGGGCAAGCACTATATGGTCCGGCTCATCAGTGCACAGCACTGCAATTGCATACGAACCCTCTATCTCGGTCATTATATGGCGTACAGCATCCAGTAAGCTGTATGTTTTTTCATTTTTCATTGTTTTATGCAGCAGATGTGCTATGACCTCAGTATCTGTATCCGATGAGAACTCATAGCCTTGCTGCATCAGCTTTTCCTTAAGGTGCATATAGTTCTCAATGATACCATTATGCACTACTGCAATATTCGATGAAAGATGGGGATGGGCATTCCTGGTCTCGGGCTTTCCGTGAGTAGCCCAGCGAGTATGACCTATTCCAATATGCCCTGTGAAACCTGCCGGAATTATTTTTTCCAGCTCGGATATCTTGCCTACGGTCTTGTATGTTTCCAGGTTTCCATTGAAAATGGTGACCCCTGCAGAATCATAACCTCTGTATTCCAGTTTCTTGAGGGAACTGATGATGATATCAACAGCATTCTCAGTACCTATGTATCCTACTATACCACACATCATCATCACCTCAGAGCACCAGGGTACCCCTGTGCAGCGCCTTATCCACTATATTACCTGATCCGATACGACAGTTGATGGATATCATGATACCGGCTTTTACAAGGACCCGGTGACCAACATCAGTGTCATCACCAACGACAGTGCCCAGTTTCTCTGCCTGATGCAGCTCCTCGTTCAATATGATGTTCAGGTTACTTCCCGTCTCTGTAATGAAATATGGGCCGACGTGACAATTACTTCCAATGACAGAATCGGATACATAGCCGTGGGAACCAATGCGTACATCGTTCATTATTATACTGTTACGGATATTTGTAAAAGCACCCACGGATACATTATTGCCTATGGATGTGGATGGTAATATAACAGCATTGGGCCCGACATCACAGTTATCCCCTATCATAACAGGTCCTACAATATAGCATCCGGATCTGATGATAGTATTCTTACCTATTGATACGTTTCCTTTAATGTGGGCTCCATCTTCCACCGCAGTGGATGCGACTTTCCTTTCGATCTTCCCAAGGGTAACAGAATTAAGTCTCAGAAGGTCCCATGCATATACTGCGTCCAGCCACCAGGATCTTGTCGTAGCCATCGATACTTCGTGGCCATTCTCGATCATCTTCTGGAGCGTATCAGTGATCGCATACTCACCCTTCGGAGAGAGAGGAGTTTGTCCTATAAAATCAAATATCTTGGAACTGAAATAATATATTCCGGTATTTACCAAGTGACTGACTTCAGAAACGGGATTTTCCAAAATCTCCAATACCTTGGGCCCTTCTGCCCTGATAACCCCATATCCGCTCACATGTTCGGTCTTGACGGCAAGTATAGTTACGTCTCCACGTTTTGATTTGATCAGATCACTGATCACTTTGGGCTCTATGAAGTTATCGCCGTTCAGAGCAAGGAACTCATGTTCGCCGGCAAGTTCACTCCTGGCCTGTTCTATCGCATGTGCTGTACCAAGTTGTGTCTTTTGCTCAACATACCGGATGTTTACCCCGAAATCCACACCATCTTTGAAGTAGTTCATTATGCGCTCTTTCTCATAACCAACTATCAGTAGGATGTCCTTGATGTTATTTTGTTCAAGGGAACGGATAACGTGTTCAAGAATCGGCCTGTCAGCAACAGGCAGCATTACCTTTGAACGGGTAAGCGTTAGGGGACGGCATCTGAGGCCTTCTCCCGCTGCAAGAATGACCGCTTTCATGCCTTATAGTGAGCACTATAACAATTTATATTTTACCTTTGTCTTTATATTATAGATTTTATATTTTTGGCGTATTGAAAATATATTTAGATTGTGATGCTACTATCGCCATTCCAAAAAAAACAGAGAACAAAAAAAAGTAATTCCTTGTCCTGAATAAGCAAAAATAAAAAAATAAAGTACCGACAGGCTACAACCTATCGGAAGACGTACCCCTTTATCTTGTAATAAGCATTTCTGCAGTTTCGGGCTTGTATTTCCAGTCAACTGGAAGCACTTTGTTAGCCTGATAGTATTTTACAAGCCTTCTGATCTTGGATTCGATATTGTGCAAGGAACGGATGTTGTGGTTGTCCGAATGATTGTGAACCACATGCTTTCTCAGACCTATTGCTTTTACAATGAGATTGTACAGATCTTCTGGAACTGGCGGTTTCTGATCATTTTCCTTGAGGATGGCCGTGATCTTCTTTCCAGTAGCGAGCTTCACATCTGGCATTCCATATTTGTCCCTGAGGACCATGCCGATAAGACTTGTGCTCATTCCCTGCTTCCACATTTCCAGCACAACTTTTGTAATCTCGTCTGTGCCCATGGTGCACCAGGCAGGGGCTTCAGAGCGCATTGGCCTTTTAGAACCGGATTGACCTTTTCTCCGGGTATGCATTTTTGCCATTGAATTCCTCCTTATAATAGTAAATAGAGAGTATTTGATCTAAATTATGTAAATTTTGTTGATTTCACTAAAGGCTATCTTGAACGTTATGGAGACATAGCCGATAATTGTCCTTGGCGAGGCGAGGTAAATGAAACAGCATAGCATATAAAATTTGTGATAGGGACTTTACCATACCACAAGGGTGACCTCAGCTGCCGGTGGTCTCGCATGCATAAGAATAGATCTGATTTGCCTGTCCCTGAGCTTAAGCAGAGTGATGCTGTCATTCGTTTGCATCATAGCCTGCACCGTACTGTTGATTTCCTCAGACATTGCGCCTGAAAGATAAGTATATACATCATTTGTATGCTCCTGCCTGAGCTGGTTCCCGACCAATGAAATATTATCTTCGGTAAGATTTGTGACATTGTCCGTTGAATAAGAGCACATATTGTCCGTCACTTTTACAGCATTGCCCAGTATACCAATAGCTATAGTCCTTTCAATATTCCCCTCATAAAAAGGAGAGCCCATCAAAGAATCTCCTATTGCTGCCATGTTTGCCTGTCCACTGCTTATCCGTTCAAGATATTCTTCCGGATAGTATATGCCGACAATTGATGCCGAAGAACCGGAGGCTGCCTGGGATATGCACTCATTGAACATGGAACATAATTCCTGCTCCTTTTGTGAGGAGTTGACTGCACGACCAAATTTAAGGTCACCCGCAGGAGATGATATATCTGCTAAACTTACAGCATAATTATATGGCACAGAGATTAACGCACTCTGCCTGAAGGATATGTCGGGAGGAATGGCACCCACAACAAGCTGACCTGAAGGTCCACATCCGGGAACCGGTTGCCAGTTAGCCTCTAACCTGTAATTGTACCTGCCACCTATCCTTCTGTCCAGATATTCTTCAACTATGCGTTCTGTAGCTTCTGAATATCCAGAACTGAACGGGTGCAGATAACAGTATGTTCCGTTCTCTTCAGTACGCAGTGAAAACAGCATGCCTTCAGAGATCAGATCAGCAAACGTCCTGGATGCATGTTCCTTTGCAAACAGATCATTGCTTTGACAGATAGACATTGAATTTTCAGGAAGAATATCAACTATGCAAGACATAGAGGATGGTACCACCATATATTCAAAACCTTCCACTCTGCTATCCAGAAGAGATCGAAGCAACTGTTCATCGAACCTGTATGCTGCAACATCCTGAACTGCCGCATTGTGCCCTGAAGAAAGTAGAACCGGCATCAGCACTACTGCCGAAAGAGACACCATTAACAGAAAGAACATGACATCAATGGTCGAGGAAATGGCCTCTTTGTCGGATAATATTTGCCTGCTAATTATGTTTTTCAGTTGCATTGCTTTATCTCCGTATCAATTGTTCCATCTATCTTTGAACAGCTTCACAGTCAATGTACCGGGAACCTGCTGCATCGGATTAAGTTCCAGTGTGACAGGTATGGAAGCTGCTATCTGTCCCACGGGAGAAGATGAAGATGCAGGTTTACGGATCTGCCAGATATGTTCACCGTTCTCCGTTGAAATATCTACCTGGAAATGTACATTTGGAGAGAAACTATCGAAGAACAAACTCAAAGTATGAGGATCAGCTTGCAGACCACTCAGCTTATCGAGCTTTTCAGCAGATATGAGATCCTGCCTGCTGCCCTGAAGCATCTGGGAATGAGCAATTCCCTGGGCAATAAGGGAAGCCTGTCCATAATTCTCCAGTGCAAAAGCACTATCCTCATGAGCAATGTATGTTTTTGATACCACACAAGCAAAAACCACAAAACCCAAGACTAATAATGCCGTGGCGAAAATATCGTTCTGCGGTTCAAGTATAGCCCTGTCGTCATTGATAAACCAGTACATATCCTATCTTTTCCACATTTATATTATCTGTAAAATATATAAATGTTTTTTGGATGTATACTTGTTCACTGGAATTAAAGCTTACTTCCCTTGTCCTGGAAGTCAAATACCCGAGTATATCCGTATGTTCTGCACGTACAGGTTCTGTTATACTACCGTTCGAACCATATTCTGATCTAAGATCATTGTACAGGACCGAAGGCGAATAAGGATATACTCTGAAAGCAGGAGTTTTTGCAGAAATAATAGACCTGCCATCAATATCAGCATTAATGACAATATATTCGCCGGAGATACGAATATCAGCCTGATGTCCCTGAAAATGAGAAAGATGTTCTTTATTGAAGCTATAGCCGATCTTCATTTCAGCAGGACTGCTTCCAGCCTTATCAATAAAAGCTAATAATTCTGTGGATAGCAGGTCTAGTTCTTTCTTGCGGTTCACTTCCTCCATGCTTACCGCAAAATTATATACAGCAGCAATGACCACCACACTTGCAAGTATAAGTGCTGTTTTTGAAAGAACAAAATCCACCCATGCCCTTTCATCATGGAAAAAACCTGAAATAACCTTCATTTTGATCTATTGACTAAACTCTCTGTCACTTTAATTCATATACCCTGACAAACAGCATCCCATCTGATGGGTTAACGGTAGTCTCCATGAATACCCGGTGTGTACCTGAACCAAAAACAGACACACCATCCATGAACTCATTGCTATAGGCTGCCCTGGATTCTCTTAAGGTACACTTTCCGTCATATTCCATAAAGTAGTTCTTTGCATCGCGAGGCCATGCGGCTTCATATCCCGCTATGGACCCCATGACCACTGTACATCCGCTGGGAATATCTAGTTCCACTGTAAGGTTGCTGCCCGGCCCACCCGCATATAAGATTGAAGCCGTGGCATCCATTCTGGATATCTGCGATTCAAGATCGCTCATTTTCATATGAGCCAGGAAACCTGAAGTTGCTGTGGCCAACAGGACCATAGTCGCCATCAGCAAAATGGAAGCTACCACAAACCGCATGGGCAGGGAAACCGCAGCAGTTGTGTCAGCTACCAGGGCATGCAAATTACTTGAGGGCTTCAATGGATTTCACCGGTCAGTTTCAAAATGATCTCATTAAGAGTAAGGGATTCCTGACTGCCGCTCTCCATATCTTTGAAAGTAAAAAGACCTTGGGCCACTTCCCTGTCACCTAATATGAGTGCATAACGGGCACCTATATTGTTAGCATATGATAACTGAGATTTGAAATTCCTGTTCATGATATCGAGATACACAGGGACATACTCCCTTAGCTTGCAGGCCACAGGGATCGCATTGATGCGTGTGCTTTCCGTAGTGACCATTACAACCGTCTTTTGAGATACAGGTTCAATGTTATATATCTCCATGATCCTGTCAAAACCCAGACCAAAACCGGTAGATGGAACGTCACCTCCGCCAAAAAGCTGGATCAGTTTATACGAACCGCCACCACATACCTGCTTCTGTGCACCGAGACCCTCGGCATATACCTCAAAGACCATGCCCGTATAGTAGTCAAGACCTCTGGCTATACCGAAATCAATGGTATGATCAATATCATACGCATCTAAAAGAGTAAGTATCTGCTGGAAAGCATCCAGCTCAGGAATTGAACCCAGCAGGTCACGGGCCTTGGTAACTGCTTCACTGCCTGTAAGGGAGATCAGTCCAAGGAGTTTCATGCGCAGGTCTATAGGTGCATTGATCTCCTCCAGGTAATCGTCCAGTCCCTTATCATCTTTCTTGTCCACCAGACGCATTATTTTACCTTGTTGTTCAACTTCCAGGGAACTCAGCACATGACGGATGATCCCAAGATAGCCGACATGCAGGTCACCCTTAATACCTGCAACTCCAAGCATGGCAGTTGCCAGGGCTATGACCTCTGCATCCGCATCCGGACCTTCGGAACCTATCAGTTCCACGCCGAACTGCCAGAATTCTCTGAACCTGCCTTTCTGAGGCCTCTCATATCTGAAACAGTTCTCGAAATAGAACAGTTTCAATGGACGCGGCAATGCCTGCATTTCATTTACGAACATCCTCATCACTGGTGCCGTGAGCTCAGGGCGCAGCGTCATCTCACGCTCTCCTTTGTCCATGAAATTATAAAGTTCACCTACCACACCTTCACCTGACTTCAACGTGAAAAGTTCGAGGTGTTCAAAGGTGGGTGTGACTACCTCATGATAACCCCATCTGCCAACTACCTGCCTCAGCCGGTTCTCCAGATGTCTTCTGCGGGCCATGTCTTGCGGAAGGAAATCCCTTGTTCCTCTTGGTCTTTGTATCGTCATCGGATCAACCTGATGTATTAGTGAGATAAGCATCTAACGTTTAGATCTTGACTGATCTATTTTGCAGGTTACTATTTATACAGTATATTTTACTGTTTCGATTAGTTACACATTTCGAGGGATCGAGGGGAAAACCAAAAGTGCTAAATATAATTGCCGTTATGCACATCATTGTACATTTTAATACATTTGCCTGAGGCCTACCATGGAGCACACGAAAATATTACTGGATGAAAACGAGATGCCTACTCGTTGGTACAATATACTTGCAGATTTCCCTGAACCCCTTGCACCCCCGCTTAACCCTGCAACCCGGGAACCCATCAAACCCTCGGAACTTGAGCCGATATTCGCAAAAGAGCTTATCAAACAGGAGATGAGCTCTGAGAAGTATATCGATATCCCGCAGGAAATACTGGATATATATACGCTCTGGAGACCATCGCCCCTCTATAGGGCACACAGGCTTGAAAAAGTGCTTGGCACACCTGCTAAGATATACTACAAGAATGAAAGTGTAAGCCCGGCAGGGAGCCACAAACCAAATACAGCCATTGCCCAGGCATACTACAATATGAAAGAGGGCACCGAGAGGATAACTACCGAGACCGGTGCCGGTCAGTGGGGTAGTGCGCTATCGCTTTCATGCAACTATTTCGACATTGAGTGTAAAGTGTATATGGTACGTTCCAGCTTCTACCAGAAACCATACAGAAAATCCCTGATAAACCTCTGGGGTGCAAACGTTGTTCCTTCACCGAGCACTGAGACACAGTTCGGAAGAATGATCCTTGAGAAATATCCCGATACCAGCGGAAGCCTGGGTATAGCCATCAGTGAGGCCATAGAAGAAGCAGCACTTAACGACGATACCAAATATGCTCTGGGTAGCGTCCTTAACCACACATGCCTCCATCAGACAGTGGTAGGCCTTGAGACACAGAAACAGTTCGAAAAGACTGAGGACTATCCGGATATAGTCATCGGATGCTGTGGAGGAGGAAGTAACCTGGCAGGTATTAGTTTGCCATACATAAGGGACAACATCGCAGGTAAAACAGATACAAGGATCATCGCGGTAGAGCCTTCTGCATGCCCCAGCCTGACAGAAGGCAGGTTCGATTATGATTTCGGGGACATGGCACAGATGACACCACTGCTAAAGATGTACACCTTGGGATCTGAATTCATACCCCCTGCCATTCATGCAGGTGGCCTGAGATACCACGGTGCTTCACCAATAGTCAGTAAATTGGTTGCTGATGGTATGATGGAAGCAAGATCCTATCACCAGGTAGAAATATTCGATGCAGCGGTAACCTTTGCACGCAGCGAAGGAATTGCACCTGCCCCAGAGTCCGCACATGCTATAAAATGTGCCATTGATGAAGCACTCAAATGCAAGCAGACAGGCGAAGAGAAAACCATTATGTTCAACCTGAGTGGTCATGGCCACTTTGACATGGCATCTTATGACATGTATTTCAGCGGCAAGCTGACTAATGAATAATTTCCCCGGAATACAAGAATGGCCTGCAGGATTTGCAGGTCATATTTTTTTAATAACTATCTCAAGTACCTAATTGTCCTGAATGACTTGAGAAGGGGAGCTATCACAAGAGCCATTCTCAAGCCTTGTATTTGAGGCCATGTCATTTTTGTAGACAATAGTACGATATGGGAATGGTATCTCCACACCTTCTGCATCGAACCGCTTTTTAATGGATTCTCTTATTTCACATCCTGTAAGATAGCAGAATTTACGATCAGCACACCAGAAATACATACGCAAATTAACAGCATAATCACCCAGCTCAGTTACCAGCACCTGGACAATTTCTTCTTTTGGAACAGCCGGATCGTATCTTTTAAGTTCCATATATGTCATGACATTAAGATGCTTCCTTGCTTCCTCTAACATGATCCTGCGTGCCAGGTCTATATCAGAGTCATAACTTATGCCGACATCAACAAACCATCTTACAGTAGGATCCTCTATGGACCAGTTGATAATGGCTTCATTCCCAATGACACTATTCGGGATTATGAGCCTGCGATTATCCCATGTCCTTACGATCGTATGGCGCAGAGTAATGTCTGCTACCTTACCATACTCGTTCATTACATTCACTCTGTCACCAACCCTGAATGGTCGGAAGACCGCAAGAGAAATCCCTGATATGATGTTCCCAAGAGTACTCTGGGCAGCAAGGCCCACCACAATACCGGCAAAACCTGCACCAGCTAAGAGAGCAAGTGAAAACTTCTCCAGGAAAGGAATGCTGGAGATCACAATAACCAAACCTATCAAGTAGACAACTGCCACGCTGGAATGCCTTAGAAGGCTATAGGATGTCTGGTCAACGTTCATCCTTCTATTCATCATACGCACTTGTACGACCATGAGTTTATCCACTATCTTTGCGGCAACAATGGTGAGAACTATCACCAGCAAAATAAAGACAACTTTTGCAAAATCCAAAGATAAAGATCCAGCCCAGCCTGACAGTGATATTGATGACATGGAAGAAGTGTTTCCTAAAATAGACATATGAATCCAGTTCCCTGTTTATCTTGCTATGATTACTGATCGTTGATAGATATGAAGGAATCTCTTGATAAGTCAACTACATTGAAGAAGCAACTTTTATTAGACATCAGACCATCTTTCAACTGGTTCCTCATGCAGATCAAAGAACTCAGCCTGCCGGAAAAAGTTATTGGCTTTTATCTGGACTCCGGAATTGAACAATTGTATCCTCCTCAGGGTGAAGCTATCGGAAAGGGCCTTCTTGAAGGAAATAACATAGTAGCTGCAATACCCACGGCCTCCGGGAAAACCCTCATAGCTGAGCTTGCAATGCTCAGCTCTATCACGCAGGGGGGAAAAGCACTATATATTGTGCCTTTAAGAGCACTTGCGTCCGAAAAGATGGACCGTTTTTTAAAGTTCAGACAAATTGGTATCAAAACCGGCATATCCACAGGGGATTTTGAGGCAAGGGATGAGTGGCTTGGCGCCAATGACATAATAGTTGCAACTTCAGAGAAAGTAGATTCCCTCCTGCGCAATGAGACATCCTGGATGCAGGACATCACTGTAATAGTTGTTGATGAGGTTCACCTGCTGGATTCAGCTAACAGAGGCCCTACTCTGGAAGTCACTATTACCAAATTGAGAAAGCTTAATCCTAGGGCTCAGATAATTGCATTATCTGCAACAGTGGGCAATGCACAGGAGATAGCTGACTGGCTTAAAGGCGGGCTTATACTGAGCGAATGGCGACCCACGGATCTGCGTGAAGGTGTGTACTATGCTGATACAATAAATTTTGCAGGCTCTCAGAAAGCTGTTGGGATCACATCCTCGGACGACGGTGTCAATATTGTTATGGGCACACTGGAGGAAGGTGGACAATGCCTTGTATTCGAAAGCAGCCGCAAGAATTGTGTGGGTTTTGCGAAGAAACTTGGGAGACATGTTGAAAAGGTACTCAGCAAACAGGAACGTGATTCCCTTGACAATATCGTGGGCGCGATAATAGAGGCATCGGAAACAGAAGCTTCCAGGGTGCTTGCACAATGTGTCAGAAATGGTGTGGCTTTTCATCATGCTGGATTGAACTCAACTCATCGTAGACTCGTAGAGGATGGTTTCAGAGATAACTTGATCAAAGTTATATGCAGCACACCTACCCTTGCAGCGGGACTTAACCTGCCTGCACGCAGAGTTGTTATCCGCAGCTACAAGAGATATGATGCCAACTTTGGAATGCAGCCTATACCAGTTCTTGAGTATAAACAAATGGCTGGCAGGGCTGGCAGGCCCCATCTTGACCCTTATGGCGAATCAGTTCTTATAGCCCGTTCATATGACGAGATGGAAGCACTTTTTGAGAATTATATCAACGCAAAGGCCGAAGATATCTGGTCTAAACTTGGTACGGAGAATGCCCTGCGTACCCATGTCCTTTCTACCGTGGTCAATGGATTCGCCTCCAGTGAAGAAGGGCTTATGGAGTTCATGAGTGCAACCTTCTTCGCACACCAGCAGGAGGCGCGCAATCTGCAGGAACTTGTGGAAGAAAGTATATCTTTCCTGTTGGAACATGGTATGCTGCAGGATGATAACAGGCTCAGGGCTACAAGGCTTGGAAAACTTGTTTCCATGCTGTACATTGACCCGCTTTCAGCTGCTATCATACTCGAAGGATTGGGAAAAGCCGGTAAGTTAACGGACCTTACTTTAATGCATCTTGTATGCAGTACTCCAGACATGAAGCAGCTTTACATGCGCAGCTCTGATTACACCATGATCAATGAATTCGCAACGGTTCATAAAGAAGAGTTTGCCAGAATGCCCAGTCCTTTCAAGGCCATAGAGTATGAATGGTTCCTGGGAGAAGTGAAAACTGCCTTGATGATGATGAAATGGATAGATGAGATACCGATGGACGAGATCACTACCCAATTCAACATTGGTGAAGGCGACATCCACACTTTTGCCGATATGGCACAGTGGCTTATGCATGCTACAGCCAGGCTTGCAGAGACCATGGAACTTCAGGGAGCGGAAAAAGCCTATGAATTGGAAAAACGCATTCAATATGGAGCTAATGCCCAATTACTTGAATTATTAAGCATTCGTGATGTGGGCAGGGTGCGTGCCCGCAAGTTGTATGATGCCGGACTCACATCGATGGAATTATTGAAGCAGGCTGGTGTTGAGAGAATAGCCAAATCGATAGGTACAAAGACCGCAGAAAAGATAATGAACAGTATTAGAGGTCCATATTCGACAGAGGAGAAAAATGGGACCGGTTCTGCGGAAGCAGTCTACAGGCCGATGGAAAGACAACAGAGAACCTTCAACGATTTTGATGATTAGACCATATTTATAAGGAGATCCATTATGCTTTACGGAAAACTATCAGAACTTCCCGAAAGGGAAATACAAGTACTCATAGAACGCGGAGGAGAGCTTGCAAATGTCAGTGATACGGTCTCTTCCATACTTGCGGATGTACGCAGTGAGGGGGATATAGCCCTAAGGAAATATACTCAACGTTTTGATGGTGCAAAAATCGATGCCATCGAGATATCTAAAGATGAAGTGGAAAACGCATACAACAGTATAGATAAGGAGCTTATCAGGCATCTGGAAATAGCTGCAGGGAACATCCGCAAATTCCATGAGGCACAGATGCCTGAAAAGATGTGGTTCATGCAGCTTGTTCCGGGGATCGAGCTGGGGCAGAAGGTCACTGCACTTGCAAGCGTAGGTGCTTATGTGCCCGGAGGTCGGGCCTCATATCCTTCCACTGCACTTATGACCATCATACCTGCAAAGGTTGCAGGTGTAAGGAATATTGTAATGTGTACGCCACCTGGTCCTGACGGAAGAGTCAACCCCCTTACATTGGCAGCAGCAAAAGTTGCAGGTGCTGATCATGTGTACCGCGTTGGCGGTGTACAGGCCATCGCTGCTATGGCTTATGGCACGGAGAGCGTGATGAGGGTAGACAAGATAGTGGGTCCCGGGAACGTGTACGTGACAGCAGCTAAGATGCAAATAAGAGATATGGCAGAGATAGATTTCCCTGCAGGACCAAGTGAAGTGCTGATAATTGCCGATGATTCCGCACACCCTGCGATGATTGCGGCCGATATGATAGCACAGGCAGAGCATGACCCCCAGGCAGTATCTGTACTGGTGACAACGTCCGAAAGCCTTGCCTCTAAGGTCAAAGAAGAAGTTATTGAGCAGGCACAAAGCACTGTAAGGAAAGAGATAGTAAATTCATCACTGAAGAATGCAGCCATACTGATAGCTGATTCCATTGAACAGTGCATAACACTCTCAAACAGCTTCGCTCCGGAACACCTGGAGATAATGACAAAGAACGACGATATGGTACTTAAGAACATAGAGCACGCGGGTTCAATTTTCGTGGGTAACTACGCTCCAGTTCCTGTCGGTGATTATGCATCCGGTACAAACCACGTATTACCCACTGCCGGATATGCCAGAATGTACTCCGGCCTCAATATAATGCATTTTCTGAAGGTTTCCAGCATCCAGCGTATCAGCAAGGAAGGACTTGCCACTATCCGGGATACTGTAATAGCCCTTGCTGAAAAAGAAGGATTGCAAGCACATGCCGATGCCATACGCATACGCTTTTCCAGCTAAGGCCTAATATAGTATCTGTTTCAATCGACAATTATTTAATAGGTGAATACCTAATTTGTTTAATAAGTTATTTTTGGAATCAAACCGGTGGGGGGCCACCTATGAAAATAAGAGTTGTAAGTTCCAGAGAAGAGATAAATGAGCTCAATCCGAATGAGAAAGTGATACATCTCGCTTTCCGTCCGTCGAACAAGGATATATTCAGCCTTGTACAGACCTGCACGAAAGTAGAGGTTATCCAGATACCAGGTTCTTACAGGAGAACAGTGTCCAAGTCCATAGAGATGTTCCTGCAAATGCAGAATATCAAACTGGTAGAAGGAGATGTATGGGGTCACAGGAAGGATATAAACGAGTATTTTAGCATATCACCTACCATTATGGACAAAATTAAGGAAATGAAGGCTGAAGGCAGGTCTGATGCTGAGATAGCCGATAAGATCGAAAGGGAAGGGAAACTTAACAGGGAAATGATATTCTACATACTCGGAAAGCAAAAGTGAACAAATCTTTAAGCTATTACCTACTACTCCATCTTCCGTACCTGAAATGGTTTGTCTTTTAAGCGGCACTTATATGGCATCCCAACGATGCCTATAAATAACTTTATCACTTCATCTTTTGAAAACACGATAGGTTTTGCGATAATGACTGATAACTATGGAAAAGTATACCTTGTGGGTTCAGGTCCTGGAGACCCTGAACTGCTTACTCTGAAGGCACGAAGGCTTATTGACAATGCAGATGTGATCATATATGACCAGCTTCCGGGTGAAGCAATACTATCTTCTATTCCTCAAAATACCCAGAAGATCGATGCAGGAAAATATGCCGGAGATCACACGCTACCCCAAGACAGAATAAACGAACTGATAGTAGAAAAGGCAAAAGAAGGCAAAATGGTGGTACGCCTCAAAGGTGGAGACCCTTATGTCTTTGGCCGGGGGGGCGAGGAAGCTCAGGAATTAATAAAGGCAGGAATCAGTTTCGAGATAGTGCCAGGCATAACATCTGCTATTTCTGCACCTGCCTATGCCGGCATCCCTGTGACACACAGGGACCATGCCTCCATGGTTACTTTTATAACCGGTCATGAAGACCCTACCAAGGAAGAAAGCGCACTGGACTGGGAAACACTTGCAAAGTTCCCTGGCACTATTGTGATCCTGATGGGTGTCAAGATGCTGGAACGCAATGTAAATGAACTTATGAGGTACGGCAAAGCGCCGTCCACACCAATAGCACTGATAGAGAGGGGAACCCGTCCGGACCAGAGAGTAACTGTAGGCACGCTTGAAAATATTGTATCCCTTAAGAAGGAAAGAAAAGTAAAAACCCCTGCAATTACTATAATCGGTGATGTCGTTAAATTACACGATGAACTTGGTGAACAGATCCTGGGAAGGAGTTAATTGAAATGGCTGATGAAAAAAGACCTGTTCTGGCCATCATGCGGCCATCTGTATACAAAGAAGAATCAGTGAAGCTTGCAGAGTCCATGGGATTCGATACCTTGGCAGTTCCCATGATAGAACTTACAGGAATGCAGGATTCTTCATTCAAACCTTTTTTTGAGCACATCGTGAAAAAAGAAGCTGATTATGTGATATTCACAAGTGCCAATGGACTGGACTTTACATTACAGAAGATACCTTACGTTATGCGTGATATGTTTGTAGAGGCTTTGAACCGCACAAACGTCATAGCTATCGGACCTACTACAAAAAAAGCCCTGGAAGAGAAGGGCATCAAAGTAATGGGCATGCCAGGAGTGTACAGTTCAAAGGGTCTGGTAGAATATCTTTGTAAGGATGTCAAAGGTAAGAACGTAGACTTGGCTCGCAGCGTCTTTGGCTCAACTGTGCTCACTGAGGGACTCGCCCGTTGTGGTGCGAATGTTCTGGAAACAAAAGTGTACAGCCTCTTTAAGCCGGATAGTGAGGAGCAAAAGGACCTGATAAGGTCTGCTCTGAAAGGCAAGATCGCGGCTTTTGCCTTTACCAGTTCCATGATGGTACATAATTTCTTTGAAGTTGCAAAAGAGATCGGAACCGAAGATAATATCGTACAGGTGCTCAATGGCTCCATAGTAGCAGCTATTGGCTTGCCGACAGCTGAAACATTACGCAGCTACAATGTGAATGTCTCCGTGATTCCGGAAGAGTACACCTTTGAAGAGATATTGAGAAAGGTTAAGGACATGCTTCCTGCATGTTCCTGAAAAACCTATTTATACCATTTTTTCTTTTTCTCATGCAAATTTAGGACAAAAAGGACAAATGCCGTGAAAGCTGTATTTGTATGCCTTATTCTACTTACATATCGGGACAACTATCATGATAGGGATTTCAAAACTATATTGTGGGACCGTGGAACCATCGGATGCTCTAAGATACGGCAGGGATTCTAAAAAACTCCCCTCCCATCTTTTACAGTTCTCAATTGACAAAAAACCTGTTGTCGTCTGGAATGTGACCAGACGCTGCAACCTCAAATGTGTCCATTGTTATGCACATTCCAGAGATATTGATTACAAGAACGAACTGACCACCGAAGAGGGTAAGGCGCTTATAGATGACCTAGCTGACTTTGGCTGCCCTGTGATCCTGTTCTCAGGAGGAGAGCCTTTGATGCGCAAGGACCTTCCAGAACTAGCCGCATACGCCAGATCCAAAGGAAGAAGAGCGGTAATTTCTACGAATGGGACTCTCATAGATAAAGAAATGGCAAAAAAACTGAAAGAGATCGGATTGTCTTATGTGGGTATCTCACTGGATGGAATGAGAGAGACAAATGACAAATTCAGAGGATGTGAAGGTGCTTTTGATGCTGCTCTTGAGGGACTACGCAACTGCAGAAGCGAGGGGATCAAGGTCGGGCTCAGGTTCACCATCAATAAACATAATGTACATGATATCCCCGCCATATTCGACCTGATCGAAAAAGAGAACATCCCACGCATATGCTTCTACCACCTGGTATATGCAGGCAGGGGATCTGACATGGTAGAAGAGGACCTAAGTCTTGAAGAAAGCCGTAAAGTAGTATACCTGATAATGGAAAAGACTAGGCAGTTACATGAGAAAGGAATGCTGGCAGAAGTACTCACCGTTGACAATCACTGCGATGGACCATACATCTATCTTAAACTCCTTAAAGAAGATCCACAAAGAGCTGCAGAGGTATATTCACTGCTGCAGATGAACCAGGGAAATTCTACAGGCATAGGCATAGGTTGTGTCTCATGGGATGGCTCGGTCCATCCTGACCAGTTCTGGAGACATTATACTTTTGGAAATATCCGGGAAAGGAAGTTCAGTGAGATATGGAGAGATACCACTGACGAGCTGATGGCAGGTCTTAAGGACCGCAAGCCTCTGATAAAACAACATGCGGACAGGTGTGCAAGGTGCAAATGGCTGGAAGTATGCAATGCTAATTTCAGGGTCAGGGCCGAAGCTGTGTATGACAATGTATGGGCCGATGACCCGGCCTGCTACCTCACCGACGAGGAAATAGGCTACCACAGGAAGGACTAAACTTCCACTTTCAACTTTGCATGCAGGCAAAGATATATTCCACGAAGAGGCCTGCCAGTACCATAGCCAACAATAATACAAATAACGTTTTTAAGAACATTGCAAACAAAGGCATCACCTGTCTGCTTACCTTTTGCTTACAGTGAGTGTGGACAGGTATATAAAGAGCATGACCTCCAAAGAGGCCATAAAGATCCGAAAAAGTTAAACTTCTATACAGTTCTGCCAGACACCGTGGATATTGCAGTATTCCAGAGCGCAGAAAGCCTTGAAATTATCAATGTTGTTGATATGGAAACTGGCTGTTGGCTGTGTGTGCACAGGCTCGAAGTTCATTCTTCCAAAGTCAATGGTCTTCCCATCCTTTGTGATACCGTAAAGTTCAACCCATTCAATGTGATGTTCCACTGTGTTGGGATGAGGTACTTCCTTACCCACAACCACCCGTACAAAATCAGCACCAGTTGAGCCATGACCTCTTATGATCTCGATGACTGGAACATGTTTCTCTTTACCCTCTACTTCCTTTCCTTTGAGTGCTTCTCCGAATTGCATTATGTCACCTTTCTATTTACTACCGTATATCTTTATTCCGTTCATTCCTAGTTTGCTGACGGTGTGAACACACGTACAGAGAGTTCTTTGTCAAATATGAAAAGACTGCTGGTGTTATCACCTATAAGTTTAAGCTTGGATATGACCTCATTGTCGTTGCTTTCTTCTTCGACCTGTTCTGTAACGAACCACTGGAGGAATATCTAAGTTGCATAGTCCTTTTCTTCCAGGGCAAGAGTTACGAGTTCGTGGATCGAACTTGTAATGAACTGTTCGTGTTTCAATGTAGCCTGGAACATTTCCATAGGTGTGCCAAATTCCGAAGGCGGTTTCTCTATTGCCCGGGGGACTACTTTTTCGCCCTGCTCATAAAGTGCTTTCAGCATCTTTTGGCTTAACATCTCAACATTCTACTTTTTAGTCCTGTTCATTCAAAATACGACGATCTCATATCCTTCCTCTACATATCTGGCCATGCTCGGATGCCCGAACATCTCATCACACAAGTGAAGCCCTTGTTCTTTTGCACTGTCAATACTGTCCATCTTCTGGGCGCACGCCTTGCAGACACAGTCCACAAGACCTGCTTTCTTCACTTTCATGTAAAGGCTCGAAAATGGCTTTGTAGGATCTATAAGTTCAGATATGTTCCTGGTAGCCGAACCCTCGATGACCAGTTTTACATCATGTCCCCTTTCTTTCATGTCTATAGCATTCATCAACGCATGAGCAAAACACATAGGCTCACCATTGAAAGCAAAAACAGCTATTTTCTTGCCCATATAGTCTCCTCCAATACGGTGTAATGGCTACCCCTAATGGAATTGAACTGGTTCATATAAAGGATTTTCGGTATCTGTAACCGATGTCCCAATTACCGCGTCTATTGCACCCGAAGATGACATCAACCAGATATATTTAAATAATGAAAAACCACTGTTACGGATACTATACAATCACTACATCATATTTATCGGAGAGTTGCAATGACGGTTCCAAAGGAATATATCCCTCATGAGGTCGAACCAAAGTGGAAGGAAGCATGGGACATGTCCATGTACCATTTCGACTGGGAAGATTACAAAAAGCCACAGTTCATCATCGACACACCTCCACCTTATCCCACTGGTAATTTCCATATAGGGAACTCTCTTAACTGGTGTTACATCGATTTTGTTGCCCGGTACAAGCGTATGTGCGGATACAATGTAATGTTCCCGCAGGGCTGGGACTGCCATGGGCTTCCCACAGAAGTAAAGGTGGAAGAGATCCACAACATCACAAAGAACCAAGTTCCCAGAAAAGAGTTCAGGAGAATGTGCCGTGAACTGACAAACAACAACATTGCAAAAATGCGCAATACAATGATGAACCTGGGTTTCTCCGTAGACTGGAGTAATGAGTTCATCACCATGGAACCTGCATACTACTCCAAGACACAGCGCTCTTTCCGCAGGATGTATGACATGGGCAGGATCTACCAGTCGGAGCATCCTGTGAACTGGTGCCCAAGATGTGAAACTGCTATTGCCTTTGCGGAAGTCGAATACGAAGGTAGGAGCACGAAGCTGAATTTCCTCAATTTCGATAAATTGAAGATAGCCACCACCAGGCCCGAACTGCTGGCAGCATGTGTGGCAGTTGCGATAAACCCCGAAGATGAACGTTACAACGCGCATATCGGAAACAAGGTAAAAGTGCCTCTATTCGGACATGAAGTTCCTGTAATAGGCGATAGTGTAGTTGATCCCGTATTTGGTACGGGCGTTGTGATGATCTGTACCTTTGGTGATAAGCAGGACGTACGCTGGTGGGTGGAACATAAACTACCCCTGCGCAAGGCCATTGATAAGAACGGCCTTATGACAAAGATCGCAGGCAAATATGCAGGTATGACAATTCCGGAATGTAAGGAAGCGGTCATAGAAGATCTAAGATCAGAGGGCTACCTCTTTGAGCAGAAGGAACTCGAGCAGAACGTGGGAATGTGCTGGAGATGTGACACGCCCATAGAGATCCTCTCTGAAAAGCAATGGTTCGTCAAAATAGATACCAATGATGTCAAAAAAGCTGCCGATGAGATCAACTGGACACCTGAACATATGAAGGTCAGGCTTGAGAACTGGTTGGGTACCATGGAATGGGACTGGTGTATCTCCAGGCAGCGCATATTTGCAACCCCTATACCCGTATGGTATTGTAAGGATTGTGGAGAGGTATTTGTGGCAAAGGAAGAGTGGATGCCCATTGACCCTACACAGGAATCACCCCGGGAACCATGCAGCAGATGTGGCAGCACTTATTTCGAACCTGAAGAAGATGTACTTGATACATGGATGGATTCTTCCATTACCGTCCAGCACGTAACTGGCTGGCTCACTAATCATAAAAGCAGATTGCCGGCACAGTTGAGACCACAGGGTCATGACATTATCAGGACATGGACCTTCTATACGATCCTTAGGTCCATGGCACTTGCAGGCAAACGTCCCTGGGATTCCATACTTGTAAATGGCATGGTCCTGGGAGAGGATGGCCACAAGATGAGCAAGTCCCTGGGCAATATAATAGCTCCTGAAGAGGTAATTGAAAAATACAGTGCTGATTCTTTCAGACAATGGGCAGCCATAGGAGGTTCCCCTGGTTCAGATGTGATGTTCCGATGGAAGGATGTAGTATCTGCATCACGCTTCTTCGCCAAAATGTGGAGCATATACAGGTTCTCCGTTTCCCACTTAGATGACCTGGATACAGCCTATGTACCCAAAAAAGAGGAACTCCATATTGTGGACAGATGGTTGTTCGACAAGTTGTACGAACTGATAACTACAGCAACTGCGAACATGGATGCATATCAGTTCGATGAGGCTTTCAAGGCCATAAGAGGTTTTGCCTGGGAGGTAGTGGCAGATAATTACATAGAACTTGTCAAGTCTCGCTTGTATGGCAACAATGCACCTGACAAAAAAGCAGCACAGTACACACTATACGTAACAATAGACGTACTGACAAAATTGCTGGCTCCATTTGCACCTTTCTTCGCAGAGGAAATGTATTCGAGGCTGGGAACTGGCAGTGTACATATGCAAGCGTGGCCAAAGGCTGAAGCCTCCTGGAAGGATGAAGAAGCCAGTAAAGCCGGAGAACTCGTTAAAGAGATCGTAAGCAGCGTGAGACGGTATAAATCCGAGCATGGTATTGCCCTGAATGCTCCTTTGAAGAAATTGGAGATATATGGAGTGCTGACCGATGTCATTGACGTCATCGGTGCAACAAACACTCCAGTAGAAGTAATTTCAGGTAACCCCGATTTCGAGCACGTACCAGTGAATGTCAAGCCTAACATGGGAGTCATTGGTCCTAAGTTCAAAGGCCAGGCAAAGGCCATAATTGATGCTTTGGCAGAAGCTAATCCAAAAAAGTTAGTGAGCGAGATAGAACAGAATGGCAAGATAAGCCTTCATACCAACAGTGGCATTGTAGAGCTCGGTCCTGAAAGCGTGGAGATAGAAAAAGAAGTGATCTCTGCCGGCAGAGCTGTGGATGTATTGGATGTAAGGGGCATTCCTGTCGTAGTGATAAGATGAGAGGGGAGACCATTGCTCCCCTTTCGTAATCTTTAATTGTGCTGGTGCCCTATGATACTAATCACTGGAAAAAGGAACCAGGTGGTCCCTTGAAGATCAGAGGAAGGATACAACTAAGGAAATCTGCCAAGAACAAACTCCTTGATGACCTCAGACCCATATATGGAGACACAGTGGTGGAGAAGATTGCATCGTACAAATTTGAACATGCTGATGCAGGTGACACTTCTGTGATCCTCATAGATGGTAAAGTGCTTTTATTTGCAGTTGACGATATTTATTTCCCAACTGTCAGAGGTGTCATGGAACTTGGCTTTGAGAAGAATGTGGTAGTAGTTGATTCTGGTGCCGTGCGCTTTGTAGTAAATGGTGCAGATGTTATGAGTCCCGGTATAGTTCGTGCCGATGAGAGTATTTTGGAAGGGGACCCCGTGATCGTCAAAGAAGAGAAATATGGCAAGCCTCTTGCCATTGGTAAGGCACTTGTCCCGGGGAAAGCCATGGTTTCAGATTCGGGAAAAGCTGTGAAATCCCTGCATCATGTGGGTGATGAGATATGGAATCTCGAGGTGTAAGGAGACAGGGCATAATCATTAAAATATATGGGTGTTCTTATAAATAATGAAGGTGCTAAAGCAGTATAGATAATGTTAACTCAATCAGTCTAATAATGAAATGAACACTACAATTTGATAAAGGGTGCATGTTATGGCAAAGTTAATGGATAAGTTTTTTGGCGCAACTAAAAAATCGTCTACCGGTGAAGATGAGTTCACTGAGCTTGATCTGAGCAAGTATGAAGAAGTAGTAGGAGAAGAGCCTGCAGAAACATATGTGAGAGTGGCGGAACTTACAAATCTGAATGATCTGGCATTGCTCAAGAAAGAAGTGTATGAGGGCAATATTCTGATGATCGACATATCCACTATCAAGAACGATAAACTTATGCTGGACAGAGCTTTGAAGGACCTGAAAGATGTTGTCGTAGATGTGCATGGAGATATAGCCGGACTTAAAGAAGACCAGGTGCTTGTAACCCCCACGGGTATCAAGATAGATCGTTCAAAGATAGTTGGTGGAAGATATTGAACATTGAGTGTCCGCAGGCTGCATTCGTCACCCGTACGCAATGTCCTCTTTGCCATAAAGAGATAATAATGAATTGGGAAAGAGATGATATTCCATATTTCGGGGATGTCATGTACATTACTGCATGCTGCGATTGTAGTTTTCGTTTCACTGATACGATAATCCTGGCTCAGAAAGAACCTGTCCGATACGAACTAGTCATAGAAGGACCAGAAGACCTTTATGCTAAGGTCGTGCGCTCTACTTCAGGGACTATAGAGGTCCCTGAGCTTGGAATAATTGTGGAGCCTGGTTCTATCTCCGAATCATACATAACAAACATCGAAGGTTTGCTTGACCGGATACTTGGAGTTGTGGTCAGCGCAACAAAATGGGTAGCGGATGAGCCTGAAAAATATGAACGTGGCCTCCAATTACAGGAAATGATACACGAAGCTGTAGATGGTAAAAGGAAACTTACCGTAATTATAGAAGATCCTCTGGGAAATAGTGCCATAATATCCGAAAAAGCTGTATCCTGCAAGCTTACCCCGGAACAGGCACGCATGCTGAAAACAGGCATGATAGTTTTCGATGCAGAGAGTTCTGAAATCGAAATAGATGGGTATGACGAACATATGATCGGAAATTAACACCTGTCAATCCAATAACTAGCGGTTAAAAAGTATACGGAGATAAACATGGAAGCTGAAAGAACGGAAAGGGTTACAATGCCACTTATAGGCGATATGGCGCCTGGCTTCCAGGCAAGGACGACAAAAGGAAGGATCAACTTCCCTGAAGACTACAAAGGAAAGTGGGTCATACTGTTCAGTCATCCGGCAGACTTTACCCCTGTATGCACTACCGAATTCATCAAATGTGCAACAATGCAGGAGGAATTCAGGCAACTCAATACTGAACTGATTGGTCTTTCCGTGGATAGCCTGTATTCTCACATATCATGGCTTGCGGCCATCAAAGAAAAAGTAGAGTACAAAGGTTTTAAAGGAATAGATATTGATTTCCCAATAATTGAAGATCTGAATATGGAGATTGCACGCAAGTATGGCATGATCCACCCCCGTGCATCCTACACACCAGAGGAAGTTCTTGAAAAGTTGGAGACAACGGGTGGTTCTTTTCACTTCATGGAATCAAGTACCGAGACCGTAAGGGCAGTATTCATTATCGACCCAAAGGCCAGAATAAGGGCAATGCTATACTACCCGTTCACCAACGGTAGGAACATGGAAGAGATCAAGCGCCTGCTTGTGGCAATGCAGGTATCAGACAAGCACAATGTACAGACCCCCGAGAACTGGCATCCCGGTGAAGATGTTATCCTTCCAAATCCTGTATCATGGGATAAGGCAAAGGAAAGGCTCAAAAAGGGTGAAGATGGCAAAGCTTGCGGAGATTGGTTCCTGTGCCTGAAAGAAGACCCAGAGAAGTGACTTAATTTCCCACCTAATTCGTAACATTTACAAATACATATTAATCTGCCACAGCTTATTTATACAGAATTGCAGTATATTGAGTTTGTGGTACAATGAGAATAAATACAAAATGTATACTCATAGCTGTATTGGTCATATCAATCCTTGTATCAGGATGTGCATCTCAGAAAGGACCTGAACCGGTAAATCCGGAGAATGTGCTAGTAACAGTGTCACCTGTTGCCATTAAGGAATATCAGGAACAAACAATTGTTATCACCGTTGAAAACAATGACACGCAAGCAATAGATTCCGTTCAAGTATCAGCTTTTGATCCGCTGTTGATAATGGGTTCAGATACTTTGAACATTCCAGGAAAGATAGACAAAACCAGTAAATCGTCTATTGATGTAAGAGTTAAAGCACCGGGATTTAAGACCGAGACTACAAATTCTTCTGTTACGGTAAGTTATGCTTCCGGTTCTGATGAGAAAGGAAATCCGGTTATCAGAGATAGATCTGCACCTGTCCAGATAACGATACTCCCGGATGCCAAGCTACAATTCCTTGGTTTCGTAAAGAACATGAGTACGTTAAGAGATGCGACTGTGCCGAAGTGGGAACTGAAGAAAGGTGAAAATGCCACCATTAGTTTCTCTGTTAAGAACAATGGCCAGTCCACCATAAATGCCAACTCCCTCGTAGTCAGATTTGAAGCTGAAAATGAACTTATGGCTGGCAACACATCCATTTATATAGAACAGGCCATGGCAAAGAATGGTACTTCATACACAAAAGGAGTCTTGCTGCCTGTTAAAAGCGATTCACCTAATGGAGAAACCGAAGTTAAGGTCAGGCTTTTGATGGACGATTACGTGCTTGATGAACAAACTTTGACACTGGTAGTGAAGCTATAAGGCTGGGAAAGAACATGAAATCTTCATTTGCTTTTCTTTTTCTTTTTTCAATCATACTATGCCTTTTTCCCTGTGGTTGCGTTGAAAGGGAAGATGTGGCTGATCTTTACATTAGCAAAGTTGATGTAATGTCCACCCCCCAAGGCGATGGATTCAAGCTAACAGCTACAGTGTATGTTTACAATCAGCAGAATATGGATACTAGAGCCCTTTCAATCAAAGTGAAAGCAAGAGATCCACAAACAAACCTTATAGTTGCAGAACAGGCCAAAGATATTGGATATCTAAAAGCCAATTCACAGGTAACTAACACTGTTTCTCTTACAAGTCCAATATCAGGAGCACAGACAATAGAAGTAGAACTTTTTGAAGACAACATTGTTGTTGACGAGTATACAACTAATGTGGAAATCAACTCCATGCAGACTGAAACTGTTCCATCCGATGTAATACTTACAGACATGATAATAGAGATGCAACAGGTTACCAACTATGGAAAAGATGCTGTTGTGGATATATATCCGGGGATATTTAACCCGGCAGGAGATTCTGATGCAATTAAAATAAAAGTCATAGCAGCTGTTGACCCATATACCGTTGTAACTGGAACTGACAGTATAGGAAACATCAAAGCTGGTGAGAGAATTAGAGGCACCATACGCATGACCCTACCCCTTGATAAAAAATATGATTTCAATGTCCAACTTGTAGAAAACGGGGAGATAATTGCAAACACAAAAGCCACAGATTCTGTCATACCTAAAGAGATGAAACTTAAGCAGCCTGTGATGTATAACCTTATAGAAGCCGCTGCCCCTATAGAAGAACCTACCGCAGAAGAAACTGCAATAGCAGAAAAACCTGGAATACCAGGATTCAGTGGTCTATGCGCAGCTATAGCACTTGCTTTTACTGTAATCTTCATGGGAAAGAAATCGCTTAAAAGATAAGATGGGAAGAGGATGCTTTCCAGGCATTCTCTGCTTTTTTACTATTAACATACTGGCAATGCAACTTTAAGAAGGAAATGCCTATAAGCAATGCATCTGTTTATACCTGCAGATCAAGATAGCAGGTGACTTCATGACAGAAAAGGAGAAAGAAGCAACCCTTCCTGCGAAGAAGGATTTTAGTGAATGGTATAATGAACTCTTACAGGTAGCTGAAATAATGGATGTGCGGTATCCTGTGAAAGGTCTGTATGTATGGTACCCATTCGGTTTTACGATCAGAAAAAATGTATACAATATAATAAGGGAACTATTGGACAAGGACCACATGGAAACACTGTTCCCGCTTCTTATCCCTGAACATGAGTTCATGAAAGAGGCTGAGCACATAAAGGGCTTTGAGGATGAGGTATACTGGGTCACTCATGGCGGTACTTCTCCCCTGGATGTGAAACTTGCCCTGCGGCCGACCAGCGAGACTGCTATTTATCCTATGTACAAATTATGGGTGCGTTCTCATGCAGATCTGCCTTTGAAATTGTATCAGGTAGTTAACACGTTCAGGTATGAGACAAAGCATACCCGGCCACTAATAAGATTAAGAGAGATCACTTCTTTCAAAGAGGCCCACACCGTACATGCAACCTGGGAAGAAGCTGCAGAACAGGTGGATGAGGCCATAAGGATCTATACAGAGTTCTATCGCAGACTGGCAGTGCCTGTGCTTGCTTCAAAACGTCCTGACTGGGATAAATTCCCGGGAGCCGATTATACCATAGCTGTTGATGCATTGATGCCTGACGGTAAGACCTTACAGGTAGGTACGGCCCATCATCTTGGTGACAACTTTGCCAAGACATTTGAAATAAAGTATGAGAACCCGGCAGGAGAACAGGTGTATGCCAATCAGACATGCTATGGTGTTTCAGAACGCTCAATAGCTGCATTGATATCCATACACGGCGATGACAAAGGTCTTGTATTGCCCCCGGAAATCGCCCCTATACAGGTAGTGATCATCCCCATAGTGTTCAAGGATCCATCTGATGTGATCCTTACATGCGAAAAGGTACAACAACTTCTGCAAGACGCTGGAATCCGCGTGAAAATAGACGTCAGCGACGATCGCCCCGGAGCCAAATATTATAGATGGGAAATGAAAGGTGTTCCCCTGAGACTTGAAATTGGCCCCCGCGATCTCAAAAATGGTGTTGCTGTGCTGGTTCGCAGAGATACTGGCGAAAAAAGACAGGCACCTATTGAAAACATACTGCCGGAAGTTGAAGAGACACTTAAAATTATTCAGTCCAGCCTCTTTGAGAAAGCAGTCGCAGATGTAAAAGCACGCATATTTACTTGCTCTTCTCTTGAAGATGTCAAAGAGAAATTGCCTGAAGGCATCGCACTGATCCCCTGGTGTGGCGAAAAGGCATGTGGTTTGCAGATAGAGGAGGAGATAGGTGCAGGCATTCTGGGAATACCCACCGGACAGGAAGAAGACCACAAGGGACAGTGCCCTGTATGCGGTAAGGATGCAAGTGTAAAAGTTTATGTAGCAAGGAAATATTGATTCCTGCAACTTACTTTTTGCTGAAAAAGAGGGGTGTATCATGGAAGGACCATCACCGGAAAATATGAAGATGCCTGAAAGACCATTGTTCCTGTGCGTGTTGGCAAATACTGAGACGGCTTACATAGAAGGTCTCTCTGCTGCCGGTAAGACAGCAAAACTGACAGACTACACACCACCGGGAGACGCCGAGGTTCTTGAGACTGGCATGGTCGTGGACATTCCCATTCTACCCATGACACCACCTTACGATACACCTACCCCTGCACTTATTACCAGGGTGGCTCTTGACCTTACCGGCGTTAAACATATGCTCGTTAATGCAGGACTGAAGATCCTGCCTGCGAAAATAGTACCTCTTATAGATATCAGCGGATCGCCGGGAAAAGATATACGTGAGCCGATAGCTGTCCCTGATGCACAGGGCATCTTTGAACGCGGGTTTAAGCTGGGCAGGGAGCTTAAGGATAAATATGACTTTGTAATGATAGGTGAAAGCATACCAGCAGGCACCACTACTGCTAATGCGGTGCTGGCAGCCCTTGGTTATAATGGAAATGTAAGCAGTAGTGCTTCCACCAATCCACTAGAACTTAAAAAACAGGTTGTAAGTGAAGCCTTGGATTCTTCCGGCATCAAACCAGGCGATCTTCGCAACAATCCCATGGAAGCTATCAGATGCGTGGGTGATCCTATGATGGCAGCAGTGGCAGGGATAGCTGTAGGGCTCGAAGATATACCGGTGATCCTTGCAGGCGGCACTCAGATGGCAACAGTGTTCGGCGTGATCAAACACCTTGGACATAAGACAGATAACATCACCATTGTGACAACTTGCTATGTGATGAATGACACTTCTGCCCACTTTGCCCAGCTTGCAGAGGAACTGGGTGCAAAAGCCTATGCCACTGACCCTGGATTCGGGCAATCACGCCTGCAGGGCCTTAGACAATATGAGGCCGGATTCGTAAAAGAAGGAGTTGGTGCAGGCGGAGCCATATACCTCACACAGATGTTCGGCATCCCCGTAGAAAGACTGAGAACTGAGATAGAAATACTCTGCGAAAAACTCTCAAAGTATGGAGATATTGACAGAGTGAAGTAAGATATAAAACTAAAAAAAGGAATTTATGTGGATCGGGTACATCCACAGTGTTTACAGTAGTAAACTATATTTGAGCCGATCACCTGCTTTTTCAGAGGTGTTCGGCAAAAACTGCATAATTTGACTTGTGCACTAAGATTATTTTTCAGAGATTCGCCATTCAGATGCTGCTCTTCAATAGAACAAACATTTTTACTGCTTGCAAGTGACACATTATTCTCTCCATAAATTGAGTAGATAGGGAAGAGAAAGTACACTTAGGTACACAGTTCTAAAGCACAGAGATATAGTTGACTTTTTTAAGAACATATGATGTAGATCATACAACTTTCTTATTCTCTCTTCCTAACCCAGATTAAGATGTGAAGTAATATTATTTAAAAGTATTCATGAACATAAGTTAACAATTTTCTATACTATTTCATGCGGTAAATAAATAAAGTTGCATCTTAGCAGAAATCATATACAGGGAAAATAACAGATAGATTCGAGAGCCATTACCGATAGATATATCAGTAATAAGATGTATTCAGGGGGATACACCTATCAGGGGTTGTGGCCTAGCCCGGCATGGCGACGGGCTCCAGCGGATAGATGATGAACAACGGGTCTACTGAGATATGCCCGACGGGGCTTATCGGTGAGGAGCCGTTGGAGCACTGATATGTGCTCGGAATGCTGAGAAGCATTTGTTCGGAGAGACCCGTCGATCGTGAGTTCAAATCTCACCAACCCCATTTTTTATTATGCTATGTGACTTGAAAGAGACATGAGATTTTTGACAAAAAGTAGTTACTATTTTTGAACTTTTAGATGATACGATACTTATTTACTTATTCAAATAGATATGGACTTTATGAGGAAATGAGATGTATAAAGGATGGATAATAGCATGTTTAGAAACAGAGTGTACAAAGACATAGATGATATTAAGGTCTTTGAAAAAATGGCTCACAAAAATTATATATGCTGTGGAGGGAACTTTATACCAGATGATAGCAAATTCAAAACGACCATACATTCTTCCCTGAATAACAGATTGTAGTAGAGGTTAACATGATAGGATCAAATCTTGACAGGGTACTAGTAGTTGATGATGAGCCAGCTATCGTAGATCTTATGGAACTTTATCTCAAGTCAGATTATGAAATAATCAGAGCATATAATGGCAAGGAGGCACTTGAGAAAGCCAGGTCCGAGAAGCCTTCGGTAATAATCCTTGATGTGATGATGCCTGATATGAACGGATATGAGGTATGTAAGGTCTTGAAGACGTCTGTAGAGACCCAATTCATTCCTATAATAATGGTAACAGCACTTTCAGGAAAGGATGAAAAGATCAAAGGCCTTGAGTCCGGTGCAGACGAATTCTTAAGTAAGCCTGTGAATAGGCTTGAACTTGTGACACGTGTAAAATCCCTTACAAGAATAAAACATCTCCAGGACCGGATACTTGCAGAACGTAATTATGCATACCAGTGTATCGATGTAGCTGGGGTTGTAATGCTCGTAGTGGACCGTGAACAAAAGATCAACCTTATGAACCGTACGGGAAATGAATCCCTTGGTTATGATGAGTTTGAACTTATTGGGCAGAATATGTTCGATGTGCTGGTCTTACCTGAGGACAGAGAGAGAGAAAAAGAGATTTTCAACAATATAATAACGAAGAAAATAGATACTCCATCCTTTATTGAGAGAAAGATCCTAAAGAAGGACGGAGGGACGATAATTGTTAGCTGGAGCGAGTCACCTATTTATGACAGCGATGGGAATATCGAGGCATTGATATGTTCCGGAAAGGACATCACTGAATTACGGATGAAAGATGAGCTGTTACTAAGTTTAAATGAAATGAGAGAAATGTTCACTGGCCTGCTCAACCAGGACTTGCTTGGTCCGGTATCTGCTATACAGGATTATGTACAAGTGCTCCTGGACCAGGAGACAAAAACACAGAATAGAGCATATATCGAGAAAATAATGCAAAATATATCGAATATGGTCGAGACTCTGAAGAATGCCTCAGCTTATTTGGAACGGCAGCCCGGCGAGCAATTGCAATAGAAGTGTTGGAATTACATTAAGTAGAGAGACAGCATTTGGCAAAAACATTTAAATCATATCAAGTGTGTACTAAGTCACGTTTCATTCGGGAGAGATCCCGTGGGAATGTGGCCCACAATCGGGCTGAACCGTGAAACTGAAAATGAAACAAGGTGAAAACAATTGTCTAAATCATTTTATGGATATATAAGAGATGCCTGGAAGAACCCTGATGCCACTTATGTCAAGGATCTGAGATGGGAGAGGCTCCAGGAATGGAGAGAACAGGGTTCCATCGTGAAGATAAGAAGGCCTACCCGTATAGACCGTGCAAGGTCTCTTGGCTACAAGGCAAAACAAGGAATAATAGTGGTGCGTGCGAAAGTAAGAAGAGGCAGCCGCAGGAATCCAAGATATGTACGCGGAAGACGCAGCCACAACATGGGTAAGAACAAGACCACTGCAGGCAAAAGCATACAGAGAATGGCTGAAGAGCGTGCAGCGAGAAAATATCCCAACATGGAAGTTCTTAACTCCTACTGGGTAGGCGAGGACGGTAAAGCCAAGTGGTACGAAGTGATCCTTCTGGACCCGAGCCATCCTGTGATCAAGAGCGATAGCAACCTTAATTGGATCTGCAACAGCAGCCAGAAGAGGCGTGTATTCCGTGGAAAGACCAGTGCCGGCATGAAGGGCAGAGGTATGGGGAAACGTGGTACGGGAACCGAAAAGAACCGGCCCAGTATCAGGTCTAACATGAACAGGGGCAAGTGATCCACCATATAAGTTTGCGAGTGATAGCTCACTCGACAGAAGAAAAATCCAGGGTTATGGATACCCTGGGTTTGTTTTTAAAGAACTCTCTCAAGAAGAAGTTTCCCAATTCTTTGGCAGAGATAGTTGATACGGTCGAAGCTGAAGGACACTATGGGAACCCAATAACTATTTTCAGCATACAGCTCACCCGTAAGCATGACACAAAGGCTTTCTCTGAGTTCGTCCACAATAATATGACATTGGAAGATATTGAAATCCTTAGAAGAGAAATGCCCGACAGGCTTGATGAGGATCAGTTATTTCATCTGCGCTTTGATAAACAAGAAGCTTACATGGGTCGTGTAAAACTCGTGTCATCCTCCGATGCCATTACTGCTAAAGTGAAGATAGAAACATACCCTAAGAACAGGGAAATGGCTGGAAAGATAGTGGAGGAGTTATTTGGTTGAAGGTTATTATGACCTTTGCATTCGTTACGTGCCTGAAGATGATCCAGCAATGGAAAGATTCCTCTCACTTACAAAACATTTCGGATTCACAGGTGCGGGTATAATGGAAGTATCTAATAAAGGGCCTTTACCATATACTAGCCCATGCAATACTTTTTTTGACCTTGTGCATGGAATAGAGATACATGAAGAGAATCCTTCAAAATTGCACTCCCAGATCAGTCGATATGCTCGAAAGGCTAATTTTGTGATAGTGCAGGGAGGGTCGGATAAACTCAACAGGTCGGCAGTTGAAACCTCGAATGTGGATATATTATCATTACCTTTTGGCATTAAGGACAGTGGCCTAGATCATGTGATCGCAAAATCTGCTGCTGACAGAGGAATTGCCTTAGAATTCGATGTGGGATCACTGATAAGATATAGAGGCGGGAAAAGAGTGCATGCACTATCAGAACTTGAGCAGCGCCTGATGCTTGCAAGAAAGTTCAAAGTGCATATGGTGCTAACAAGTGGTGCGCGGTCCATTTACGACATAAGAGGACCAAGAGAGCTCATAGCATTGGCAAGTTTATTCGGGATGTCAAAGGAAGAAGCAATAGAAGCCATGACACTTACACCCACTGCTATACTTAAAACAAAAAGAAAAGCTAGTAGCTATATTATGGATGGTGTTGAACTCATGGAAGAACAGGTTTATCCTGAAAAGCAGGAGGATTTCTGTTGAAAATACTTCCATCCAGTTTGAGAGAAAGGAAACGTTATCTTGCAATAGAGATAATAACAGAACGTGATGTGTCAAGAGAAGAACTTTTACGCGAGATGTTCGCTGCCACAGGATCACTGTTTGGTGATATAGGTTCCAGTGAATGCGGATTAAGATTGCTGGATTTTGAGAAACAGAAAGGTATACTTCGCTGTTCCCATATGATGGCAGAGAGATCTCGTGCAGCGCTTGCCACTATAACCAGTATTGGAGGGCAACGTGCAATAGTACATGTGCTGGGCATATCAGGAACTGTGCAAGGTGCGACACAAAAGTATATACAGTGTGCAGCCATATCAGAAACCGAGCACATTAATATATAAGTAATAACAATGTTCATAGAACAGAGCCGAAGAATAGACAATTTGATAATAATAGGAGATGATTAGATATGCAAATGACGCCACAGATGGGTTATGATCGTGCCATCACAGTATTTAGTCCGGATGGAAGGCTCTTTCAAGTGGAATATGCCAGAGAAGCCGTGAAAAGAGGAACAACTGCGGCAGGCATCAAGGCAAAGGAAGGCGTTGTACTTCTAGTGGATAAAAGAATTACCAGCAGGCTAATCGAAGCTGAATCCATAGAGAAGATATTCCAGATAGACAGCCACATAGGTGTTGCTACTTCAGGATTAGTGGCCGATGCCCGTTCACTGGTTGACAGAGCCAGAGTTGAAGCACAGATCAACAAAGTATCCTACGATGAAAACATAGGTGTTGAAGTGCTTGCAAAGAAGATTTGCGATCACAAACAGAATTACACACAGTTTGGAGGGGTCAGGCCCTATGGAACTGCACTTCTTATAGCAGGTGTAGACGATACCCGACCAAGACTATTTGAAAGTGATCCAAGTGGTGCCTTACTGGAATATAAAGCCACGGCTATTGGTGCCGGGAGAAACACTTTTATGGAAGTGTTCGAGGCTGAGTATCGCGGGGATCTGAGCATTGATGAAGCAATTCTGCTTGGAATGACTGCCTTATACAAGTCCACCGAAGGAAAGCTTGATGCTGCAACACTGGAAGTAGGAGTAGTCACACTGCAGGACCGCACATTCCGCAAGCTTGCAGAAGAAGAAGTACAGCAATATGTATCGAAGGTCCTTGAAGAACAGAAGAAAGAAGTAAAAGAGGACACAGGCTCTATTTCCAATAATGAAGCTGCAGGCGAGTGAAAGAACTCACGTGATATAAAATTACTCCGTGTATGAAAGAGGGGGATATAAGATGGTATCTCTTGATGAATCCGTTATTGCAAGGCTTAAAAAGGGCAAGAATCACTACGAGGTCTTTGTTGAGCCAGAGGGAGCACTGGCATTGAGAAAAGGAGATGATGCAAAGATCGAAGACATCATTGCAGTAGAATCCATTTTTACTGATGCAGGCCAGGGAGAACATGCATCTGAATCCGATCTACTCAATATTTTTGGTACAGTAGATGCCCTGGTCATTGCAAAGGAGATCATTTCACATGGAGAACTGCAGTTAACCAAGGAGCAGAGAAAGAGAATCCTTGAAGAGAAAACCAAGCGCATAATTAGTACGATCGCACAGAATGCAATAAATCCACAGACCAAAGCCCCACACCCCCCTTCCAGAATAGAGAAGGCCATGGAAGAGGCAAAGGTGCATATCGATCCATTTAAACCCGTGGATGAACAAGTAATGATCGTCATGAAGGCAATCCGGCCTATCATACCCATACGCTTTGAAGAAGTGCAGATAGCCGTAAAGGTACCTGGGGAATATGCACCGAAATCATATGGGGAGATCGCCAAGTTTGGAACTCTGATCAGGGAAGAGTGGCAACGTGATGGCTCCTGGGTAGGCATTGTAAAAATGCCAGCGGGAATGCAGAACGATTTTTATGGTCTTGTGAACCATCTCACCAAGGGTGATGCTGAAACTAAACTTTTATAAGAGGCTAGATAATGGATAGAGAAATTGTAGTTCCGGGTCAACTTCTTTCCGAGAATACGAATGAATCGGGCTCCGGAACCTATGTAAAGGAGGGAAAGGTATATTCCCTTCTTTATGGAGTAACTAATGTAAAGAACAGGATATCGGTTATTCCTTTTTCAGGAAAGTACATTCCTTCAAGAAAGGATTTTGTAATAGGTACTGTTTTTGAGATAACCTCTTCCAACTGGATCTTTGATATTGGCTCTCCTTATGATGGTCTGTTGCATGTATCAGAGTACCCACGACGTGTGGAATCTTCCATGATGCGAGAGATATTCAACATAGGGGATTGTGCTATCCTCAGAATAAAAGATGTTGATGCTTCCATGAAGATAGAACTTACCCTTAGAGAGAAAGGGTTAAGGAAGATCAAAGGAGGAAGGCTGCTTGAAGTACCGCCTTCGAAGGTTCCTCGTGTTATCGGACACAATGGTTCCATGGTCTCAATGTTGAAGAAGGAAACTGACTGTGAGATATTTGTCGGGCAGAATGGGAGGATATGGATAAATGGCAAAGATGAGAATATGGATAAACTTTCAGAAGCCATTGATATGATCATCCGCGAATCCCACACATCTGGCCTGACAGATAAGATCAGCCAATTCCTGGAAGTACAAAAAGAAAATGAAATGGACCATGAAGAAGAGAGAGTAGAAGAAATTGATGCCGATCTGGAGAAAACAGTAGAAACTGTAACCTCTGAAGATGAAGAAGATGCTGAAGACGTGGAAAAGATAGACGAAACCAGCAAAAAAGTAGATCAGTTACTTGATACAGAGGAAAACTGAAAGTTACTGTATGTTCTGCATATGATCGGAAGAATTAAGATTGGTGTATATTGGAGAATGTATTATGGCTAATAAACCTGAGAAGTTCATTGATGAGAACGGCCTGCGCCTGGATGGACGGGCAGTTGATGAGATCAGGCCCATGACCATCGAGATAGGTGTCTTATCAAGGGCTGATGGTTCATGTTATCTGGAGTGGGGCAAGAACAAGATACTGGCGGCCGTATATGGTCCAAGGGAACTGCACCCCCGCAGGATGCAGAAACCCGATGAGGCAATAGTAAGATACAGATATAATATGGCAGCTTTTTCTGTGGAGGACCGGGCAAGACCGGGACCAAACAGAAGGAGCATTGAGATCTCAAAAGTGAGCAGAGATGCTTTTGCTCCTATTATTATGACGAAGTATTACCCAAGCGCAGTAATAGACGTGTTTGCAGAAGTGCTTCAGGCAGATGCAGGTACAAGGACAGCAGCTATTAACGCCGCATCCATTGCCCTTGCAGATGCCGGAATTCCTATGAAAGGACTAATATCAGCATGTGCCGTGGGTAAAGTGAATGGTCAGCTTGTACTTGACCTTAACAAAGATGAAGACAACTTTGGAGATGCGGACCTCCCTATTGCCATGACCCAGGATGGCGAGATATCTCTCCTCCAGATGGATGGAAACCTGACAAAGGAAGAGTTCAAAAGAGCATTGGAAATGGCAAAAGAAGGCTGCCAACAAATTCTTGAGATCCAGAAGGAAGCCTTGAAAAAGAAGTTCGCATCTCGCGAGGAAGTCGTAGAAAGCCTTGTAGAAGTAGATGAAGAAAAGCTGGATGATATACCGGATGAGATAGAGATCATCGAAGAAGATATTGAAGCATGCGACTTTGAAGATGAAGAAGGCATCGAAGTGATCGTAGTTAAAACAGATGCATCTGAGCCTGCTGAAGTGACCTCCGATGATGAGTTTACAGAATTTACTGACGATGAAGACTCCGAAAAGGCTGATTCCGAGGATTCTGAAGCAGAGAAGGTAGGTGAAAAATATGAGCAGTGAAGTAATGGCCTCACTGAAGAAGGACTACATCTACAACCTGATGCTCAAAGGGAAACGCGAAGATGGTCGCTCGTTCGATGAGTATCGAAAAATTACCGTGCAGACGAATGTTATTGATAAGGCTGAAGGTTCTGCAAAGGTATGCATCGGAGAGACCCAGGTACTGGTAGGTGTTAAAGTACAGGTAGGTGCCCCTTTCCCCGATTCACCGGACGAAGGAGTAATTATCACAAACCTGGAGATGAATCCACTTGCTTCACCGGACTTCGAGGCAGGACCACCAAAAGAGGGCGCAATTGAGATGGCGAGGGTCACCGACAGAGGAATCCGGGAATCAGGCGCAATTGATTTAAACAAGTTATGTATTACGGAAGGAGAAGAAGTCTGGATCGTATTCATAGATGTGCATGTACTGAATGACGATGGCAATCTTCAGGATGCCTCATGCCTTGGTGCGATCGCTGCCCTCATGACTGCAAAGATCCCGGCCAAAAGAGAAGGCAAGGGAGAAGACATGATGATGCCAATCAGGGATATACCCGTAGGTATTACACTGGTGGACATAGGTGGGGAATTGATGCTCGATCCGGGACTCTCAGAGGAAACTGTAGCAGATTCAAAATTGACCATAGCATCCAACCAGAACGGCTCGATCTCTGCAATGCAGAAAACAGGAGAGGGCATGCTAACACAGGAACAGCTGTTGAAAGCAGTGGACATGGCATGTGCTAAAGCTGAAGAGATCAGAGAAAAATACCTGATGAACATCTGATGCCAAATGGTCATTGACATAAAAAGTTAATTTCACTATACTGAAGATCAAGGAGAATGCTCATGGCAAAGAAATATTCAAGGAAAGGACGTGTGACCAGATCTGCAGGGAGATTTGGTGTGAGATATGGTAGGAAAGATCGCAAACTGGTTGCAGATCTTGAACAAAAAATGCATATGCCCCACACCTGTGCAAAGTGTGCCCGTCCGACCGTTAGGAGAATAGGTACAGGCATCTGGCAGTGCAAAAAATGCGGCCATACTTTTGCAGGCGGAACATTCCTGCCTCAGACACCTGTGGGCCTTACAGTTGCCCGCTCTGTAAAGAAGGCAACAGAAATCCTGGAGTGAGTGATAACAACTATGGGATACAAGTGCACACGTTGCAAAAAAATGGTAGAGATAAATTATAAGGCGTTAGGTATACGTTGCGACTATTGCGGGCATCGCATACTTGTCAAGGAAAGGCCTACCTCTATCAAAAAAATAAAAGCCGAGTAAGAAGTATGTTGATTACTTCTTCTCGCAAACCTTCCATAAATACCAGGGCTCTTTGCAAGAATCTTGCCTCTTTTTTTCAGTGCGAGTGTATCAACCGTGGCAAGATGGGAATGAAAGAAACTCTTTCCCTGATAGAAGATGGTCATGGTCCATTATTGATAGTCGGAGAATACCACGGGAATCCCGGAAGCTTAATATTCCATGCACCGGATGGAAGAGAGCTTCTTTCGATCCGGATAAGCGTAACTGCTGTAAGCAAGCTTTCTAAAAAAAGGAATCAAAATGTCGAGCCCGTGGCAACCGGTCACGCTGACATCGCACCGATCCTGGCTAAGATGGTTGCAATGGAATTAGTAGATGAGCCCTCTTCCCCTCTTGTACTCGACATATCAAATGATCATCTCAATTTTCTCTATGATGGCCAACAACTGTTCAGATTGAACATTAAAAGTATCCGGTAGGCGATCCAGTGGAAGCAACTGCAGAATCAGTCTTTGAAACAGACAAAGCGCTTCTTATTTACAGAGCCTTGATGCCTGAGATTGAAACACCGGTAACCGATAGGTCTGAAATACATCTGCAAGTGCTCGAAGGCAGACTGATTTTGAAAGTAGGTGCATCAGACCTTGTTTCCCTGCGTTCCACAATGAATACCTGGTTACGCCTGATACAGGTGGCATACGAAGTACTGGAGCATACAAAAGGGGAAATGCAGTCCAATTAGAGAAACATTAAAATCATTTAAGGTTAATTCAGGTTCAGGTGAAACCACATGAGTACGCAAATACCCCCTCAAGTACAGAACCAGATTGCTCAGTTGCAGCAGGTTCAACAGCAAGCGCAATCACTTGCCATTCAGAAGTCCCAGATGGAGACGCTACAGAAAGAATCTGAACTTGCTCTAGAGGAACTTGAAAAACTATCAGATGATGTTATAATATACAGGACAGTAGGTGACCTGCAGATAAGATCTGAAAAGCAGGAAACTATCTCCAAGCTCAAAGAAAAAATAGAAACATTATCCTTAAGGATTCAATCTATCTCAAGACAGGAAGAGCGCATTTCAAAACGTTTTACTCAACTGCAGGAACAACTACAGCAGTCAATGGGCCAGCAGGCACAGTAAGTGCCCTTCCCCCTGCTTTTTATGCTCATACTACTTAGTTAAGTGATGAGTAGAGGTTTCCATGCAGGTTGATGAAGTAGAATTCTATAACCGCCTTCTGGACTTCAATAAGATATTATATTTATGCCACCGGAATGCTGATCCGGATGCAGTTAGCAGTGCCTATGCACTTGCCGAAGCACTTGGTGGAACTGTCGGACTTGTAGATGGTTGTAACAAGATGGCAACACTGCTTATCAATAAGCTGGAAATAGATGTTGTGGACAAGCCCGATCCCTCAGAATACGACATTACCCTGGTAGTGGATACTTCCACAAGTTCCCAGCTTAATGATATCAAGCTTGGGAAGTATTGCGTGATCGATCACCATTCTACGACGGCCCTGACCGAGAACGCCGAATTCTATTTGCACCGTAACGCTACATCCACAGCTGAGATAGTCTTTGATATCCTCAAATGTATGGATGCGCCGATCATGAGGCGCACAGCACTGGGTCTGCTTACGGGTATAGTAACAGACACCGGCCATTTTAAACATGCCACATCCGAGACTTTCCGTAACGTTGCGGAGATAGTCATAACCAGTGGAGTGGAATACGCAGATGTGCTGGAAATGATGGCTGCAACCCCTCAGGACATATCCATGAGGATAGCAATGCTTAAATGTGCCACCAGAGCCACGATAGAGAGGATAGATGATTGGCTGGTGGTTTGTTCACATGTGAATTCCTTCGGTGGTGCAGCATCTTCTATGTTCCTCAACATCGGCGCAGATGTAGCTTTCATTGGTACTGAAAGAGATGATACGATCCGGGTGAGCGGACGTGCAAAACGGGAAGCTGTTAATGTGGGCGTCAACCTGGGAAAGATCATGGAAGAGATAAGTTTCAGGTATGAAGGTACAGGAGGAGGGCATGCAGGAGCCGCCGGGATAGATGTAGTGGCAGATATGAATGAAATACTGAACGAATGTAAGGAACGCGTCAGGATGATACTGGAAAATAAACCAAATCCATCCATCTGCGAATCCTTCTGATACTCATATGTCCATAAACAGAGGCGAAGATATGATAGAATACTGGAATCCTCTTATTGAAAGAATGCCCCCTGAGGAGCTAAATAAATTACAGGAAGAGAAACTGAAAAGTATAGTAAGATACGTCTATCACCATTCTGACTTTTACAGAAAGAGGTTTGATGAAGCGGGAGTAAAACCGGAAGACATCAAAACCCTTGCAGATGTAACCAAATTGCCATTTACATATAAAAAAGACCTGAGGGACACTTATCCCACCGGGATGTTCTGCGTGCCCAATGAACAGCTTGCGCGTTTCCATGTATCTTCAGGTACAACAGGAAAACCCACTGTAGTCGGATATACGAAGAATGACATAAACGAATGGGCAACATCACTTGCAAGAGCCATGACATCCATAGGCGTCGGACGTGGGGATATTATCCAGGTAAGCTATGGTTATGGCCTGTTCACAGGAGGGCTCGGCCTGCATTATGGTGCTGAAGAAGTAGGCTGCACAGTATTACCCACAAGTTCCGGTAACACAGAAAAGCAGATAGAACTTATGCAAGACCTGGGTACTACGACCATGGCATGTACACCATCTTATTTCCTCTTCATGACAGAAGTGGCAAAGAGCATGGGGCTAAGCATAAGGGATGACACTAAGCTTAAGATCGGTATATTCGGAGCCGAGCCATGGTCACAACAGATGCGTGTTCGAATTGAAGAGATAACTGGAATTAAAGCATACGACGTATTCGGGACCTCAGAGCTCAGTGGTCCTCTTTTCACAGAGTGTACATACCAGGATGGTATCCACATCTGGGCAGACCAGTTTTTGGTAGAGGTGATCGATCCTGAAACCGGAAGATCTTTGCCTGACGGGGAAAGAGGAGAACTGGTCATTACGACTCTTGCCAAGGAGGCATTGCCACTTATAAGATACCGTATCGGTGACAACACTGTGCTCAACAAGGAAACCTGCAGATGTGGCCGGACCCATCCGCGTATCATGCGTATACTTGGCCGTGTGGATGACATGCTTATCATAAGAGGTATCAATGTATTCCCTGGCCAGATAGAGTCTGTGCTCATGAACATTCCGGAAGTAGGGGAACACTTCCAGATAATAGTGAACAGAATTAACGAACTTGATGTTATGGCCGTGCAGATAGAAATGACAGATGCTGCCTTTAGCGACAAGGTGAACGATATAATAAAGCTGGAAGATAAAGTGGCTTCAGCTTTGCAAAAAGTATTGAACCTGGCCGTGAAAGTGGAGCTTGTGGAACATGGCAGCCTTCCAAGGTCCATGGGAAAATCCAAGAAGGTCATTGACAACAGGAAATTATAACAACAGATACCGCATTACCTAATTAGGAACAGATGGTGGTCCTATGGAAAACAAGATAATAAAGCAGATCTCACTGTTTTCAGAGAACAAGCCTGGAAGGCTTGCAAACATCGCAGATAAGTTCAGAGATGCCGGAGTGAACATCCGGGCTTTCACCATAGCTGAGGCTGGTGACTTTGGGATCATAAGGATGGTCGTGGACAATCCTGACCTGGCCCACGAAGTATTGCATGAGACAGGTTTCACCGTCTCAGAGACAAATGTGCTTGGCGTACAGATGGAAGATGTGCCCGGAGGACTGGCTAAGATAGCTGATGTGCTGGGCAAGGAGAACATCAATATAGATTATGCCTATGCTTTCGTCACAAAGACCGAAAAAGCACTGCTCATCCTCAGGGTCAACGACATAAAAACTGCTGTTAATGCTCTGGAAAGAAATGACATTAAACTGATAGATATGCGGGATATAGAAGGTATATAAACCGACATCCTGCCTCTTTTTAACCTTCCGATTCCTGCGATTTCAGGTAAAACCACTATGATTTTATAGAACTTCTTAGAATTCCCATGAGATGAAAGAGGACATCAGACAGTGTTCTACGGTCGTACAGCCCCGTAATAAGATTGGAGGCTCCCATACGACAATAATTGGTGGCAGGCATGGCAAAAAACTTGTGCGGCTCATAAGCCACCACGCAGAAGTGAAAAAGATAGTGCCTTCCGTGATCACTGTAAGGGGAAAGAGCAATCCCGGTGGCCTTATCATTGGCAAAGTATTACGTCCGGATGAGAGGGGCAACCTAAGGTTGCTGATCTCCCATGGTACATCTTCCCAGGAACTAAGAATTGTCACAACTGTGGGAGATGTGCAAAGTGGAGAGCGCGTAATGAATGAATTGAATCGAATGATAGTAGAACATATCAATTGAACGGAGTCCGGATAAAATGATCTATGTCGGAGTGGACCATGGTACGACAGCAATGAGGTTTGCGGCATTATTTGAAGGAACATATGAACCTGTAAAGCTGGAAATACTACGCACTGATGCAGCTGCCATGTCCGGAGAACAGATCATAGCTGCCCTTGAGGAAAATTTTGGAGTCGGTAGAACAGAGATCGAAATGATCGCGGTCACCTATTCCATGGGCGACGGTATCACTGCCATAGAAGATATCCATGCAGTGCAGCATCGAGGTGTGCAAAGTATCGAAGGTGCTGGTCAGAAGACCGGAGGAGGGTCAAAGGTCTTTGATGCCATACAGAACTCCGGCATACCTGCGGTAGTGATTCCGGGCATCCACGAAGGTAGCAACACTGATCCCAGAATGAATATCTTTTCCCATTCCACCAGCCCGGAAAAGATAGGCATTGCATACCACGCCTTTTGTAAAGGCTTTCAGGATTTCGTGCTCTCTGACATCAGTTCGAACACGGTGACCCTGGGAGTGGCAAAGGGTCGGATCATAGGAGCTATAGATGCCTGCATATTTGCTCCCGGCCTGCGCCACGGACCATTGGATGTCCGGGCTATCCGCGATGTGGACCAGGATAAGAAGAGTGCTAATGAAGCATTCACCGATACTGGCGTGCTCAAAAGAGCAGGTTATGCTGATCGGTATGAGCTAATTGATGCTGCCGGCAGAAAAGAACCGCAGGCCTTGCTTGCACTTGATACACTGGCACTGTTTGCTTCAATGGAAATAGCCAGCATACAGATTCTATTGAAGGATTACGGTGTGCATGGAGATGTATTCGTTGAAGGTTCGGTAGCTGAGATACCTTACGTTGTTGAAAAGATAGAACATCATCTTGGTATGCAAAGCCATGTACTTGACAGATGGAGCGCTGCTATTGGCTGTGCGGAAATGGCCAGGGATATTGCAAAGGGCGCAAGGGAGATACTTGGTCTGCAAGTGAAGTTCGCGCTGTGAAGACAGGCATATATGAAAAGACAAGCCATCGAACATATTGGGATCTAACGTCAAATTCACTACTGAAGATAATAAAAAGACGGGGACTTTCCTTACGGATGCCGAAGATATGGTGATGCTGGAACCCGGAGAGGGCCCTGGAGTATCACCTCTGTGTGAACTTACCACACATCATCTGCAACTGCATATTGCTGTAGAAAGTGATGAGCCCGACAAAGAGAGTGAATATTTTGCGAGTAACGGAACCAGGTTCATCGAAAACTGTCCTGTTACCCTTTCCGGAGACAAACTTATCGTTTTGAATGATCCATGGGGAAACTGCATTCAACTTGTGAAAAGAAACAAGGAATCTAATGAATGACATATAATCCCCAAAATATCCTCCCGTAACCAAGTATTGTTTGTCTTTATTCTTATTTTTATCTGGTGTAAACGTATGCAAAAGATATTGTAGCCTCTAAAGCTTGGATTCACCAAAACTATATATAAGGAAAGTGTTACCTATTGACAGATTTCTACGTGAATCGACTTTCACAGATTGTCATGAGAACTTGCTTTATGTATGAAAAATATCAATTGGCATTGAAGACCTATATGTGTACAGGCAGCTGATATAGCAATTGGAGTGGAATTGAGTTCAAAGTTAATTACGAAATAACGACAACATCAATATGCTTAAAAATAGACTCTATGTAGAACAGGATTCTGCAAACATGGGAAAGGGTAATTAAGGGGTATAATATGAAAATTGCGATCGTTGCACCAAGTCCTGTACCTTTCACTATCGGAGGAGCTGAACTATTGTTCAGTGGGATGCAGGATGCCATTAACGATTATACTTCACATCAGTGTGAACTCATAAAATTAACAACTAAAGAAGATAACTTCTGGAGTTTAGTTGAATCTTATTATAAATTCTATCAATTAGATCTGTCTCATTTTGATATGGTCATTTCGACAAAATACCCTTCCTGGATGGTCAGGCATCGCAATCACATAGTTTACATGGTACATCCATTAAGGGGACTGTATGATACATACCATTTGTGCAATGATAATCCGGAGATTCCTGAAGAATTAAAAATAGGACTTGTAAAAGAGATTATTGATATTACTGAAATAAGGATCAAAAAGCAGAAAAATGTAGAAGATCTGTTCCAAAAATTATTCCAGCTGCAACTAGAACAGGATAAATATGCAAAAGAGATATTCATATTTCCAGGACCATTTATAAGAAAAATCATCCATTTCTTTGATCGTTGGGCACTGTCGTATGAAAACACCAGAGAATATTATTCCATATCAGAGAATGTAAAAAGACGACAAGATTACTTCCCGCCTTCTGCACGGGTCAATGTCATATACCCTCCTTCAAGAACAGAAGATTTCGAGTGTCGGAGCTTTGAGTACCTCTTTACCGCAAGTAGGCTGGACAGCCCAAAACGTATACATATGCTTATAGAGGCCATGAAATTTGTTCCGCATAATGTCAAATTAAAGATCGCAGGTGAAGGACCTGAAAAGAACAAACTTATGGAACTTGCTGGCGCTGACGAAAGGATAGAATTCCTTGGCTTTGTGACCGAAAGTGAGCTGGTCGACCTATATGCAAATGCCCTTGCGATCCTGTTCGTTCCTCAGGATGAAGACTATGGTTACATCACCATTGAAGGAATGATGAGTGCCAAACCGGTTATAACTGCACTTGACAGTGGTGGTCCCCTGGAATTTGTGTCTGATGCAAAAACAGGATTCATAGTCGATCCTGACCCGCAAGAAATAGCAGATAAAATTAATTATTTTGTTGAACATGTGGAAGAAGCCAAAAAAATGGGACTTCTTGCAAATGAAAGAGTAAGAAATATCTCATGGAGTAATTTCGTAGCTAAACTGATAGGAGAAAGAGATGTTCGGTTCCTCCGAAAAAAGAAGATACTTGTATTAGCTACATATTCCTGTTATCCTCCAAGAGGCGGAGGCCAGCAAAGATTATACAATATATACTCCAGACTCGCAAAGAAATTTGATGTAACTGTTTGCTCCATAATTGAAAGCGATAAGGACCATCAGAACCTGATCTTAAAAAACGGACTTAAACAAATATGCATTCCCCAGAGCATCGAACATGCAAGATGCCAGTGGGAAATTGAAGGCAAGACTGGTTTAAATCTATATGATGTGCTCATGATCGATCTTGTGGAGAGATCTAAAAATTACATTGATGAAGTACAAAGATTAGCCAACGAATCAGACATAATCATATTCCCACACCCATATCTGTTTGTACTGAAAAACGTGGTCGACCTGTCTGAAAAAGTAATAGTCTATGAGTCTCAGAATGTAGAGTATCTTCTTAAAAAAGACTATGTGGGCACTCACTTCTCAAAGAAAGTATTCGATATTGAGAAAGAAACTGCTGAAAAAGCAGATCTTGTTTTTACAACTTCTGATGAGGATAAGGAACAGCTGGTACAGTTGTATGCCATTGACCGAAATAAAGTACTTGTAACCCCCAATGGAGTCGATACATCAAAAATTGATCTGGTCAGCCTGGAAGAGAAGAAGCGCTTGAAAAAAGAGCTAGGCCTCTCAGATTACCATACTATTTTGTTTATTGGTAGCTGGCACCCTCCAAATTTGGAGGCTTTAAAGTTCATTTTAGATGAAATAACAAATAAGTTTTCCGATTGCATTTTTTTGGTTGTCGGCAGCATAAAACACTATTATATTCATGAATACGAAAATTTCCCAAAAAACGTTCTGGCTTTCGGTGTTGTCGATGAAGATGAAAAATATGAACTCTACAAGCTGGCGGACCTTGCCATAAATCCCATGTTCAGCGGATCAGGAACAAATCTAAAAATGTTAGATTATATGAGCGCAGGCATTCCCACGATCAGCACTCCAATAGGTGCAAGAGGTCTGGATATTGAAAATGGGAAACATGCTTTGATCTGTTCTGAGGATCAGATCCATGAAAAAATGATCGAGCTGATCAACACAGAAATATTACAAAACAAATTGAGAATAAATGCCAGAAATCTTGTCGAATCCAGATATTCATGGGATAGAATTGCAGGATCCATAATATCAAAATTGAAGGAGATCGTTTAAACTTGAAAATTGCTTTTGTTGTTCAGAGATATGGAGAAGATATTGTTGGAGGTGCCGAATACTTCACCAGGCTTGTAGCCGAGAGAATGAGTAAGTACCATGAAATTGAAATTCTTACTACCTGTGCAGCAGAATATCATTTCTGGAAAAATGAATATCCTGAAGGTCCTGATGTGCTAAATAAAATTCGCATACATAGATTCACGAACGCGACAAAAAGAAATCCAAATAAGCATACTAAGATCCAGGAAGCTGTCTATTACTCGACACATAGCGTAAACGATGAGATCTCCTGGATAACTGAACAGGGACCAAATTGCCCTGAACTGGTAAAATACATTTCGCAGAACCGGAACAAATATGATTGCTTTGTTTTTTTCACATTCCGATACTATCCGACATATTATGGAATAAAGGAAGTTGAAAATAGATCACTGATAGTTCCTTTCGCTGAAAATGATCCTGCTCTTGACCTTAGCATAACAAAAGAGATCTTTGAGAGCGCAAGCGGTATTATATATTGCACACCTGAAGAGAAGAAGTTAGTTGAAAGGAAAGTGGATATCAAAAAAGAAAAAGTATCTGATATAGTAGGATGCGGAATCGAAATTCCCGCAAGTATACCTCACAGTGAAAAACTAGAAAATATGAAATATGTGCTATATATTGGCAGGATAGAAGGGTCAAAAGGTTGTTATCAGTTATTCGAATACTACCAGAGATTAGTAAAAGAGGTTCCGGACCTTCCCAAACTGGTCCTCGCAGGTTTGGATGCAATAGAAATACCGAAACACAATAAGATCAAATATCTTGGTTTTATTTCCGAAGATGATAAGTATTCGTTGCTAAAGGATGCAGAATTTTTGATCATGCCTTCACCTTATGAAAGCTTATCTCTGGTGACCCTTGAAGCAATGGGTTGCGGAATACCCGTATTGGCTAATGGAGAATGCGATGTTTTGAAAGGTCACTGCCTGAGAAGCAATGCGGGTCTTTGGTATCAAAACTATGAGGAATTTAGTGAATGTTTTAGATTTTTGTGTTCCAACGCTCAGAAAAGAACTAAGATGGGCGAAAATGGAAAAAGATATGTGGAAAAAAATTACTCATGGGACATAATTGAAAAAAAATACCTGGAATTGTTTTGTTTATTTGACCATGGTCAAAAACAGACAATAAGCTAATCCACATTTGACAGAGATTTAAAAGAAAAGTACGTAGAAGTTTAGATTACATCATAAACTTCTACATCCGTGCAAAAGCACATAATAGTATTTCAAATTTCGTGTTCTGGCGAGTACTAGCTCCTTTCTAAAAAAAGGAGATTAGGTCCAGGTACCTACAACTGGAGACACACCTGCCCAACCAAGACCTATGACCTCATATCCGGAGTCGGTCTGAATCAAGAAATTGTGTCCTGCAGTGTTGTATATACCAAGTTCAGTGGTGTTGTCTCCGTCCCAATCGCCTACAACCGGTTCAGTGGTTGCCCAGCCGAATCCAGCTATCTCAGCAGAGTTGGAATCTGTGTTCCACAGAGCCCAGTTACCAGCGTTGTCGTATACACCTACTTCTTCTTCACCATCGCCGTTCCAGTCTCCGACTACAGGTGTTACACCGGACCAGCCAAGACCGATCTCTTCAGAACCGGATGCTCCCTGAATGACGAAATTGTTTCCATCAGGATTGTATACACCAAGCTCAGTGACTCCGTCTCCATCCCAGTCACCTACAACCGGCTCGGTACCTGCCCAGCCAAATCCAACAATATCGGCATCATCTGCACTGTTGGTGGTTGTATTCCACAAAGCCCAGTTACCTGTGGTGCTATCATATACACCTACCTCTTCGGTATTGTCGCCATCCCAGTCACCTACGACAGGTGTTACACCCGCCCAGCCAAGACCGAGGATTTCATATCCATCGTCATTAGTGTCGTTCTGGATGACGAAATTGTTTCCATCAGGGTTATAGACACCTACTTCTTTAACTCCGTCCCCGTCCCAGTCGCCTACAACTGGCTCAGTGTCTTCCCAGCCGAATCCAACTATCTCTGCATATTCGAAAGTTTCACTCCACTGAGCCCAGGTACCCTCATTATTGTACACAGCTACAGTTTCATTGACTACATCAGGCTGCATTCTCAGAGCAACAAGACCATTGTTATGGTCAGCTACATAGACATCGTTGCCTAAGACAGCAACACCATAAGA
>NZ_JBFYLB010000171.1:0-34045 GCF_041305605.1 Methanomethylovorans sp.
ATAGAACTTGATCCGCAATATGCCATGGCCTGGTATAACAAAGGTTGGGCTCTTGATCAACTTGGCAGAAACGATGAAGCTCAAGAATGTTATGATAAGGCTGCAGAATTGGGATTTATACTCTGATGGTCTTATTACACATTCTGCAGTTCCTGAAGCCATAGCCTGTTGCTATGGTTTTTTTTCAATAGTTGAGTATTCTATAGCAATCCTCTCTAAACCGATATTAACTGGACTAAATTGGCATATTCCAGCAATACCAATAAGTACTTTTTATATAATTTTTGACTTTTATTACCACCAAAGGATCGAAGATTTCTACAGAGCAATTTATTCGTCTTCATTATCCTTCTTTTTGATCAATGAAACTGAATTATCTGTGGGATGGTAATTCATAGAGACGAATCTCATTATACACAATACCAATAACAATACAGCAAAGGCCAACAATACGTAAATCTCAAAATCATGACTGTATACCATGACAGTGATCTCACGCATGAGTATTAGAATAGTGGCATCGGTCACGTAGGTAATCCTTATTCTTTCTTGAACACGATAATCAGAGAAGGTCTTGAAAAGGTCAATTAGAACAAAGATTGTCAGAACATTGTACACTACATCGTTAATATTACTCGTTTTCATCAATACAGCCCACATAGTCTGGAAAATATCGAACACTGCTATGATTATTAACATTAAAAGTATGTAGAGGACAACAACCGTCACATTGTATATTACTTTCTTGTATATTTTGTCATGTAATTCCATTTGGATTCTCCACAGCAACTCCATATTAAGCGTGAAATCTGCAGTATTTATAAGCACCAATTACAAAGGCGGATTTTCTTGTTTAGTATAAACCCATAACCAGCAAGTGTAATCAGAATCACTGATGCAATTTCAGCGGCATTAGTTCCCAAGTTATCTATTGGCATGGTACAACTCGCAGGCTGTAAAACATATGCTAATCGGGATATAGGGCTAAAATAAGCAAGCCACAAATATCGGCACTATATCGGGACTAATTTTTGAAACCCTCTCTCTTGTATCCAGTGGATTTCTTTCACTCCAAAAGTCCTTCGATCTTGTTGCCATCGTAATTACAGTTAGTGTTAATAACTCTCCGGAGGATGGGCTTGTGGTCTCCATCGTCATCATTTGGACTTGGAGTAGAACCGTCGTGTTCAAAATCGCGTTTAACCATAAAAACATTTAATGATCTCATCCAATCTCCTCGGTTTGATCAATTAATATAGATTCATTATTATATAATATTAATCTCGATATATGATTCCCTATATATTCAGAAAACTAATTAATCAAAAATCAACTCCTATGTCCTTTGGTTTTGCAGAGAAATATTCTATTAATTAATCATTATTTTTAGATTATATATGTCTATAGATAAATCACAGGAAAAGTCGGCTTTGTAGAATTCTTCAATATCCAGCGAGGAATCAAATAAAAAATATTTTATAATGTATTCCTGGATATGAACTCGAATTGCCCATTTTAGCTGATTGAGTTGATAATCGTATAGTCTTATAGAAACGAAAAAAAGTGAATAGAAAGTATGCCAGTTCAGAGATGGATTGGTTGGTGTTACTTTGCCCTGAACTGGAGTCACATGTCCCTAAGAATGCATACTCTCAATTCTTTTTCACTATCTATTTCTTACAGTTGCAGTATTTTGTAAAATACTAGGGTAAAATACAGTGACATCTTCGGACTATCCACACTTTTTCAATGGACTCGGCGGGATTCGAACCCGCGGCCTTTACGTTGCGAACGTAACGATCTTCCCCTGATCTACGAGCCCGAAAAATAACAAAAAAAGAAAAAAGAGAGGTCTCAGAGTGGTCTGCCCACTTCTGTGACCTGCACGCTTTCAACACCAGGAACAGCAGCAAAGGCAGCTTCTACCTGCTCTGTGCCACCCTCGATGTCTCCTACCATTATGACCATGACAAGTGCTTTCAGACCAAAAGCAACAGGTTCGATCTTTGAACCAAAGAACTTTGCCCCTTCAGGAATCACAGCTTCAAGTTTGTTCTTGAGCTCGTCGAGATCTGTTTCCACACCTTCAGGCATTATCTTAATAGTTGCTGCTACATCACCCATTGTTACACCTCATGGACCTACAAAACCGCATTTTGGGCAGGTGTAAGGGTTACTCTGCTGTCTGCAGCTCACGCATCTTCCTATCTCTGCACCGCATACAGGGCATGGGAACCGGGCAAAACCACGTTCCTCTAAGCTAACACCGCATGAAGTACAGTTTGTGACCTTGTTTACCATTCGATTTCTCCTTCAAGATTTATAATAGCGATAATATACTAAGTTCATCAGCATAAGATGATTTGTGTACATAATCTGTATACAATTTAAATATTCCCCTTGATAAGAGTGCCTCTGACAGCTTTCTCCTCAAGAGCTGCCAGCACTCTTTCAGGGTAATTCCCATTGACTACCATGCAATCTCTTCCATCTTTCATCAATAATTCCGGCAGCATTCTGTCCACGCAGCTTTCCCCCATTTCCTTCAGTCTTGCCGCATCCACTACTGCCACGGTCTCCCCGTTGATACGTACTCCGTCCACATCAGTAACTTTGACCAGCCTGGAATCCAACATTGATGCCACCCATGCAGCAATGCAATCAGATGTCACATCCCAGGAATGAGGTAAAGGATCCCTGCTCCGCAGCAGTCTGTAAGGCATTAAGATAGAAATTCCCGGGAGTAGCTTGTCCACATCATCTGTCGTTCTGATCCCGCTTTTATCAGCAAGATAATATGCATATTGTTCCATTCCCAGAATAGCCATCCAGTGTGCTGCTTCATCACTAATGCCTCTCTTTTCATGTACCTCCCTTATACTATCCGCAAAAACACCACCTCCTGGAACGATCAGCATTGTATGAATGGGTGTAAAAATCTGCTCCAAATTCTCCTGTAAATAAATGAGAAGTTCAGGAGCAGTCCTCATGAGGCTTCCCCCTACTTTAAGAACAACACAACTTTTTGCAGTTCTACTCATGTTCTCACATTATCTGAGCTCTGCATTTCTTTCTATCATCCAGGCTGCAGCGTAGGCAGGAAATACATCCGATATATCTTTTCCCCATTTATCAGCCACAGAAATGCATTCCATTCCAAGTCTTCCGGCGGCTTCAATTATCATGAATTCCCCGATGCCTGCAGCAACTATCCTGTGTATACCATGTTTCTCGGATACTATGGAGATTGCCTCAACAAGTAAACTTATCTGTTTTTCCTTAACCTGGTGTGCAATTTCCATCACGTCATCTTCTGATATCTCTTCAAGATCCGCACAAACAAGTCTTGCAAGTCTTCTCATGGTCTCAAGCCTGCTTTTTCCCGCTCCATCGGCAGTCGCACAGGTGTAAGTTTCCGGCATGATATCTCCGAGCAGCAGGTAAACATCACCCGTTGTTGTGAAGAGTTCAGAGGATACTCTGCAGGTTCCCTGTTTCAGTTCCACTTTATTCACAAGGGCAGCAAGGTTGGTACGCAATGTACCCATATACGCCAGTTCACTTGCAAGCAGTCTCTTAAAGTCGGTTGTTGATGCTACATGTTTTGCATTAACTATTGGAATAATATCGCTGGTAGTGCTCCCTACATCCACAAAGATGCAATCTCCTATTTCCTCGCCGATCAGTCTGGAAGAAGCTGCCCAGTTCGCCGCAGCAAGGTTTCTTAGTTCATCACTATGTCTATGGATGTCTCCGCCTATGCCAATATAACACACTTTCCATCCAAATGCATCTTCCACAGCCTGCATTATGAACTTCAGTCCATGCAATTTATCTTCAAAGCAATCGGCAAGTTCGCCTGTTATAACCACTCCGACCATATCGGGCTTTAACCTTTTTGCTATATCTTTAAGTGTTTGGGGAAGAGTAGTATCTTTCCATAGTGGCAGGTAGTGGAGTTCTACTATAGTCCCGTCCGAGCTGGCTATTTTTGTATTTGCCCCTCCTATGTCAATACCAAGGTATCTCATCTGAAATCCTCCTTAGTAAAGGAACATTCTGCAGCCATCCTGACAGATCGGGGCAATTCTCCCAGTCTGTTCTTCAGCAACAGATCAGCTATCTCAACATCCATTACCTTGCATATCCCGTAAATAGAAGTGGTTGGCCTTGGATTCACATCTATAACATAAGGTGTTCCATCATATACGATGTCCACTCCGGTATAGCCCCTGCATCCTAAGATCCTCGAAGCTTCCACGGCGGCTTTGAACAGTTCTTCTTTGTACGGAGGTGAACAGCACACCGTATTACCTTTATATTCTACACGAAGCCCTAAAGGATCTTTTACATCCATAAATTCAATAAGCTGCTTGTTAGCACATAATGGCAACGTTTTCTCTCCCGCTATGAGACTCACGCTCAGGTGTTCCCCATTTATGAACTCGGTTGCAATGGACCCAAAAGGCACTTCAGCAGTTGTAGTAAGATATGTATCTTCAGAGGCACATCCGAATCTGGGTTTGACCACACATTTTATGCCTTTTGTATTTTCAAGGATATGAGGAGCAGCTATATTGTGCATGAGAAGGGCTTCAGTACACTTTAATTTATCTGCACATAAAGCAACTGCTTCAGGTGTAGAACCCATATTAAGTGTGTTGTCCTCTATAAGGGCAGTAAGTTCAGCCAAGATCTCATCAGGCCCTATTACAAGGCCAGCATCACTTTTTTTGGCTTCTTCTTCTATGACCGCCCTGAAATCTTCTTCTCTTGAGATAATGGCATTCCCTTCAGTTAATAGAGGACCTGAAGTCAAATATGTGACCTCATGGCCAAGTCTTGCGAAACTGCTGACAAGGGTTTTAAGCATTGACCTGCCTTCAAGAAGGAAAGTGCCATCCATGCCTGTACCCATTGCATATTCTGCAAGTAATATCTTCATAAAGGATGCAAATTGTTTTATTAGATATATTACTAACGAGTAGGAAAGGGCAATAGTATAATTATTCGATAATCAATAAATACTATCATTCACATCTTGGCTATCCTAGGGATGAATATGGGAATATTATCTGAAAATCCATTTGCACAGGCCATAGCGATATCCACTTCCATGGCACTGTTCATGATAGGCATTGCCATGGGCATTATGACAATGCTAAGTACAAAGTCTACACCTCTTCCTTTTGCGGTGATGTTGCTTATCTTTGCTGTCATATTCATTGCAGCTTCCGTATTTTTTGAGGATCGAGGTGCTGATCATGTGGGTTCACTTATTGGGGGGGGCATAGCTGCATTTGCTGTAACATTCGCTGTGACCGCTTTTTTCACAGGTATGTCCTTCGCTGTTCAGGGAGGTATCAAGGATATTGGCTGGGAAAGAATGGTTTCAGCTCTGGCTATATGCATGATCGCAAGCATGCTTATAATAAAGGCCGCGAAGCATAAGCTGCACGGGCAGTATCTCTAATTCATGCATTTCTCTTTGGTCATGTAGTCATTAAACAAAAAGTATTTATAGAATATCAAACAATCATGAATATTGCAGGCACACAATCGTACACAGACAGAAGAGGATGTAAAGATGGATGAAGGATTGGGAAATACCGAAGGAATGAACCCCAAAACCAGTGATAATGACGTGAAGGATGATGTGTCAGTCACGAATGGCGCGCCATCTTTGGAGGAGCAACTTTGTATGAAAGACGAAGAGATAGCACAGTTAAAGGACAGGCTCTTACGTCTGACCGCAGAGTTCGATAACTTCAGGAAACGCACGATCCGGGAAAAGGAAGAGTTTCGTAAGTTTGCTTCAGAGAACCTCCTTCTTGAACTTATAGAAGTTTATGATAATTTCGAACGTGCCCTGGGATCTTCCAAGAACACAGATGATGTTGGTTCCGTAGTGAAGGGTGTGGAAATGGTATTCAAGCAGTTCGTTTCCATTCTGGAGAAAGAAGGTCTCCAGAAAATGGAGTGTATGGGTGCAGAATTCAATCCTCATGAACATGAGGCGCTGATGCATGTGGAACATCCCGATCATGAGGAGAATACCATTGTAGGAGTATGCAGACATGGATTTTATCTTCATTCCAGAGTGCTCAGACCCGCTGCTGTGACTGTGTCAAGGCTTCCCGAAGCATCGCTGGATGATACGGATAAGAGTTGCAGGTGAAACTGCATCGTATTGCGTGACGACTATACGAACAAAGTAATTAATATTTAGTTACAACATAACTATCTTATAATGACCTGAGAGGTAATAATATGGCAAAGATATTGGGTATTGACCTTGGAACCACAAATTCCTGTATGGCTGTGATCGAAGGTGGAGAACCAACTGTCATCCCGAATGCAGAAGGAGGCAGGACAACACCTTCTGTAGTAGGTTTTTCCAAGAAGGGTGAGAAACTTGTGGGACAGGTTGCCAAGAGGCAGATGATAACAAATGCAGATAATACGGTATACTCCATTAAAAGGCACATGGGAGAAGCCGGATATAAGGTGACCCTCAACGGAAAGGACTATACTCCACAGGAGATATCTGGCATGATCCTGCGTAAAATGAAGGAAGATGCTGAGGCATACCTGGGAGAGACCATAACGCAGGCTGTCATTACAGTTCCTGCTTATTTCAATGATTCTCAGAGGCAGGCTACCAAAGATGCAGGTGCCATTGCAGGCCTGGAAGTGATGAGAATCATCAATGAACCTACTGCAGCATCACTTGCATACGGTTTGGATAAGGCGGCCGGAGAACACAAGATCCTTGTATATGACCTGGGAGGAGGTACTTTTGACGTATCTATCCTGGAACTGGGAGATGGTGTGTTCGAGGTGCTTTCCACAAGCGGTGACACTCATCTGGGAGGGGATGACTTTGATCAGAGGATCATGGACTACCTTGTAGAGGAGTTCAAAAAGGCAGAAGGTATTGACCTTAGCAAGGACAAGTCAGCTTTGCAGCGTTTGAAGGATGCAGCTGAGAAGGCAAAGATCGAACTTTCCAGCGTACCTTCTACTAATGTCAACATGCCTTTCATAACCGCAGATGCGAATGGGCAGCCAAAGCATATTGATATTGATCTCACAAGAGCTCAGTTTGAAAAGATGACTTCCGATCTCCTTGACAGGACCCTTGTCTCAGTAAGAAGGGCATTTGAGGATGCAAAGCTCAAGCCACAGGATATCGAGAAAGTGTTGCTGATAGGCGGATCTACCAGGATGCCTGCAGTATACGAAGCTGTGAAAAAGATCATTGGTAAGGATCCATACAAGAATATCAACCCGGATGAAGCTGTAGCAGTAGGTGCTGCTGTACAGGCAGGTGTGCTCACAGGTGAAGTACACGATGTGTTGCTGCTGGATGTCACACCCCTTACCCTCGGTATCGAAACACTGGGTGGTGTTGCAACTCCGCTCATAGAGCGTAACACTACCATACCTGTGAGGAAGAGTCAGGTATTCTCCACGGCTGCCGACAGCCAGCCATCTGTGGAGATCCATGTGTTGCAGGGTGAGAGAGGTATAGCATCTGCCAATAAGACGCTGGGGCGTTTCATCCTGGATGGTATTCCACCGGCTCCAAGGGGAATTCCACAGGTAGAGGTCACCTTTGACATAGATGCGAACGGCATCCTCCATGTGAGGGCAAAGGACCTGGGTACAGGCAAGGAACAGTCCATATCCATCCAGAAGCCAGGTGGTCTGTCAGATGACGAGATCAACAAGATGGTAAAGGATGCAGAACTTCATGCTGAAGAAGATCGCAAGCGCAAGGAACAAGTGGAGGTAAAGAACACCGCAGAGTCTCTGGTGAACGCGGCCGAAAAGACCCTCAAGGAAGCAGGGGATACCGTGACGGCTGATCAGAAGTCTAAAGTGGAAAGTGCCGTCTCTGATCTGAAAGATGCCCTTCAGAAAGATGATGTTGAGGCTATCAAGTCCAAGACCGAAACTCTTCAAAGTGCTATCTATGATATATCTGCTGCCATGTACCAGAAGGCACAGCAAGAAGCTGCATCAGGGGCAGGAGCCTCTGCAAAGTCGGATTCCGGCGATGATACAGTAGAAGATGCTGACTATGAAATAGTTGATGACGGTAAGAATTAAACAGTTTCAGGCACAAAGGTATGTTCTATCCGAACGTACCTTATTTATTTTATACTGACATACAGGGTCTTTCATGTCCACTACACGTGATTATTATGAGATCCTTGGGGTTTCCAAGGAGTCTACTGAAGCCGAGATAAAAAAGGCATACAGGAAGCTTGCAATGCAATTCCATCCGGACAAAAATAAGGCTTCGGATGCTGAGGAAAAGTTCAAGGAGATCTCAGAAGCCTATGCTGTTCTCTCGGATGAAGAAAAAAGAGCCCAGTATGATAAGTTTGGTCACGCCGGTATAGATGGGCGCTATTCCCAGGAAGATATTTTCCGTGGTGCTGATTTCAGAGGTTTTGAGGATCTGGGTGATATCCTCTCCAGCATCTTCGGAGGCGGCTTCGGAGGATTCGGAGGCGATATCTTCGGTGGTGGAAGAAGCAGGCGCAATGCTCCTATGAGGGGTTCTGATCTGCGTTATGATCTTTCCATTTCCCTGGAAGAAGCAGCCAATGGTGTGGAAACTACGATCAATGTCCCAAGGGCGGAGAATTGTGAGACTTGTGGGGGAACCGGCGCGAAGGCAGGTACAAATCCTACGACCTGTCCTACATGCCATGGCAGTGGACAGATCACCAGCGCACGCAATACTCCCTTTGGGCGTTTCATGAGTACAACTGTCTGTAATACATGTCATGGCAATGGCCAGATAATAGAGGACCCGTGTCCCGCATGCAAAGGTACGGGTAAGATTAAGAAAGTAAAGAAACTTTCTGTGAAGTTACCGAAGGGAGCTGATAACGGACTGCGTTTGAAGATCCGGGGAGAAGGTGAAGCCGGAAGTCCGGGAGCACCATCCGGAGACCTTTATGTCATGGTGCATGTGCAACCTCATAAGACCTTTGAACGTATGGGGGACGATATACTATACGAGCTACCTATCTCGTTTGTCCAGGCGTCTTTGGGTGATGAGGTACTGGTACCCACTCTATACGGGAATGTGAAAATGAGCATTAAACCCGGAACGCAAACCCATTCTGTTCTGAGGCTCAAGGGTAAAGGAATGCCACATTTGCATGGAAGCGGTGAGGGTGATCAGCTTGTCAGGGTTATCTTGCAAACACCTAAAAACCTTAATTCAGAACAGAAGGAGTTACTCAGGAAGTTCGATGAGATAGATAAGAAGAGTGGCAAAAATAAGCACTCCGGTATATTCGAAAAGGTGAAGGATGCTTTCAATTCATAGGTTATGAGTATTTTTTAAGTTCATACCCATTTTTATCTTCTTTTTTCAGTAAAATATAAAGCCAATATCGGCATAAATGCCTATCCTCCAGATGTACGCTTATTTTCTATGGCGTGCAATTATTTACCTGAAGGGGTTCCATGAAAGCTGTCATAATAGGTGCAGGGGAAGTAGGTTACCATATAGCAAAAGCACTGTATGCTACTAATGATGTAATAGTCATAGAACAGAACGAAGAGGCTTGTAAGCGGATTGACGAGTTGGATGTCCAGGTCATTCAGGGCAATGGTGCAAATGTATCTATATTGTCCAAGGTTCTTAAAGGAGCTAACATTCTGATGGCTGTAACTGGTTCGGATGAAGTCAATATCGTTGCATGCATGGCTTCCAAGCTCATCGTAGAAGATAAAAATAAGCTTAAGACAATGGCAAGGGTTAGTAATCCTGATTACATTGATAAGCCAATAGCTAAGCGTACTAGTATAGGTATCGATGTGATGATATGCCCCGAACTGACTATGGCTTCGGAAGTCGCACGGATACTTGCAATACCATCTGCTATTGATGCTGATTCATTCGCAGAAGGCAAAGTGGAAATGATGGAGCTCGTGGTTTCCAAAGGAAGCTATTTTGCAAATAAGATGATGAAAGACCTTCATCTTACTGATTGCTGTATAATAAGTGCTATCTTTCGTAATGATGATGTAATAATTCCTCATGGTGAGGATTCCATAGAGGAGAACGATCACATAGTGGTGATAGGTAAACCTTCTGCAATGAAAGATATCAGGGGACTTCTGGGAGAGGTAGTTGGCAGACGTAGTAAGGTAATGATCATAGGTGGAGGGATAGTTGGGTTTTACCTTGCGAAGCTCATTGGTAACAGTGAGGCAGATATCAAGATCATCGAATCACGCAAAACTCGCTCGGAGCAGATCGCAGACGAGCTCTCCGGGGTTCTTGTGTTGCATGGAGACGGAACCGACATCAACCTGCTAAAGGACGAGGGTATTCATGAGATGGATGTTGTTGTTTCTGTCACGGATAGTGATGAAAAGAATCTGTTGTGCTCCCTTATAGCCAAGAAACTGGGCGTGAAGAAAGTTATTGCCAGGGCGGATAGGTCTGATTACATATCTCTCTTTGAAATGGTTGGAGTGGATAGTGCGGTAAGCCCCAGGGGAGCAACTGTCAATGAGGTGCTTAAACTGACCATGGGGACCGGCATTGAGTCCATAACTACCATAGAAGGACAAAAGGCTGAGATCATCGAATACACTGCTTCCAGCAGGTCAAAAATAGTTGGCAAACCATTGCGTGAATTGAAATTTCCGGCAGGTGCTATTGTAAGCATGATCGTGCATAATGGAAGGACCATAGTTCCCCGTGGTAGCCATGTGATCCAGGAAAATGATAGGGTTGTGGTGTTCGCCCTTCCATCTTCCATAGAAGCCGTGGACAAACTTTTCAAATAATAAAGGTGGTCCAATGAACTCAAAGGTCATACTGAGCGTATTGGGAACTCTCCTGCGTTTTCTGGGGCTCATGATGATAATTCCCCTTCTGGTGGCATTATATTATCATGAGTCCCTTCTTCCTTTTCTTATAGGTATTACCTTAACGGAAATTGCAGGCACCTACCTCTGGTCACGCTACAAGTCCGATGATGACTGGAAACTCAGGGAAGCTTTTGCTATCGTTGCCCTCAGCTGGCTAACGGCCATGTTTTTTGGTGCCATCCCATTCATTATCGACGGTATTTCTCCCATTAACTCTTTTTTTGAAACCATGTCGGGCTTTACCACTACCGGTGCAAGTATCCTCGATGACATAGAAAGCCATTCACGAAGTATCCTTTTCTGGCGCAGTTTTATCCAGTGGATAGGTGGAATGGGTATTATTGTGTTGTTCGTTGCCATTCTCCCAAAATTATCTATCGCGGGAAGGCAACTTTTCCGTGCTGAGGCTCCCGGTCCCACGGAAGATAAAATAAAACCCCGGATCAGGGAAACCGCAAAGATACTCTGGATGGTATATGTAGTGGTATCGGCCTTACAGGTTGCAGCTTTACACCTGGCTGGCATGTCAACCTATGATGCTGTCACACATACATTTACCACTATGGCTACCGGAGGTTTTTCTCCTTATGGTCTGGGCATTGCAGCTTTTAACAGTCCTTTAATAGAAGCCATAATCACAATTTTCATGTTCATAGCGGGAGCAAATTTCGCACTGCTCTACAGGACACTTTATACAGACCACAAAATTATATTAAAGGATGAAGAATTCAAGTTCTACACTGCCGTTGTTGTTGTAGCTACTGCTATACTTATCCTTGCATTGAGGTATAGTATAGGTGCGGATCCTCTTACCTGTCTGCGTTATGCCGTGTTCCAAGTTGTATCTCTCCTAACAACTACTGGTTTTGCCAGTACGGATTTCAATCTGTGGCCCGACTCCTCGAGGATCGTGTTATTGCTTGTAATGTTCATCGGAGGATGTGCTGGCTCAACTGCCGGTGGTCCAAAAGCAGTAAGGGTACTATTATTGCTGAAATATGCCAGATGGGAACTCTTTAAATCTATTCATCCAAAAGCAGTAAAACCTATAAAGTTCAATCGGAAGACTGTTTCAGAGAACGTGATACAGGAGACCGTATCCTTTGTAGTGATATATTTCCTTGTATTCATGACCAGTACATTCATTATTTCCTTGATGGGCATAGATATTCTTACTTCTATCACTGCATCAATTACTACTTTGGGCAACATCGGTCCCGGATTCAATCTTATCGGGCCCATGGCAAGTTTCAACGCCATGCCGGCACTGGCTAAAGTGGTACTAATAGCAAATATGTGGATAGGAAGGCTTGAAGTATTTACAGTGGTGGTACTGTTCACGCCAGAATTCTGGAAAAAGTAAAAAGATTCCAGTACATTGTATTGTGTACTGGTATTTTTCAGTTATGACCTTTAGTTATAGGTCCAGTTCATTCTTCACAACATTCTTGAACAATACTCTCAAGTCCCATAGAAGCTTCTTATTGGCCTTGAAAAGAGCATACAGCAAGTCAATAAGGCTCATTTTGTTGAAGTTCACATCCTTTAAGGAATGTGCGAGGGAATTCAGGTCTTCATCCGTGAACTTTACAAATGTGTCTTTGACGATCAGGCCATTATCGATTGCCTTGCCAATAGTTGCCCTCCACTGATCTTCATATTCCTGAAGCTTTTTTGTGGAAACATCATTTGCGAGTATTGCATTATAAGCCACCTCGCCTGCCATCTCACCTGCATCCATGGCATTTATGATACCTCCTCCAGTGACAGGATCGGATTGTCTTGCTGCATCACCAACCAGCATAAGGCCGTTAGTAATGGTCCTCTCAATGGCTCCACTGACTGGCACGCCACCATAATCAATTTCGAGAATTGAAGCTTCCGGAAGTTTTTCTTTTACAAAATCGTTTAGATAGTCCACAGCTCTCTTTGAACCGGATTCGCTTCCAAGTATGCCGATGCCCACGTTGGCCATATTCCCGCCTTTGGGGAATATCCAGATATATCCGCAAGGTGCCACTTTCCTGCCTACATAGAACTGACAGTATTCCTGATCTATATTGACACCGCTCATTAGATACTGCACGCATGTCTCCATATCCGAAGGCTTCAATGAAGTATCGATGCCTGCCCATCTGCCGATTTTGGATTCCATGCCATCGGCACCGATCACGATCTTTGATCTGATCTCATATTCTTGCCCAAGGTGCATGGCCTTGATGCCACATACGGATCCATTTTCAATTATCAGGTCGGTAGCTCTGGTCTTGACCATCACTTTGGCTCCTGCTTTGGCACTTTCATATGCCAGTGCCCGGTCAAAGATCTTTCTTTCCAAGACATAACCAACCTCTCCGCCGGCTATTTCTTCGGCCATATGTATACTCGTACCGTCCGGAGAGAATATTTTGGACCCTTTCATGTCAGCACATATCCATCTTGGATCAGGCTCGATATGTTTTTTCAGGGCTATTTTGCTTACACCTTCCGCACATCTTACCGGATCACCGATTTCCTGGCGTTTTTCTATCAGTAACACACTAAGCCCCTTCTTAGCTGCGGTCTTTGCTGCTATGGAACCAGCCGGTCCGGCACCTACGACAATAACATCATACTTATCTTTCATCGGATCACCCTGATAGCTCCCACCGGGCAGATCTTGGCACATAGTCCACAACTGGAACAGTTCTTATCCACTTCTATCCATGTCTCCACAAGCTCCAGGGCTCCAGCCGGACAAACACCCACACATGCACCACAATATCCACATTTGTACCTGTTCACTTCAATGGACACAATTATCACCTGTAAATTTGAGATCGCATAACTTAACGTACCCTAATAATGTATTTAGTTTTATATCTTTTGTCGCTTACAGCTCGGGATACTTCATGCTTAGTGAAGGCTGGTAAGCTTTACACGTGCTCTGCCACTTTCGAGTTCGAACTTCTCCTTTGCATATTCAAAGGAAAGTCCGTGTCCGTGCAGAAGTATTTCCACGATATCATGAGGCTCATCGATATCTGTGCTCAGCAGGAAGGAATCGTATATTCTCAACGAGTAGTGCATATCTTTAGCTATCATGCAGTGGTTATGGAAACTCATTTCATAATAACGGACATGGAACCCAGCTGGTTCCTTTAAGAAAAGCACGTTCGTCCCTCCTCCTTTACCGGGCACGATCACAACATCTTCTTCAGAGGATATTATATTTTTTACTTGTTCTGGTCTGGTAAGAGGAAGGTCTGCCATTATTATAAGTATCGGCTGATCCACCCTGCCAAGATATTTGTTAATTGATTCGTTCAGATCTGCAGGATCGAGCACAAAATTCACACCAAGGTCAGAAAGTGAACTATATTCAGATGTTGTAAGGATATCTATATCTTTCACGCCTGCTTCTCTCAGGGAACATACCACATCCCTTAACATCAATTCTACAAATTGTTCCCTTTCTATCCGGCTGAGGACAGGAGAAAGCCTGGATTTTGCATTCTCTTTTTTGTATGGGATGACAGCGCGCATTCATACTCCTTCATAAAGCGCATTTCTTTGTTGGGGCACCCTTCCGGAAGACCTGATGATCCATTCGATCTCGGCCGGTGGAACATATTCTCCGTTAGTGCTTCCGGAAGCTGTGGATATCTTATCTTCCATAAGTGTGCCACCAAGATCGTTGGCACCGCAATGCAGCGCTACCTGACAAAGCTTTTTTCCAAGCTTGACCCAGCTTGCCTGGATATTATTAATGTGGCCATTAAGGATTATCCGTGCCATGGCATAGAAACGCAGGTCTTCAATTCCCATGGTCATGAATTTCCCATGGGATAGCATATTCTCACCGACCGGATTGTTATAAGGCATGAAAGGCAAAGGCACTAATTCCGTGAAACCCCCGGTCTTTTGCTGTATGGAACGAAGAATAAAAAGATGGTTCAGGCGTTCTTCCAGGGTTTCCACGTGGCCATACATTATAGTTGAGTTTGTCCTCAGTCCGGCCTGATGAGCAGCCATTATGGTATTTATCCATTGGTCAGTACTCAGTTTTCCGGGGCATATTATCTTCCGTACTCTGTCAGAGAGTATCTCTGCCGAGGTGCCTGTTAGCGTATCAAGACCTGCTGCTTTAAGTCTTAAAAAGGCTTCTTCGGGGGAAATACCTGTGCTTTCGCATGCATAGAAGATCTCCATTGGGGAAAAACCATGTATGCTGATCTTTGGAAATGCTTCTTTTATGTTTTCTACGACAGAAGTATAGTAATCAATGTCAAGCTGTGGCAGGAATCCTCCCTGGATACATACCTCCACCGCACCGGCTTCGCTGGCCTCTGATACTTTTTCAAGTATCTGGTCCATGTCAAGCATGAATCCCTTTTCAGAACGATAAGCACAGAAACCGCAGTTTCCCCGACACATATTGGTGATATAGATGTTCCTGTTAACTACATAAGTTACGACATCACCTACTGTATTTGAGCGAAGTTCATCTGCAAAGTTAAAAAGTGCCAGTGGGGCCAATTCCATGAGATCCAGAGCATCTTTCGGGGTAATTTCTCCCTGATATGCTTTTTCTCTGGTATCTTCAGGAATAAATGACTGCATTGCCAGCCTCCCTTGGGCCATTGCCAAGAGACGTATTTTCTATTTTATCGATCTCGTAGAGGGTGGTCCTTTGTTTTGGGATCCGGTTTGCCCCTTTGATCATCCATTCAAACTCCTGCACGGAGATCGAAGTACCATTATTTGCACCAGCCGCAGTAGAGATACTTTCTTCCATGAGTGTACCTCCCAGATCATTTGCGCCACAATATAGAGCAACCTGGGCCAGCTTTTTCCCCAGTTTTACCCAGCTTGCCTGGATATTATTGATATGCTTATGGAAGATTATGCGGGAGAGTGCATATATTCTGAGGTCATCGATACCTGTGGTGGCATAGCGACCTTCATCGATCATCTTTTTTCCGATGGGATTATTATAGGGCATGAATGGCAGCGGTACAAATTCAGTGATGCCACCTGTCTCTTTCTGTATGTCCCTTACTATCATCATATGCTCTATTCTGTCATGCCAGGATTCAATATGTCCGTACATCATGGTAGCAGTTGTGCGGATACCTGTTCTGTGAGCCGATGTGACCACATCTTTCCATTCTGCAGTTAGAAGTTTTCCGGGGCACAGTTCTTTTCTCACATGGTCGCAGAGTATCTCGGCGGCAGTACCGGGCATGGTGTCAAGACCTGATTTTTTCAGTTCACGTAACACCTGTCTTATACTCAGGTCACTGGTCCTTGCGGCATGGTATACTTCCATCGGTGAGAATGCATGGATATGAATTGATGGATATTCTTCTTTTACCGCTTCCAGGATGCCGGTATATAGCTCAAGACCCGCTTTTGGCAAGAGCCCTCCCTGGATACAAACTTCTGTTGCGCCTGCTTTAAGGGCTTCTTCCACCTTTGCAAGTATTTCTTCCGTTTTCAGGATATATCCGTTGTTCTCTTTAAAAGCACAAAATCCGCATCTACCTATGCAACGATTAGTAAAGTTTATGTTGCGGTTCACTACGTAGGTGGTAATGTCACCGACCGCTTCGTAGCGCAAATTATCAGCAAACCTGAAAAGTTCGAATGGTTCGGTATCCAGAAGCAAGAGCGTGTCTTCGCTGCTGGTTTTCCCGTTGTACGCTCTTTCCACCAGCTCTTCATCAATCTTTGACATCATAGTATGACCAAACTAGCGTGTTGGAATAGTATGCTCAATTGATTCAAAATATAAAGCATTATCGAAAATCACAGAGCGTTCCTTCTCACAGAGATCTTCTATAACCATCATTATCGGCCATGGATCTGATAAGTGGCTTTAAGTTCTTACTATACCATCCTTTCTTTATGTAGCCGGGATAAATGGGCAGCCGTTCTCTCAAAGGTATATCTTTGAGCATCTCTCGCAGTTTTTCCACTGTGGGCCACTCTGTTTCAGGATTGATCCAATCAATGGTCGTGGGAGATATGCCTCCCAGGTCCGTAGCTCCGTATTTGACAAGTAAATATGGGTCTATTAAGTTCGGCGCAACCTGGATGGCTATATCGGCAGGTAATATCTCCTTTGCAATGGAAACTATCTGCATCATCTCCTCTATTGTTGGAGAAACGTGTTTCTCCATGGAAGTTCCGGGTTTTGGTATGAAGTTCTGGACTATGACCTCCTGGATATGGCCGTATTCCTCATGCAGATTGGAGATACATTGCAAGGAGTCTATCCGGTCGTCTAAGGTTTCGCCGATACCAACAAGTACACCGGTTGTGAAAGGTATCTGCAGCTCACCGGCATATCTGATGGTCTTTATCCTGACATCAGGGTATTTCCCCGGGCAATTAAAGTGAGCTGCTACCATGCCTGTAGTTTCCAGCATAAGTCCCATACTGGCATTCCAGGGTTTCAAGGCTTCAAGTTCCATATAATTAAGAACACCGGCATTCGTATGTGGCAGGAGGCCGATCTTTATTGCCAGCTTACAGAGGTGTATCACATACTCCACGTTGGAAGAAAAACCAAGTTCTTCAAGCCATTTCTTATATTCGGGTACCTCTTCGGCATATTCCCCGAATGTAAAAAGCACCTCAGTACAGCCTGCTTTCTTCCCTTCTTTGAGTATTGGGACAACATCCTGGGGTGACATGAAACATGACCCCGGCTCACCGGGTTCACGTCTGAATGTACAATACCCACACCTGTTCCTGCACACATTGGTCACCGGTACAAAAACATTACGTGAAAATGTAACATAATCTGTCATTTGCTTTCCTTGAACTATAAGGGATACCATAAATTTAATCTATCGATTCTTTGCCGGAGTTTAGAATGTCATTCATGGCATTTCTGACACCCAGTGCAATACCATCAACTTCTATACCACCTTTACCTTTTGCGCCATCTCCAACGATATAAAGGCCTTCTATGGGAGTTCTATTGGTAAGGTCCGTACCGGAAGATGAACGATTAACAGGCCATTCTCCGGAATATGACTGTACGAGAAGTACCTCATACTCTCTTCCGGCAAAGATCTCGGAGAGGTCGGTCAAGCCAAGATCGATCTCTTCTTGCAGTTTACCGAGTTTTTCCCATTGTACACATTGATGTGCCATTGTCAGATGTTTTCCGGAAGGTGCAAGAGACGGATCAACATTGGTCACTTCGTTGATACCATTTACCCGTCGGGCATAAGGTGTCAGCAGCACGCCTGCATGACCGATCAGAGGTTCGTTCGATGAAAGGCAGATCTTAACACCTGCAGAGGGTCTCAGTGTTCTAATGGATGCAAGATATCTCTCAGCATCTATGGCAAGCGCATTCACATCGTATAGTCTGCTTGTTTCCAAATGACCTATATCACTAATGACAAGGCTTCCATGGTATTCTTTTCCATCAGCCACTATTCCTACAGCTTTCTTATTTTCTATAGTGATATGTGTGACCTCGGTAGAAATGTGTATCTTCCCTCCATTGGATATAATTACATCAGTGAGGGCATCAATAACTGCTTTGCAGCCCCCGACCGGTATCCCGGAACCACTGTATCTGTACATGTTCTCAATAATTTCAAATACTTCTGTGGCTGGTACGTCTTCGGCCTTCAGGCTTAATGCCCAGCCACAGAAAGAATCGGCGATCCTTAAAGCCCAGTCTCCTTTAAGGTTCCTGGAGCACCACTGGGCCATTGAACCATTTTTAGGAGGCAGGATACGTGTGGTAGTGATCAGTATTGCGAGCTTTATCCTGTTAAGCGGGGAAAAGAGTTTTCTGAAATCATGGAAGGTTATATCATGAAAACCATGTGTATAGTCAGCAGAGTTTTGTTCTTTAGGGACACGGATCATTGCCATGGGATCGGCTCGTACTATCTTGACATTCGCTCCGACATCCTTGAGCAATGTGCCCAAGGGGCCCGCAGGGCCATGGGGTATCATGTGTAAAGCGCCGGTAGATAGCTTAAATCCTTTATAGTCAATATTAGTGAACCTTCCACCTGTAATGGGGAGTCTCTCAAAAACATCTACTTCGTGGCCTGCCCGTGAGAGCCAGGCAGCACTAAGAAGACCGCCAAGTCCTGAACCAATCACTAAAACTTTCATGCACTTTCCTCGATAGCTTTCATCGGACAGTAGGCCATGCATATTTTACATTGGATGCAATCGTCAGTTATCCGGGCATTCCCCTTCACAATAATAGCATTTTTCGGACAGAAAGCGATACATTGACCGCATCCGACACATCTTTTATCGATTCTCATTGGCTATACACCGTTTCTGCAATATAGAAGCATTCAATAAACAAAAACATTGTTGTCTTTATGATTATCATACGATTTTATTGTTCATATGGTTTGATATTTTCACATATTTTTACAGATCATATCAAAATGATTCTTTCTGACGAGCTGGAAGAAAAATATCATATACTATGAGATTATAAATATAATAATATGGATGATCTAGACTTTGCTATATTGGAACATCTTACGCAGAATTCCAGGATCCACAGCACTGAGATAGCCAGCATTCTTGGACTTGCTACATCTACTGTTCACAAGAGGATAGAAAAACTACAGAGCAGTGGGATCGTCAAACAATTCACTATTTTAGTCGATCCCGTTAGTGTCGGGTTGAATGTAACGACCTATATAGGTCTTAGGATAGAGCAGAGTAAAAGGATCAGTGTGATCAATAAACTGAAGAATGTCAATGATGTACTCGAGATCTACGAACTTTTGGAACCTTATGATCTTCTATTAAAGGTTAGGACCTGTGATATACACTCATTGAAAGAAAATGTAATTCATGTGCTCAACAATATAGATGGTGTGCTTGAATCGAACAGCCTGCTCACTACTAAATGCCATAAAGAGAAGACTTGTGTCCTGTTAAGAAAATAACAGATCGTGGTCGAGTTTCTTCATAAGCAATGTAATGATTATTCGTGATATTTTCTCGAAACCTATATGTACCAGGATTGACCAACTATCTGTGGTGATGAAATGAAGCAGGAAATAGTTCAGGTCGTTTGCCGAGAAAACGGTGACCTTAAATGTAAGACAATAAACGCTGCAACATACGAATTTACCATCGCCACACGGGCAAAGTGGGAAATGGTGATAGCCGCCGAGGATGTGGAAATGCGGGCAGGTGAGTTCAAAAAGTTGAGTGTGAGGGAGATTAGGATCGAACCAGACATGATCGCTATGCCTTGCACATTCACGCACCATGCAGTAGTCTCCCTAATAAAAGTGGGAACAGATGGCGGTGCCAAACCTGTAGACAATGAACGTATGATCACCTATGCTTATGTGCTGGGGCAGGAATCCGGAACAGTACACAGTGGAGATCTGATCGCAGTGCTGAACATATTCCCCATAATGTTCACCCGGGAAGCCATGAAGCCTGTATCGATCACTTGATCAATCAGTATCAATGGGGTGAGATAGTGGAGACATGTGCTATATGTGGTGGTGAACAGGATTTCCGTTATTTTAAGGAATATAATATCTGTACTACCTGTGCAGATATTATGGAAGATGTGATGAGTGAATACTTCATTCGTACCATATGGAAAAAGGAACCCAAGGCGCATAAAGCTTATCTGCAATATATTGATCACACGATAAAATACATCTCTGACTACAAAAAACTCACAGATAAATCTGAAAGCCATATAAAGCAGGTAACCAGTCGTGTGCAGGATGCCCTTGACAGCAATTCGGCTCCTCTTAAGCAAAAATATTTTGAGCATATGCAGATGGTGCTTAAATGGCTTGAAGGGACACCCTATTTCTACCATTATTATTTCAAGGATTTTTATGTATGTCCTAATTGCGGCTCGTCCATATTCGAAAAATATGTACGTACGGATCTGGGGGACTGGATGATAGTCTCCTGTTCAGAATGCGAAACTGTGATCAAGAAATACTATTCCCCTCAGCTCCCAGTGAGGAGCTGATCTACTTTTCTGTTGCTCAGTTGCAATTCCTGATGCTAATAGACACAATATCTCATTTTAGAACCCCTGAATGCCCTCTGTGTTCTCAAATACAAAGCCATCAAGACTATTTTAGATTCCCTGTAACAGAAAATTTAATAACCATTAACGTATTCTGAACCTACATTCTTGAAAATTAGGTTACAGTATACTCTTTTTCATAAAAGGAGATTTATACAAGTAACCTGTCTACGTTTATAATCTTCAGGTGAATCACTATGTCAGGAATAATCGATGCTAGCAATATAATCTACAGTTACATTCCGGTTGCGATAATTCTTGTAGTGGCGCTTTTGATGCCCCCAATGACTATGCTTCTTGTAAAGCAGTTAAGTCCAAGGAGTAAATCGCCTGCAAAATATGAGACATACGAGGCGGGTTCTGTTCCGATAGGAAATGCAAGGATCCAATTCAATGTTGAGTATTATTTGTACGCCATTGCATTTGTTTTGTTCGATATCGAGGTTCTTTTCTTATACCCATGGGCTACTATTTTCAGAGAACCCGGCATAACAACTATAGCAACCATTGAAATGTTGATCTTTATTTTTGTTGTACTGTTCGGATACTTATACCTCGTCAAGAAGGAGGCGCTTAAATGGCAGAAGTAGAGGCAATTGCCACTAATAACAAAGAGGACATGCCCGAAGAGATCCCAGGTGTCATGACAACAAGCACTAGTGCTATCAGTGACTTCTTAAAGAAAACGAAAGCTCAGGATATCATTAACTGGGGACGGAAGAACTCTCTCTGGTTCACGGTAAATGCCATGGGATGCTGTGGTGTGGAATTGCTTTCCACTGGTATGGCACACTATGACACTGATCGTTTTGGTATCATCCCAAGGAACTCTCCAAGGCATGCAGATGTACTGATAATCAGTGGATACGTGACAAAAAAATATCTCCCTGCACTTAAGAGGATATGGGATCAGATGCCAGCACCAAAATGGGTTATAGCTTTTGGAGATTGTGCTATAAGTGGCGGTCCATTCTATGAGTCATACAGCACTCACCAGAACGTGGATGAGGTATTTCCTGTAGATATTTATGTCCCGGGCTGTCCTCCAAGATGTGAGGCCCTTATCCAGGCGTTTTATGAACTGCAGCAGAAGATCGTCGCTAAGAAGGACAAAGGTACTGAATATTGAGGTGACCTAATGGATGCTAACGTTATGATTGATTCGCTTTCCACTCAGTTCACGGGTGCCATCTACGATGCAAGTGTTGAATCTGATATCAGGATCATTGCAAAAGTGAAGCCTGAAAACATAAAGGACATATGCCGGTATCTCAAGGAAAAACTGTCTTTTGGGCACCTCTGTTGTGAATTCGGTGTTGACTACCCTGGCAGGAATGAGATCGAAGTGGTATATGTGATAGGTTCTTACGAACATCCTGTCGTGCTGACATTAAAGGCCATATTGCCAAGGGACGATCCGGATATCGAATCCGTTGTTTCTGTGTATTGGAATGCAAACTGGTATGAGAGAGAGACGTACGAACTGTTCGGCGTTAAATACCTTAATCATCCGGACCTGCGGCCTCTTGTGCTTCCTCAGGAAATGCTTGGCGAATGGCCGCTCAGGAAAGATTACAAAGGTTTCCCCAACAAAACAGCCAAAAATCTGGTATGAGGTTTTACAATGGATAATACAGTTGGACCTTCTGAAATGATAGTTCATCTTGGACCACAACACCCGATGATGCCGGGGCCCTTCAGGCTCAATGCAAAGTTGAAGGGTGAGACTGTTGTGGATTCCGAGGTAGAGATGGGATATATCCACAAAGGGATCGAGAAAATACTTGAAAACAAAACATACCTGCAGGGCATAACCATTGTAGACAGGATATGCTACCTTGCAGCGCTGACCAACGAAGAAGCATATGTTGGCTGTGTTGAAAAACTTGCAGGCATAGAAGTGCCAGAGAGAGCACAATACATTCGTGTTATCATGGAAGAGCTTTCCAGGATACAAAGTCATCTTCTAGGTATGGGAGAATATGCTTCTTTCGTTGGTTTTGTAAGCATGTTCATGTACACTATCAAGGAAAGAGAAGATGTGATGACCCTTATGGATTCCGTTACCGGGGCACGTGTCACACACTCTTTCCTGCGTTTTGGAGGTGTAAAGGACGATCTTCCAGAAGGGTTCAAGGAAGATGTACAGCGGGTTTTTGCGAATCTGAGGAAAGCCATTGACTCCTACGAAGAGATGTACAGGACCGATACCATATACAAGGCAAGAACTGTGGGCATTGGTGTTCTTACGGCGGAAGTTGCAAAGGATATCGGAGTATCCGGCCCACCGCTTCGGGCAACAGGAGTTGCTTTTGATATACGCAAGGCAGAGCCTTACCTCGTCTATAAGGACCTGGATTTCAAAGTATGTACTCAGACTGCAGGCGACGTGTTTTCAAGAGTGCAGGTGCGCCTTGATGAGATGCGCGAAAGCATGTACATAATCGAACAATGCCTTGACCAGATACCCACAGGTCCTCTTTTCCAGGAGGGCAGTGTATATGGTCGCAGGTCACCTGTTATGAGAGTACCAGCCGGAGAAGTGTTCCACCGTGTGGAGGACCCTAGAGGTGAAATGGGATTCTACATGGTTTCCGATGGTTCCGATAAACCCTACCGTGTAAAGATCAGAGGACCGGTATATCCCACATTACAGACATTACCTCCACTTCTTAAAGGGGTCAATGTTGCCGACATTGTGGCAATTGCCGGAAGCATGGACACATGTACAAGTGAGGTTGACAGGTGATCATGATGGAAATACCAGAAATTCTTTTCAATCCCTGGATACGTGGTATTCTGGGACTTTGCCTTATGGGTGCTATATTCATGGGTGCAATGATAGCTGTTTGGTTCGAACGTAAACTATCCGCTGACATTCAACAGCGTCATGGTCCAAGCAGAGTAGGTCCTCATGGAATATTCCAGCTGGTAGCAGATGCAATAAAGTTGTTCACAAAGGAAGACATCATACCTGCCAATGCTGACAAATTACTTTTTGTCTTTGCGCCTATCGTCCTGATGGGATCTGTTTTCCTGATGCTTGTTGCAATTCCTTTTGGTGCTGTGATAATAAATGGCGATACCTATCCAATAGCTGCTACGGATATGGATATCAGTGTCCTGTACATTGAAGCTGTATCCGCTGTATCGGTCATCGGTATTTTCATGATAGCTTACAGTTCCAATAACAAATACTCCCTGCTCGGTGCATTCAGGAACTTTGCACGTATGATCGGTTATGAAGTTCCTCTCGGGATCTGTGTTGTAAGCGTGGCAATAATGGCAGGTTCTTTGAACATTGTTGAAATTGCACAGGCCCAGAGTCCGTTGTGGTTCATAATAAAACAGCCGATCGGATTTGCGGTGTTCTTTATTGCTCTTATGGCGGATATGGGACGTTTGCCCTTTGACCAGAACGAATCTGAAGAAGAACTCATTGCAGGTTGGATCACAGAGTACACTGGCATGAGGTTCGGTCTTGGTTTCTTTGCAGAATATATTCACCTGATACTTGGGTCCATGCTCGTGGTACTTCTGTTCCTCGGTGGATGGAACCTGCCTGCAATACTGACTTCCAACATGTTGCTTGGAATAATCCTTCCGACTGCATTCTTCCTTGGTAAGGTGGCGCTGGTCATGTTAGCTATAATAATGATCAGATGGGCTGTTCCAAGGTTCAGGATCGATCAGGTAGTAGACCTGAGCTGGAAAAGGCTTTTGCCGCTATCATTGCTGAATCTGGGATGGGTCATAGCACTGGTACTGCTGGGGATGTGATAATATGGTTATAAAGAATATTAAGAAAGCTTTAAAAAGTATCTATTTTGCACCTCCGGTAACCAGAATGTGCCCTGAAGAACCTACCAGGCTTTCTGATAGATTCAGGGGACTTCAAAAGCTGGATAAAAGCAAGTGTATAGGCTGTGGGATATGTGCGAACACTTGTCCTAACAACGCTATCAAGATAGTGAAGGCTAGGATAGGTCCAAAAAGCGACAAGAAAAGATGGTTCCCTTCCATAGATGTGGGGCATTGTCTGTTCTGTGGACTATGCATAGACCAGTGTCCTAAGGGGGCGCTCTCAAACACTAAAGTATACACTACAGGTATCATAAGATGGGAGCACAAAGATCTTCTCTTCACGCCGGACATGCTGGCAAGAGAGGTTGACATAAACGCTGAAAAAGAAGCAGGTAAGGAGGTAAGCAGATGGACACCTCAATAATAGCAGATGTTCTGGAAATACTGGTCTTTGCTGTAATGGCTCTACTTTCCATATCTTTCGCCGTGTTTGTAGTTACAGCGAAAGATATAGTCAGATCTGCATTGGCACTAATAGTAGTAATGTTCGTTGTAGCAGGTATGTATATAATGTTAAATGCCCAGTTCCTCGGTGTCATTCAGATACTGGTGTACGTTGGAGCTATTGGTGTACTGATACTGTTCGCGGTAATGCTCACAAAGAAGGAGTTTGGAAGTGATAAGGATGCTGAATAAACATTTTACCATTATGCAGATCTTGACTTCAGTGTATAACTTCTTCAGACCGCGTATAGCCGGTATGATAATTGCTTTCCTTTTCCTTGCAATAGTGGTTATATCCATAGGTTTTACCGAGTGGAATACTGTGGATCAGATCCCGCAGAATTTGATGGACCAGAGTAATATTCAGGGAATAGGTAGGTTGATATTTACCGATCTTGTGGTACCGTTCGAAATACTTTCTATCGTATTACTGGCTTCTCTTATGGGAGCTATCTACATGGCAAAAGGAGATGGTACAGAATGATACCATTGTTCTATTATCTTGCACTCTCCGCAATCATATTCTCTATAGGTCTTTTTGGATTCATGACCCAGAAAAGCGGTATCAGGATGCTTATGTGTGTGGAACTTATGCTCAACTCCGCCAATATCAACCTTGTAGCTTTCTCAAGCTATAACGGAGACCTTACAGGGCAAGTATTTGCTTTGTATTCTATTGCTCTGGCAGCAGCTGAGGCAGCCATTGGTTTTGCTATCCTGATGTCCATCTACAGGTTAAGGGACATGATCGACCTTGACAAGCTCAATGTATTGAGGTGGTAAAAATGGCGATCGAAGAAATGGCATTTTTAATCCCTGTATTGCCAGCACTTGCTTTCGTGCTGACGTTCTTCCTTGGTAAGAAGCTGCCAAATGGCGGAGCCATTATCCCCATAATTGCTATCTTTACCTCTTTCGTTATCTCATTGATGATCACACTAAACCTGCTTCAGAACCCGGAGGAAGTTGTTTCTCAGTCTTACAACTGGTTTGCAATACTCAATGTGGGCATTCTCATTGACCCCCTGGCTGCGGTTATGTTGTCAATGGTGACGTTTGTCAGCTTGCTCATCCACATATATGCTGTTGGCTATATGTCCCATGACAAAGCTCAGCCCAGGTATTTTGCAGAGACAGCTCTCTTCACAGCAGCAATGCTTGGTGTAGTCCTCTCTGATAACATTCTTCAGTTCTTCATTTGCTGGGAACTTGTTGGACTGTGTTCTTATCTGCTCATAGGATTCTGGTTCGAGAAACCCTCTGCAGCTTCCGCAGCCAAGAAGGCGTTCCTCACCACAAGGGTTGGTGACGTGATGTTCCTTGCAGGTATCATCCTGCTTTTCGCTGACATCTTCAGAATATTCAATGGCTCCATCCCCGAAGGTGTATATGTTCTCAGGTTCGATGAGATCTTCAGCCACATACCTGAAATAGCTGCCTTCAATGCACAGATATTCGGATTTGAGGTAAGCCATCTTACTCTTATCACGCTACTCTTCTTCGGAGGTGCCGTAGGTAAATCAGGCCAGTTCCCTCTGCATGTGTGGCTGCCGGATGCAATGGAAGGTCCAACTACCGTTTCTGCACTTATTCATGCAGCAACGATGGTTACAGCCGGTGTATACCTGGTTGCAAGGACATTCCCCATGTTCATCGCAGCTCCTCAGTCTTTGATCGTAGTTGCATATCTTGGAGCATTCACAGCACTCTTCGCTGCGACTATGGGACTTGTTATGAACGACATTAAACGTGTTCTGGCATTTTCCACTATCAGTCAGCTTGGATACATGATGCTCGGACTTGGAATGGGTGCAGTCATCGGAGTAACAGCAGTTGGAGATTCATTGTTCCATCTCATCAACCATGCTTTCTTTAAGGCCCTTCTCTTCCTGTGTGCCGGAAGTGTGATCCATGCAGTCGGAACTCAGGATATCAGACAGATGGGTGGTGTGAGGAAGGTCATGCCTATCACCTTCGCAACAATGCTCATCGCATCTCTTGCTTTGGCAGGTTTCGGTATCCCCGGAACTTCCATAGGTGTCAGCGGTTTCTTCAGTAAGGATCCTATCATCGAAGCAGCATATCTTTTCGGTGAATCCACACAAAACTGGTTGCCATATCTATTCTCAATAGTGGCTGCCCTACTCACATCTATCTACATATTTAGATTGATCTTCATGACCTTCATCGGTAAGCCAAGGACCAACTATGGAGGGCACGAATCTCCATCTGTGATGACCATACCCCTTATGATCCTGGGTGTTCTGGCACTTATATTCGGTGCGATCACAAGGACAAGTTTCGGAAAGTTCCTGGAAGAAACGTTCAGCAACAGTTTCGTTAATATTGATATCCATGCTCTTGCCGAAATTGGTAAATATCACTTGGTTTCGCACGGTGGCGAAGGTGAGCCATTGTTGATCCTGTGGATGCCTGTTATCGTAGCTGTTGCGGGTTTGTTGATATCATATTTAATCTATGGAATGCGCATCATTGATATGTCAAGCATTGTTTCCAGGAAGAATCCCGTCTACAAATTGCTCTACAACAGGTACTATCAGAATGCTATCTTTACACAATTCATTGCAGTAAAGGTCATATATGAAGGTCTTGCACTTGCCGGAAGAGCAGTTGACAGAGGTTTTGACTGGCTGATCAATCTGATGGGTCATATATTCACTGAAGCCTCAGACGGCCTGAGACAACTTCAGACCGGTGTGGTACAGAACTATGCCACAGCAGTTGTGACTGGTGTCAGTTTGCTCATAATTCTTGTCAAGCTGATCTTGGAGGTATTCTAAATGGCAATACCAATTCTATCTTTAATAGTACTGATTCCGCTTTTATTTGCAGTACTTACAATCTTCACAAAGAATAAAGAACAAGCACGGGCATCTGCCATGTTCTCTTCCGTGTTGGTACTGGCACTGACCCTGTTCATGTACTTTACTTTCGACAGTACGACATCTCAGATGCAGTTCCAGGAGCTTGCTCAATGGGTTCCAAGCCTGGGGATCAATTATCAGCTGGGTATAGACGGCATATCCATGCCACTTGTCCTGCTGAATGCCATAGTCATCCCTCTCCTCATACTCTTCTCATGGAACGATGATAAGAAGCAGCCTAACAAGTTCTATGCACTGATCCTTGCAACTCAGGGAGCTGTTATAGGTGTGTTTGTGGCGCTTGATTTCTTCCTGTTCTACGTGTTCTGGGAACTGACCCTCGTACCGCTCTTCTTTATGGTGAGCATTTGGGGAGGGCCTGCTAAACATAAGGCGGCCATCAAGTTCTTCATTTACACACACGTCGGTTCACTTGTAATGCTGCTGGGTATTTTTGCTCTCTACTTCGCAGCATGGAAGCAGACGGGAACTCCCAACATGGGCATCGAACACCTGCTTTCACAGTTCCAGTTCATAGGCGACGGTTTCTCCCGTGACCTCATATTCCTGGCACTGCTGTTCGGATTCCTGGTGAAGATCCCTGCATTCCCATTCCACTCCTGGCTGCCGGATGCGTACGTTGAGGCACCAACTGCAGGCAGTGTGCTTTTCGTCCTGCTTAAGATCGGTGGCTATGGACTGTTCAGGGTCATGCTGCCCATACTGCCTTTCACACCATCCATGGATCTTATGATAACTATCATGGCAGTACTTGGTTCAGTGAGTGTCCTTTACGGTGCCTTCCTTGCACTGGCCCAGAAAGATCTCAAACGCATGGTAGCATATTCAAGCGTAAGCCATATGGGTTATGTGACACTGGGAGCTGCAGGTGTTGTCTCTCTATCCGTGTCCGGAGCTATGTTCCAGCAATTCTCACATGGACTTATCATGAGCATTATGTTCATGGCATGCGGAGTTATCAACAATGCCACAGGTACCAGGATTATCAATGAGCTTGGAGGACTTGCCAGGAAGATGCCAAAACTTGCTGTTATCATGATGCTGGCTTTCATGGCCTCACTGGGACTTCCGGGACTTACAGGATTCATTGCCGAGTTCTTGGTGCTGACATTCACCTACATCAACCAGCCCACTTATGTGGTTATAGCTATACTGGCGATAATCATCACAGCAGCATATCACCTGTGGGCAATGCAGAGGGCTATGTTCGGTGTATACAATGAGAAGTTAGGGGCTTTGAAAGATATTTCGGCATCACAGACATTCTCAATGGCTGTCTTAGCAATACTGATACTTTACTTTGGACTGAATCCCGGTCCGGTGCTGGATATGATGATAACTAACTCCGAAAAACTGGTCAGCCTCATGGCTGTTGCGGGGGTGTGAGAGATGGCGGGCCTTACCCTACTCACACCTGAACTCACATTGGTGGGAACAGGTCTTGCAGTCCTTCTCATAGGACTATTCCTTAATGCGAACACAAAGAAAATGCTGGGGTTCCTTGCATCTCTGGGAATACTTGCATCCCTTGTGTTAGTTGTGATGAGCCTCGGAAGTGAAGGCTTGCTGTTCAATGCAACCCTTTCATTCGATGCATTATCTCAGTTCTTTAAGATAGTGTTCCTTTCAGTTGCTCTGCTGGTATCAATAGCATCCATTAAGTATACTGAAGGCAATGCTCACACAGAGGAGTTCTATTCCCTGATGATCTTTGCAACGGCAGGTATGATGTTCGTAGCATCGGCCAATGATCTCATGGTATTGTTTGTTGCCTTTGAACTGGCAAGTCTTGCTACATATGCTCTGGCCGGTTTCGAGAAGAAGAATCCCATATCTCTCGAAGCTTCCATGAAGTACTTTATGATCGGATCACTGTCTGCGGCCTTGATGCTCTTTGGCATCTCTTTCATATATGGTGCTACAGGCACCACCAGCATTCCTGGTGTGGCAGCGAACATCAATGTACTGCTCGGAAGTCCAATGGGTCTATTGTCTGTGGTCCTGATGATAGCCGGTCTTGGTTTTAAGATCGCGCTGGTTCCATTCCACATGTGGGCACCGGATACTTACCAGGGTTCTCCTTCAGTCGTATCCTCTCTGCTTGCAGCAGGTTCCAAGAAAATGGGTTTCGTGGCAGCTTTCAAGGTATTCATGATCGCTCTGATCGCCTTGCAGGCTGAGTGGACTACAGCATTTGCAGTGCTTGCAGTGATAACCATGACCTTGGGTAATGTTGTGGCACTTTCACAGACCAGTGTCAAGAGGATGCTTGCATATTCTTCCGTCGCCCAGGCAGGTTATATCACCATGGCCTTTGTGGTTATGAGTAAGACAGCTCTGGCAGGTGCAATATTGTATGCTCTGTCTCACGGTTTCATGAAAGCAGGTGCATTCATCGCCACTGCAGCGGTCATATACATGGTCCTTTCCGAGAAAAAGGATGCAGAAACTCCTGACCACATTGATAACTTCCGGGGCCTTGGCAGACGTATGCCGGTAACTGCCCTCTGCATGACCATCTTCCTCTTTGCCCTTGCCGGTATACCTCTTACAGCAGGATACATGAGCAAGTTCGTTCTCTTTGCCTCCACCATAGAGGCAGGATTTGTGTGGCTGGCAGTGATCGCGATCCTCAACAGTGCGATCTCACTGTTCTATTATGCCAGGGTCGTGAAATACATGTATTTCCTGCCTTCTGATGGGGCAAAGATCGCAGAACCCATGCCTTACACATTTGCAATGCTCATTGCAGTCATATTTGTACTGGTAATTGGTTTCTGGTCAGAACCGTTCATCTATTGGGCAATGGAAGCCGCGAAGGTGTTGATCTAAGGAGGTAAAGAATATGGCAGATTGCGATCTATGTGGTGTTTCAATACCCACTGTTGTCCCTGTAAGGGTTTTTGTGCCCCGGTTTGAGCACTCATACCCCGAAGGTATCTGGAAAGGGCTGTGTGAACCATGTCTTAAGGCGGCAAAAGAGACCGCTGACAAACTGGCAACATCCAGCTCATGCGGTACTGCTGGTAAGTGTGATCTGTGTGGAGCTATTGCCCAACTGCAGCCTGTACAAATATCCAGGCCTTCTTTCTCAAAAGGAGAGGAAGAGGATACTGTCATGCTCTGCAAGAAATGCCTTGCTTCTGTTCAGGAAGCCGACAAGAACTGGCAAAAGCAAAAGGCACACGAGCATCATGACCACCACTAAGACCAGATAATGATTCTGGTCTTATCTCTTTTTATTTATCCCATTGTGTTCGTTATTTTTCAAAAAGCTATCAAATAGCCAAATCCAAGGAGCAGCAAGCCTGTCACTCCCATAAGGATACCTCCGAGAGTGTAGTATCTGAGTGCTTCGCCGGTTTCAAGTTCTGCCAGATCTCTGAAGATCCAGAAGAATGGGTCGTTTACGTGCGAGAACAGAAAAGTGCCACATGCCATAGACAACAGACTGATCTCCGGTGGAAGTCCAAGCTGGGGAAGGACGGGTATTATCAGGGAAGGTACTACCAGCATTGTGACCACGCGGGAACCTTGGACCGTCTGCACAGCCACAGCCACCAGGAAAGGTATCAACAGAGAGGGAAGGTCGATATCCATAAACAGTTTACCTAAAGCTTCCCCTGCTCCTGTCATTGTAAATGTGGCTCCGAGCGCCCCTCCTCCACAGAGGTCCAGTAACACGATCCCACTGCGTCTGATAGCTTTTTCGATCCATTCATGCAACTCTTTTCCATAAGATCGTGACCACACCAAACAAAGAAGCACACCAATTAATAAAGCTATATCAGGTTCTCCTATGAACCCTATCATTGGGTCAGATGAGAAGGTACCTGCAAGTATCAGCAGAATAGGAAGACATATGGGAACGTATGCTGAGGCCCTGCTTGTGGATCTTTCCCGAAAGGAGCTTGTTTTAATGATGTCAACGTCTGTTCTGATTTTTAATGATCCTGATGCATATCTATATCCTACAAGTGTCATCGGTAGGGCTATCATAAGCCCCATGAAGAAAACTTTAGCAACATCCACATTCATTTCACTGGCAGCACTGATTATAACAGGTGAAGGGTATACCAGATTGAAGGATGCCAGTGTACCAAGTACAAGTGAAGTTGCAGCTATTCCGGCCGGGATATTTAATCGACGGCTCATATCCCTGGCCAGAGGAGAAAATACCACATAGGCAAGGATGGAGCACATAAAAGGTACAGCAAACAGGAATCCCAGTATGTTAAGGGTCAGCAGTGGTCTTTTAGATACTTTTATCAGGTCACTGGCAATAATCTCCATACCCCCTGTTTTCTCCAGTACCAGACCTAGGATACTGCCAGCTGTGATTATTATAGCAAATTGAGCGAATACTTTTCCCATCCCCGAGGATATGGTACTCAGTGCTTCTTCAGGTCTGCCAGCCATTATTCCTATGCACAAAGAGGTTAATACAAGACTAAGAAAAGGGTGAAGCCTTACATAAGTTGTCAGTATGAGTACGATTACCAGCGCAAGTAAAAATATCAGCAAAGGTCCCATAGGGGATAATATTTGTTCTATCGCTATTAAACCTTAACATACAGATGATGGCGGTTGCACTTAAAGAACGATTTTATTTTCAATAATAGCCAGTTCTCAGTGTGCAGTGCAACTCCAAACATTTCATTATACTATTTTAGGATAGGATCATTGTATTTTGGAGCAAAAAAGGATCAAATGTCAGAAGAGTCAAAAGTTATCTATAGATTAAGAATTTCCATTTTATGGACATTACCTGACTTTTCAAAAACCATCAGTTTTCTTTTCCCACTCTCTGTTATACGATATGACATTCCTGTCAATATCTTACTTTTGCTATTTAGACATGCACCACATCCTTTACAACAGGAAGGACCGGTGCTACATCTGACAATATTCTCCTGACGTATCTCAATGTCCCCATTGTTCTCCATTAGTGAAAGCAACTGTTTGAACTCCTCAGGTTTCATGTTGAGATATCTGGACGCTGCACCGACGGTGAAGTTATCGCCGGATTCTAACAATCCGGCAACTCTCCTCAAAAAATACTTGTAGCCGATTACCATATTCATTCCCCTTTTTATTCTCAGTCCCTTTACAGTTTGATGGCTGTAAACCTGTTCCTCCAGGTTAAAAAAGCTGCAAGAACAGGTATACCCAGGTATATCCCTGGTCTCAATTGATCAACTATATGCCACTCCACATAATCTTCCGGAAGCAGGAACGAATCCAGCAGGGTACCGGCTCCCACAAGTATATAAACCAGCATGAAGACCAGGGATATTATCATACCTACATACACAAATGATATCCCTTCATTCAAGCCTGAATTAAGCTCCCTGAAACCATAGAAAAATACAGTTCCTATAACAAGAAGACTAAAGCCCCCTAATATGTCTGCAGAAACAAAGAGAGCTGCTCTAAGCCCAGTATCTATACCAAGGCCTTCAGCAATGTGTATTGCTCCAAACACCATATACAGTAAGCTCACCAGCAAAGTGAAGATCTTGATAGTATTATTTTTCATTTTGTCACTATTCATATAGAATTTCCTCCTTATGTTAAAAACCCATCCTGCTGCCTACCTGGAATATAATAAAGGCAAACAGCCACGCGATCCCGGTTCCATATACTGCCTGAAAAGCAGTCCATTTCCAGGAGCCAGTCTCCCGTTTTATTACACCTATACATGCAATGCACGGGACATACAGCAAAGTGAACACCATAAGTCCAAGGGCTGCAAGAGGACTCATTGCACCGGCTGTAAGGATCTCAGAAAGCCTGTCTTCATCCTCGCCTGCTCCATAAAGAGTGCCCATAGACCCAACAACGATTTCCTTAGCTACAAATCCAA
>NZ_JBFYLB010000172.1:0-10027 GCF_041305605.1 Methanomethylovorans sp.
ATGATACATGATGCACAACTTGTGATCAAAGACCTTGCAGGTGATGCAAAAGTAACGATCATTAACAGTGATTCTGAAATTATTCTGGAAATGGATAATTCCCTGGCAGATGATCCTAAAAGGGCACTTGTCTACTCCGACCTCACAGCTAAGGTCACCATCTCAGGTAGCCGGCTTACTGTTATGGTCAGAGGGACAGATCTTGATCTGGAAGTAGAAGGTATCGGAAGTGCTGTACTTTCAGGAGAAGGTGCATATATTGCGGGTACGGATGAAGACAGCAAACGGTGGGCTTCCCAATTTGATAGTGTGTCCGAAGAAGACAGTTCACAGGAGGAGTGAAAGATGAAGTATGTTAATATTTGCATTCTGGTCGTAGTCATCTGTGCTCTTGCACTCTCCGGATGTACAGATAAAAAGGATACTACCTCTGAACTTACCTCATCGCAGACATCTCCTGCAAATGATACTGCAGTTGCCGATGCAATACTGGCCGAGGGCAATGTAAGTATAACCGATACTGAGATACAGGATATGGAGCAGGAAATGAAAGAATTGGAAGCTCTTATTAGTGAGATGGAAAAAGAGGAGAACATTACTATCGAAGAGATTTGATACCATATCTCTATACTCTTGTTTTATATTTATTATGAGCCAATATGATTTTATAGATGAACATACATCTAGTATATGCAAATTTATGAGAACTCAGTAAATGAGGTATGTTGAGGAAATATAATATGGGAAACATGCTAAAAACAACTTTGTTATTGGCATCTTTGACCGGTCTGCTGGTCATAGTAGGAAGGCTCATCGGAGGTTTTTCCGGAATGATCATAGCGTTCTTATTCGCTATGATCCTGAACTTCGGTACCTACTGGTACAGTGATAAAATAGTACTGCGCATGTACAAGGCAGCAGAGGTCACTGCTTCTGAGTACCCGCAATTGTATGGTATAGTAAAGAAACTTGCAACCCTTGCGGATATGCCTATGCCTAAGGTCTACATCGTGCATACCTCCATGCCCAATGCCTTTGCAACTGGCAGAGATCCAAAACACGCTGCTGTAGCAGCTACCACAGGTATATTAGATCTTCTTTCCACTGAAGAGCTGGAAGGTGTGCTGGCTCATGAAATGGCTCACGTGAAGAACAGGGACACACTGATAAGTGCGATCGCAGCTACCATTGCAGGTGTCATCTCCATGATAGCCACATGGGCCCAGTGGGCAGCTATCTTCGGTGGGTTCGGTGGCCGTGATGATGAAGGTAGTAACAGTATCGTAGGTTTCCTGGCATTGGCCATTGTTGCCCCCCTGGCAGCGACCATCATACAGCTTGCCATATCCAGATCAAGGGAATTTGCTGCTGATGAGGAAGGTGCAAGGATCTGTAAGAAGCCATGGGCTCTTGCAAATGCACTGGAGAAGCTGGAATATGGTAGTGCCATGTACCGCCCAAGAAGAGGAGACGTGCAGGCATCGGACAGCACGGCACACATGTTTATAGTCAATCCTCTTAAGGTAGGAGGGTTCAGCAACTTGTTCAGAACGCACCCTGCCACAGAAGAGAGGATAGCTCGCCTGCGGGCTATGTAACGATCAGGAGAAAGAACATAAGTCAATCTGACCGGGCTCGGTCAGATGTATAACTTTTATTCCCGACTGTTCCAGATGTTGCGCCAGGTAACGGCGGTGACAGTCCTTTGGATTTTTTTCTGCACACATTAGTACTACTCTTCCACCTTTTTCATTGACGCTATTTATGCATGCAAGGAGATGGGAAAAACTTTTCCTGAACTCCCCGGTCCCCATATACTCAATATAAGTGGAATCCCGCATACCTCCAACTCCTTCACAATGAATATAAATTATGTTGTAAAGGGGAAGAGAACTCTGAAGTGATTCCTTGTTGAAATCATCAAATGTTGACTGGGGGTATCTCCTGATATCTACAAGGTGAGTGATCCTGTTTTCAACAAGCATTTGTACAAAATCATCAAAGGACCTGTTACCATATCCTATACTGTAACACTGAGCTTTTTCAACCATCAGTAAAGCTAATTATCTTTAATCTAATTGAATACTTCGAAAGAAAGAAGATTTAATTCGCATTTTCAACAGACTTCATTAACAAAAGCACATATTATTCAATATGATTCTGATCCTTAAGAGTGAATGTAAAAGTGCTACCTTTACCTTCCTCACTTTCCACCCAGATCTTTCCGTTGTGCATTTCCACGAAACGCTTGGTAAGTGCAAGTCCCAGGCCTGTACCTCCATACTTTCTTTTGCTTGATGCATCGACCTGTACGAATGGATCAAAGATCTCTTCCCGCATGTGTACAGGAATTCCAATCCCTGTATCTGAAACCGATACTTCGATGGTGTTACCGGCTCTTTTCACAACAACTGATATCAAACCATTATCCGGAGTGAATTTGATAGCATTGTTGAGCAGGTTGTACATGATCTGTTTTAGCTTCAATTTATCAGCAAATATCTCAGGCTCCTTATTATTGTTGCTTATGCTTACTTCAATACCTTTGCGGACAGCCAGGGGGTACAGCGACTTCTGAACTTCATCGATCAGTTTCGAAACAGGGAAATATTCACATTCCAGATCCATTTTACCGGATTCTATCTTTGAGAGGTCCAAAACATCATTTATCACATTAAGAAGATGTTTTCCACTTTTGGAAATGTGGCCTACGAATTCGAGTTGTTTATTATTCAATTCACCAAAATGCTGAATGTTCAGGAGATCTGAAAAACCAATAATGGCCGTGAGCGGAGTACGCAGCTCATGACTCATGTTAGCCAGGAACTCAGATTTGATGCGGCTGTTCTCTTCTGCCATCATTTTACCACTGATGAGGGAATGTTCAGCTTTTTTCTTCTCTGTGATATCACTTGCAAATACAAGATAACGGGTTTCGGATAGTTTACTTGCATCTATTCTCAACCAGCAAATTGTCTCGTCTTTACGCATAAAGGACAGTTCAACAAAAACAGAGCCATTGTTTTTGAGGTCTAAGAAATTTTGATCTGCTATCTTCCTATATTCCTGAGCTATCAAGTCATTGAAATTCATCCCGGTTAATTCTTCCTCTGAATAACCTGTAAGCATGCCAGCAGTTGTGTTGACCTCAAGACAGTTTGCATTCGCATCAATTATGAAGATACCATTAGGTGCATTTGTAATATAGCTCCTGAATTTGCTTTCACTTTCCAGCAGAGCCTTTTCTGCTTGCTTGCGGTCGGTGACATCATGAATGATCGAATGAAGTAATTCTTTTCCTTTCATCTTTATAGTGCTACTGAACACTTCAACATCCCTTGTCGATCCATCTGCAAGGCGGTGCTTGAATTCAAAACATACACTTTTCTGCGCCCTTACCTTTCTTATTTCTCCATCGATCACTTCGGGAGGATGAGTATTTATTTGCTGGATAGTCATTTGGCTGAGTTCTTCGCGAGTCCATCCGTAGTAAACTGCAGCTGCATGATTACTCTGAATGATCTTGCCAGTATCGGGGTCAATAAGAAGTTTGATCGCAGAATGGTCTTCAAACAATCTCCTGTAGTCCTCTTCGCTCTCCCTTAGATCCATCTCCATAAGCTTGCGTTCAGTTACATCCTGAACTGTTGATATCATTATGTTCTGTTCAAAGATCGGGATATTCACTGCTGTGATCCATCTATTTCCTTTGTCTTTTGTGCAGATGCTGATATCATCCCAGTGCATCCTATTGATATCGCCACTCTGTATGTCAGACATTATACGCTCCATTATCTTTTTACGGTAATCCGGATCCGGGTAAACAAGCTCAAAAAAGCGGGGTACGCTTGTGAGTTCCTTTTGGGGCCAGCCATATATATCTGAAAATTTGGCATTCATGTAATTTGCATTTCCGCTATCGAATTCATTTACGGCTAAACCAATGGGAAGATTGTCAAGAATAGCCTGAGCGAACTCATTATGTTTCTCAAGAGCCTTTTGTGCTTTTTTTCTGTCAGTGATATTTGTATGAGAGATGACCACTTTGCGCGGGAAAGTGTCAGTACCCTCAAAAGGAATGACCTTTTCAAGGAACCATTGTTCTTCATCAGATAAATGATATGGATATTCAAGCTCGAAGTATTCTGCTGTTCCACTTATCACATCTTCAATACCCTTTGCAAATTTTAATGCCAACTCATTGTCCTGACCCCTGAGATTTTTAATGATCTGGATATAATTTACTTTTTCACTAAGTTTGTCAAGTTTATCTGAATTAGCAAGAACAAAAGCTTGCCATGACTTGTTTGTTTTTATTATTGCTCCGGTCTCGTCCAGTACGCAGATATTCAGATCCAGAGAATCCAGAGTGGACTGGTTTAACTGGTTCAATTCCCTGTATTTCTCTTCACTTTCATGCAATTTTTCCTTAGCTTTGAAAAGGGCCTTTTGTGATCTTCGGAGAGACTCAGTTCGTGGTTTCAGGTACAAATATAATAACAATCCAGTGACAAGGACGAAAACCCATCCTTTGTATGTTTGGAGTTTGGCATAGAGGGTAATATCCGGAGCAAACCATTCTAAAACAATATCTGAGGATATAATCCAGGTGCTGGCCACAAATAGATACAAAAGCGTAACTCTCCAGATTATTATTATATCTTTTTCAACTTTATTTTGCTCATCCATTTTATTACCCTACCCCGTGTCTCCTGGAGATATTTTAATCAGGTGTATAAAGTATTGATCAACCAACTATGCTAACATATTTTAAATTCATATCTGACATCAGACATGCAGTTATTAATTTATATTGCTCAGACCTGTAATAAATTCAAATAGATCGTACATTATAAAAACGAGTTCTTAATGAGAAATTTATTCGATGTTTTGGACAAAGCTGGAACAGATACGTATATATATCATCACTTCATGCTTGACTTCAAAAACATGCAAACGTTACTGTTTGTGAAAAGGCACCCGAGTGCACAAAATAGGTAAATTTTTTCATTTAAGAGGATAACATGAAAGTATCTGCTGGCATCTCTAAAATTAATGGTGAGGTATTCGCACCTACGTCAAAAAGCTATACGCATCGGGCTATCGCCATTGGTGCTCTTTCCAACGAATGCATTGTCAGGAAACCTTTACTTTCAGCAGACACTCTGGCAACTGTAGCAGCCTGTGAAAAATTAGGTGCTAAGATCGAAAAGGCGAATGGTGACCTTCATATAATCGGCATGAAAGGAAAACCCAGCGTACCTGACGATATAATAGATGTGAAGAACTCCGGTACCACTCTGCGCCTTATGACTGCCATATCTTCACTGGCAAGTGGTGCAACAGTACTTACAGGTGACAATTCCATCAGGGGAAGACCCAATCAGCCGCTTCTGGACGTACTCAACAAACTTAATGTCGAGGTTTTTTCCACACGGAACAATGGCTGTGCTCCCATTGTAGTAAGGGGTGGGCTCAAAGGTTCCGCTGCAGAAATAGATGGTTCCATGAGCTCGCAGTTTATCTCTGCATTATTAATGGCATGCCCGCTTGCTATGGGAGATACGGTTCTTTCCGTAAAAGGACAGATGAAGTCCAGACCGTATGTGGACATTACCATAGAAATGCTGAAGGAGGCCGGAGTAAGGATACTGATAGATGAAACAAACGGCATTAAGTTCATTATTCCGGCAAACCAGAAGTACGATCTTAAAGAGTACACTGTTCCCGGAGATTTCTCTTCTGCGTCCTATCTGCTTGCAGCTGCAGCAATGCTTGGCTCATGCATAAAGGTCCATAATCTTTTTCCTTCAAAACAGGGAGATTCCGAGATAATCAATGTACTTAAGCAGATGGGAGCAGAGGTACACTGGGACACAGAAAAAGGTGTAGTGACAGTTAAAGGAAAAACTCTAAAAGGGATCACATTTGATGCCGGAGCTACTCCTGATCTCGTACCTACGGTGGCAGTGCTGGCTGCAGTTGCTGATGGCGTGACAGTTATCGGGAATGCCAAACATGTACGCTACAAGGAAACGGACAGGCTACATGCAATGGCAGTGGAGCTTTCGAAGATGGGTATCATGGTCAAAGAAGAGCCTGACAGCCTTACTATCACTGGAGGTAAGCTCACCGGAGCAGATTTACATGGATGGCACGATCACAGAATAGTGATGTCATTGACTTTAGTTGGAATGGTAGCCGGAAACACTACAATAGATACTACAGAATCCGTGTCCATCTCATATCCTAGTTTCTTTGATGATGTGAGGTCCATTGGAGCAAAAATAGAAATGCTTGATGAATGATCATTTTCCGGAATATGATCCATCAAGCGCCTTGCTGAAACTGAATGCTTTTTTGCGCATATATTCGGGGATGCAGCTTTTCTCCATCACTATGCGGGAAGTTCCCACACCCACCACGATGATCTTGGTCTCCATAGGCCTTTCCCCTTCAGTGATAACCATATCTTTTCTGGTTACATCGATGTCCACTTCATTGTTACAATAACCTGCAGCAATCATGTAATCCATCACCATTTTTTTACCGGTATCTGTTGCGAATGATATGGCATCAACGTGATCACCAAAGGCCTTTCGTCCTTCCGGAGTGAAGACAAAGTATTCTACAACCTCCTTTGCCTCTTTAAGCTCTTCATCTGAGATACCATCGCCAGTAATGGGGGCAAAGTGTTTCTTGATAAGGATCTCCACTCTTTTTATGCCTTTGCCTACCAATGCACCTGCAGCATTACCCACATCGGCATTTTCAGGTACGATGAATTGTGCATCAATGAGTTTTTCCATCTCTTCTTTGAAAGCCCAGACAGGTCCACCTAAGAGAACAACAGGTGTTTCCACCTTAAAACGAGTGAAATTCTCTCCTGAAAGGATCCGCTGCACAATATCAGCAGGTATGCCTTCTATAAGGTAGGATATCAAGTCAACTGCCATGTTTCGTGCGACTTTTCGTTTTACTTTCCAGCAGAACTCTTCTTTATCGATCTGCAGTAATTTTGCCAGTTTTCCTGCACCTGCAACAGAGGCTTCAGTGTTCCATTTCTGCAGCTCCCCCAGTACATGGAGCGCGTCTGTCGGAGTGAAACCAATAGGCTGTATCAGGCGCTTTTTGATAAGGTTATCTATAGCATAGGTGCTTGGCTGTTTTTTCATTTTCTGGAACAGGTCAACATAGGATACAGGCGTATGCAGAATATAGTCATATATCTCTTCTTCGCTTTTTGTAAGACCAATTGGTTTGAAGCCGGTACGCACAAAGAATTTTGTGGATTGTACATTCTCATCAAGGAGCTTCTTTGAAGGGGTTTTACTCTCCTGAAGCTGCTTGAGGAAACCCGGATACTGCTGTGCTGCACGACAGAGTGGGATTACCCTGCGGGGGCCAACATGGAATTTACTGTCGCTGATCCACACATGACTATCTCCTCCGGTGGCTGAGGTTTCCATGCGGACAGCTTTGACCATGGTTTTCCAGCCACCTACAATAGCACCATGCTCGCTAAGTTCAGGCACTCCGTTTTTGATAAGGGCAACATCGGTACTGGTACCACCCACATCTATCATGACACATGTATCCAGTTTAGAAAGATAGGAGGCACCTACAAGGCTTGCAGCGGGGCCTGAGAAAATTGATTCAATGGGCCTCTCCAAAGCCTCTTCCATGCCCACGACGGAACCGTCACATTTGAGCATGAGCAAACTTGCCTCAATACCTCTTGCACGAATGTCTTTCAGGATGGACTGTATGAAGTTATGTGTGATGGGGAGCAGCTGAGCATTGAGATATGCTGTTATCGCACGATCGTATGCACCCACTTCCTGGGACAATTCATGACCACATACCACAGGTAGTCCCGTTAGTTCTGTAATTATATGCTTCACTCTGAGTTCATGATCTGAATTACGATTGCTGAAGAAGGCAGAAACTGCAAAGGCAGCAACTTTGTCCTTTACCTCCATGGCAAACTTCCTTACTTTTTCCTCATCCAGGGGGGCAGCCTCTTCACCATTGCTGGTATGACCGCCGTTTACCATGATATAGTCATGTGTGGGAAACCCCTCCTGTGGAATAGCATAATCCCCTACGAGGATAGCAGCTACAGGAAATCCAGTGTCCTCAAGGATCGTATTGGTTGAAAGTGTGGTGGAGACAGATACCAGTTTAACGTTGCGGATATATTCCGGATCCAGCTCATCAATAGCCCTGCTTATCCCTCCCAAGGGGTCCGGATATGTGGTGAGTACTTTGGTCTTCTGCACTATTACTCCATCAGTATCACGGATAAGGACAGCATCCGTAAAAGTTCCGCCAGCATCTATTCCCAAACTGTATTGCATAGATAACACTCCATGAAAACAGGCACTATAAGCCTAAATGTACTATAGGGAAAGGAATTGCATCATATATAATAGTTGGTCATTGGAAGAAAAAAAGTAGTTAGAAAACTTATTTGAAAAAAAAGAGAAAAGAAGTAGGCATAAAGCCTACCTGTATTTTACTTTTCAATTTACTTTGCTGGGATGATGAGTGATCTCTCACCGGCAGGCATGAACTCGCGCAGTGCGCCCCTACCGAATTCCTTCCTTGGGGAAGTGAAGTCAAATGGCAGGAGGCTGTCTGCGAAACAGACCTTGATGAGTGGGTTCACTGCATATGCATCGCCGCGGCCTGCGTGTGCTGCAGATGCTATTGCAGCGTATCCACCCTGGTGACCTACGTTCATGGCGTAGTTGGGGTAGTTTGGTCCACGCAGCTCTACAGGCAGACCCTCGTCGGACTGGTAGGACAACACGTTGGTTGCACCACACTGGTCCTGCAGGTCGAAACCGAAGAAACCAAGACGGCCGTGTGCTTCCTTGTGGAGGTACATACAGAGGTACCAGCCGGACAGACCAGCGTTTCCGTTACCGGTTGCGATAGCGGTTGCGGCACCTGCTGCTGCGGAGAGCACGGTTGCCCTCTGGGAACCTCCGAAGTGGTCCTCGAGTGCAGTTGGGTATTTCTCGTAGTTCTCAAGACCGTACAGAGTGGACTCTGTGGCGATGTCCTTGACAACTTCAAGAGTGGCCTTTACCTTGTTGTCTGTACCCTTCTTGGCTGCACCGTCGTACTTGTCGTTGATGTAGTCGACATCGTAGTACAGGTTATCATCCAGGATGTTGTTGGTGTATGCTGCGGTTGCGTACTGTGTGAAACCGACACCACCGGACATGTATGAACCGAGCCAGATCTGGTCGTATAGCATACATCCTGCACCGACAACCTCGAGGGCTACGTGTGCTGGGTCCTCTGCGTCTACACGGCTGGTCTGAACGATATCTGCGAGGTGACCGAAGGAGATACCTCCTGGCTCGTTTGGACCACGTGCACGCCTTGCCGGGAGCATCTCACCCATGGAGATCACACCAGCGTGCTTTGCTGCGTATGAAAGGTCAGCGACCGCTGCCTCACCGGCACACATGCCGTATGCGGAAATGAAGGACATACCGACCTGCATGGCCATCCATCTGCTGGTCTGGGCACCGTCTGTTACCCTGCTGACCACGGTTGGAATGTGGGCTGCTTGCCAGGTTGTCTTTCCGATAGCTGCTTTAATCTGGGCTGCCTGTTCTGCCGGGAATTCCTTGTTAATGTCGATAAGGAACTGCTTGTCGATCTCGTCTGCAAGTTCATCGTCACCGGTGAATATCTTACAATAACAGTCATCTACAAGTGCTGGGTGGGTCTCGACCATGTGTTCCTGGACCACTGCACCGCCCGGAAGGGCGTGGTTGAGGGTCTCAAGGTAGAAGTTGATGGTCTCTGGTGTGACCTCGATACCCAGTCTCTTTTCAAGGGTCTCGTGGGCCAGGTCTATACCGACGATACAGGTTCTCCTGATGTCATCCCACATCTGCTGCATTGCAGCGTTGTTCACATAGTGCAGGTCGTCGACCTCTACCATCATGTCAGTGCCTGATATGAAGGATGGTGTAAGGGCTCTCTGACCGAGTGGTATACCACC
>NZ_JBFYLB010000173.1:0-11422 GCF_041305605.1 Methanomethylovorans sp.
ATCGTACACCTTGCATTCAGACCATCTAACACAGACATTTTCTCGCTTATAATGAAGTGCCCACAGGTCAAAGCACTCCACATCCCAATTTCTTATATGAGGACTATATCCAGCTCTGCACAGATGTACCTTAAAATGCAGGGCATTGAGTTACTAGAGGGTGATGTATGGGGCCACCGCAAGGATATCAATGAATACTCAGAGGTCTCCCAGCATGTTTACGACCGCATAAAGCAGTATCTCCAGGAAGGAATGCAAGAAGAAGACATTATTGACAAGCTGGTAAGAGAAACCAGGCTTAGCCAGGATTTTATTTCATTCCTTGTCAAGAATAACTAATGACTCAGTGTCGGCTATATGGCTGGCATTTTATTTTTATCCCTAATGCTTCAAAAAAAGCTGTCATAACCATTTACTATAACAACTACATAAATAACTATACAAACAACTATACAAATAAATGGGTTCTGTAGATACCATTTATATTGAAATGATAAGGCAACCTCTATAAAATACAAAGTACTTTATATACTTTCAATAGACTCCAAGCTGTCATTACTTTTCATTTCTGGAGGCAGAAAAGGCTTCTATTCTTCTTGCAAGCCGATATGAAATATCTGATAGATAAGCAGTACCCCATGCAGCCACAGCAAGGGCTCCAAGCAGATCGAAGAACATATCGCGCATTGTATCACTGATACCATACTGTGTTAAAAAAGCATCCATCTCAAACTTAACTACCATCTCATCTGTCAGGAATTCCAGGATCTCCCATATTACGCCTGCAGCGAGGACAAAAAGAAGGATGAAGACAAACATGAATCTGGGAGGTATGTATAACTCATCAGTGTAGATATCAATGGCCCTTATAATTACATATCCTGCAGCTGCAATGACACTTGCAGAAAGCGCATGGGTCAGGTTGTCCCATCTTGCAACTGTTTCATAGAATGACAAAGCTCCAAGTGCATGCATGAATACAGCAAGAATGGCCCATAGCATCAGAAATGGGTCATATGGTATGTTGTATTTACGGGTGAGGATATTTGGCAAAAAAGTAATTGCGAATACTGCAATTGCATTAAGTGCCACCTGAGCGTCCTTCCAAAAAATGCCCGCTAACATCATTATCAGCAGGCTGGCCTGCATGATCCTCATTGCAAGTTCTTGTTTTCGGGCTGATATCCCAAGCAATTTATGGATAGGTGCAGGCGGTCTGGTTGATGTGTCTATAGAAGTTAGATCTTCATTCTTTGATGGAAATCTAATGGAATTAGGAGTTGATTTTCCTCTGGATTTAAAGTACCAGCCAAAGATCAAACCAGCGATAATACCTGCAACTGTAGCATACATGAACTCATTCATTACTTCAGTGTTGATAGTTTCCTGTGATCTGCCATCGAGAATGAAAGCGGTTCCAATATTTATGTCCAGTAACCATTGCATAAGGTGCCATAGACCGGATATTGCAAGTGTGGTTATGAAAACGAAAAGAATCGCAAACATGTGATCCATCTTTACAGAAGTGAACCAGTTGATCTCTGCTGCTACCAGCAGTGCAATGGTTGCTACTGAGATATAATTAGGTATACTACTGAAGAATAGGTGGTAGCCTATTGCATTTCCAACTATTGGTAATGCGACCAACAATATAAGATACCATGGAGGCATGATTGACAAATTCTTAAAGAACAATGCCGGAAGAAGTATTATGCAGATCACGAAGGCACTTAGGATTCCCCATGCATATCTTCCATTCATAAAGTTCATGAAGGTCAGAAAAACCAGGGCCAAGAGAATTATCCAGGACAAGATCGCATTTCTATATGTATCCAGCAGAAGTTCTCTAAGCTTGTCTCTGTCCATATAATATCACTGATATTAGGATATCTCTGTTTTTTTAAGCATTTTTTGTTCAACTCTATCAGATGAGACTTTTAAAGGTCAAAGCTACACTCCAAAAAAGTCCTCTCTATTCTTAGTAATAATAATATATTAATTAGCTACTAGTAATAGAAAAGTATATATTTTGTTAGTACTGTACTACTAACAGCTTAGCATGTCTGTAAAACAAATCTTTGAGAAAATCGGGACATTTATAGAAAAACGGCCCAAAACAATAATTCTGGTAGCTATAATCCTTATGCTGGTATCACTTCAGGGCGCTGGCCTCATAGAAAACAAGAGTGGGACAGATACCTTTGTGAAAAAGGGCTCTGAAACTTACCAGAACTATGATCATCTATATACACAAAATTTTGGCAGTGAAGTTATAGTTGTACTTGTGGATTCCGATGACGTGAGGCAATCCGATGTTCTGGAGGCAATAGACAAGTTTGACACGATCATCGCGGAAGACAAGGACGTTGAAAATGTTATCAGTATGGCATCACTCTTCAAAAGTGCAGCATATTCTGCAACAGGCCGTGAGGAAATACCAGATGACAATACCATTCTAACACTCATCGACCAATTGCCTTCTACTTATGTTGACACTTTCATGCCAGACACCACGCATACCCTCGTTATGGTCCAGATGCCTGGAAGTATTAGTGAAGATAATAAGAAAAGGCTCCTTGGCGAGGTTGAAAGCACCCTCCAAATAGTTGATTTTCCTGCAGGCACCACCGCGATAGCTACCGGTGATCCGGCATTCTCAATAGCAATGTCAGAAGAAATGAGCTCAAGCCTTACAAGCATGCTGGTCCTTGCTTTCATTTTGATGATAATCGGCCTGCTCATTGTCTTCCGACATGTCAGATGGTGTTTGCTTCCAATACCTGTCATTTTCATAGGTCTGATCTTTACCTTTGGTGCTATGGGTTTGCTGGGTATTCCTATGACCATGGCATCAATGGCAGTATTCCCTATTCTTATCGGATTGGGGGCAGATTATGCAATTCAGTTCCAAAATCGTATTGAAGAGGAGCTTTCAAAGGGAGAGTCTGCCGAAGAGGCTGTAATAGATACTATTAAGCACACAGGTCCTGCAGTCGCTACAGCTGTTGTGGCAACATGTTTGGGATTTGTTGCTCTTTTCAGTTCCCCTGTTCCTATGATACAGGATTTTGGAAAAATGAGTCTTGTAGGAGTTCTCCTTTCTTACCTTGTTTCAATGTTCGTTCTTGTGGCGTTATTATATCGGCTCGATAGAAGGTCACTGGAAAAGGAAATGAAAAAAGAGCGCAACGGAGAAAAGAGAATTTCAAAGAAAACCGAAATTAAGTTTTCTCCTATGGGTAAGTTCCTTGCAAAAGTTTCCATGCTAACTACAAAACACTATGCAATTGTCCTGACGCTTGCAACGGTCTTTGCAATTGGGGGACTCTATGCAGATGAACATGTCGGAGTACAGACAGACACAGCGGACTTTGTGCCCCAGGATATGCAGGCATTGCAGGATCTGAACAAACTTAACAGGGTCATGGGAGGCAGTGATCAAATAAATGTGATCATCAGGGCTGATGACATAATGGACCCGGACCTGTTGCAATGGATGGTCGATTTCGGTGAACTGGAAGAAGAAGGACATAGTCAGATAACAGGGTCAAGCAGCATAGGCACGTTGGTAACCTCCAGTTATGGGTCTATTCCCTCTGACAGGGATGCGATCGTTACAACTACTGACAGTCTTTCATCGGTCGCTACTGACCAGTACATCGAAGGAGGAAACCTTGGTGTCCTCAATCTCAAACTTGCAAATGACTTAGATACAAACCAGGTTTCCAGTATCATAGAAGCAGTTGAAAATGACCTTCAGTGGTATGCTCCACCCCCAGGAGTATCTGTTACCGTTACAGGAAGTACATTCATGCAGAATTCAATAATAGGTGCTCTCACCTCAGGCCGGACTGCCATGGGTTACCTGGGAATGGCAATTATCTTTGTGGGCATGGTAATTATCTACAAGGATTGGATGAAATCCCTGGCTACAATACTGCCTATTGTAATGGTTACCGGATGGCTTGGTGGAGTTATGTACGTGCTTGACATGAAATATAACCCACTTACAGCTACACTCGGCGCTCTTGCCATAGGAATTGGGGCAGAATTTACTATACTTATGCTGGAACGTTATTTCGAGGAACGTGAAAAGGGCCTGGAACCATCTGATGCCATGGAAACAGCTGCACAGAAAATAGGACCAGCTATCCTTGCATCAGGATTTACTGTAATATTTGGTTTTTCAGCCCTTGTAATATCCTCGTTCCCAATGTTACGTGATTTCGGAATCGTTACGGTAATAGCCGTGGCTTTTTCGTTACTCAGCACAATCATCGTCCTGCCACCTATTATGGTTAACCTGGACAGATGGAGATTAGGCCGCAAAAAATCAGAAAAATATGTAGAATCTAACAAGGTGAGTATATGATATCTCTGAAAAATGTAAAGGTGCTTACGATCGCAATCATGTTACTTAGTTGTGTTTCGGTCGCATCTGCAAGTGTAGATGAGGACGTTGTCGATGAAATTGCAAGCGATTATTATGACGTCTACGGATCTCCTCATCTGGTGGCAAACCTCGCCTGTGATGAAGTATTCGAAAGAGGAGAAGAAGCTACTCTTTATGTGAACATACTCAACGATGGGAAAATTACAGGATTCGAGGCAAATGAAGATGACATCGATGATGATCTTGAGGAATATGGAGAAACACTTACCCGTACATATATGGCAAGTGAACTTTCCTCTGATAGGGCCATCACAACAGCAGATTCCATGACGGCAACACTTTCACTTGTCGACCCCAATGCTCCTATAGAAATCGAACAGGACACTTTGCTCTTAGGTTCCTTGAGTTCCGGGAAATCCCTGTCATCTCCTGCTGAATTTCCTATAGAGATATATGACAATGCAAAAGCTGGCACTTATGATCTGAAGCTTTATATCTCGTATAGGTCCCAGAGGGATTCTGCGGTCACACCTCCTTACGGTGACACTTACTACTGGTATGAGGGCATGAACCAGACAATGACCATTCAAATAGTTGTTGAAGAAGAACCGTATTTCAGGATATCGAATGTTGAATCTAATCTGCTGGCGGGTGATGAGAAAACTATCAACGTAACATACACCAATACCGGGGAACAGGTAGCACGTGAATGTATTGCAAGGATAAGCGTTGTGGATCCTTTCACAACTACGGACGATCAGGCTTATCTTGGGGACATGTATCCCGGCGACTCAAAGACAGCAATATTTGATGTAAATGTGGCAGATGATGCGACCATTAAGAACTATTCGATAAGCAGTGAGATAAAATATAAGGATCAGCACGATGAAAGCCAGTATTCGGATAACCTTAAAATACCGGTGGAGGTTGGCCCTGCTGAATCTCTTAATGCATCTGTTGCAGTCGGATTTGTGCTTCTGGTGGGTATCGTCGGCACGCCTGTATATCTTATATCCAGAAAGAAAAAGGGGAATAATTACAAGAAATATCTGGAGAATAAAGAAAAGAACGGAAACGACAAATAAGTACATCTTGATAAAGTATTATGATGAACACACTGATAGAATCTCTTCAGCAACTGGGTCTTACTTCCTACGAAGCCAAAGTGCTTATTGCACTTACACGGTACGGTAGCGGGAATGTGGCGGATATCCATGCATTATCAGGTATCCCCCGTTCTGCCGTGTATGGCGTGCTTACCAAACTTAATGATAAAGGAATTATCGAGACCCAGCATACCAAACCTATGCGTTACAGAGCAATAGCTCCGGTCCAGGTCATTGACAGGTTGAAAGTTAATTATGAAAATGCTGTAGAAACATCTCTGGAGCAACTTGAGCAGATCTATCATGCACCTGATGTTTCCATCGAAGAAGATGGAGTATGGAATATCAGCGGTGTGAAAAACGTTACTGATAAGATCGTCCAGATGCTGGACTCGGCCAAAGAAGAGATCATACTTGCGTCCACATATCCTTCTTTAGACAAGGCTACGGAAACCTATCCTATCATGGAGATCATCACAACGAAACTTCAGGAAAAGATAGATGAGGGTCTGAAGGTAAAGATCACTATCAGTGAACATCAGGCAAGAAGTGACAATCAGACAGGTAAAAAACCGATTCATGGTGCAGAGGTAAGGGTCTATTCCACAGAAGACAGCGCTCATCCTTTGAAGGGGGGAATAATTGTGATCGATGATCAGGAGCTCCTCATTATCACCGTAAAGGATGAGGTTGCTCCTCCAAATCTCATTGCCACATGGTATAACGGAAAGGAACAGGTCTCAATTTTCAGGCATTTCATTGAGGTTGAGTGGAAAGCATCCCGATCTATAGGGTGCTGAGAAAATGGTGCATTTTGGATACTATTTTTCCGGCATATGGACATACGTAAAGGCACATGCCACATACTTTTATTTGCCCCTTTTCTCCCAGTGATCTGATGTATTCTTCGCACTTGCGTGCGTCATATCGTACTTCACGTGCTTCATTTTCTTTAAACTCAAGTCCTGTGAAGGCTTTTACAGGGCAGATGTCCACACAGGCAGTACAGTTTCCGCACTTTGATGCCATTATATCAGCAGATGCTTCCAGAGGTGCATCTGTCAGAACAGATACCCACCTTACCCTGGGGCCGTGATCAGGTGTAACGAGCAGGCAGCTTTTTCCTATCCACCCAAACCCTGCCAGACGTGCCCCAAGCTTGTGGGAAAAGGACGCACATATTCTTTCATCATCTATTCTTTCCGCGGCAGGCAACGGCAGTACTCTATATCCTTTATCCTGTAGGTAACTCGCAACAATAGACGCTGCAATGTCAAGCCTGTGGTTTATGACATCATAGCAGTGATGCTTATAGTTCAAAGCTACTGAGCGCTGTGATCTGTCGGGCAGCCTGTCAACTATGTCTTTAAAAAGAGGGATTCCCAGAGATATTGAAAAAGGATAGTCTTTCAGTTCATTTCCACCCTGCTGGATAATGAACTCTTTTGCCAGGGACAGGTCACCTACACCACAGTAGAATATCCCGTTGGCTTTTGCCAGGTTTTGTATCTCTTTATTGAGGTCCATAAGAAGAACAATCATTTGTATTTGATATAAGTTTCCGGAATCAGTACATTTATGAGCCTTCCCGGCATCCCTCCTATCAATGAAGGATAGTGAAAAGGAAATTATTTCCACTCTTAAGTATGTCTCCCACATGAAGCCTGAGTTCAGACTGTCGGAGATAAAGAATTACATTACATGTGATATGTCCGTTGAACAGATCTACAGCACGATCAGACCATTTCTATACGAGCTGGGTATTGATGCCAGCCCCGAAGGTGAGGATTTCAGGATAAAGCTTGCTCCTTCCGCAACAGCAATGGAACTTACCGAAGAAGAGATAAAGAAAAGTGAGCTTTTCTTCATGTCGGCAGTGGTGTCAGCAAAACTGCAGACGATCATCGAGCAGTATATCAGCAAGAAGACCGCAAAGAAGTGGGATGACCCGCTTGTCCTGGACAGGATCAGAAAAGCAGTTGTGGGTCAAAAGAACGCATACTGGAAAGAAGGCAGTTCCCGGAAGATCTCCTATGAAAAAGGATACAATGTACTGGGATACCTTGCTTATCAATTCCCGGTGTATTTTGTGCAGTTCCAGCACATGCTCTACGGCATGGCCCAGGCCGGTATACTCAAAACACGGATGAGGATCCTTGACGTGGGTACCGGTCCGGGTACAGTGCCTCTGGCTATCGCCGATTTCTACAAGAGGCTGGAAGGTCGCAAGGCTGACATCTACAGCGTCGAGCTATACGATGAGAATATCGAAGCCTTCAACTCCATAGTTCCGCAATACGTATCAGATCCCATAACTCTGCACGAGCCTATAAGGTCAGATGTGCGTGAAATAAAGCCAGAGATCCTACCTGAGAATATCGACCTTATGGTGTTCTCTAATGTACTCAATGAGATCAAAGATATTACCACTGAGCAAAAAGCTGATATGGTGCTGAAATTGGCGCAAAGGCTTGCATCCGATGGAAGTATACTTGTAATAGAGCCTGCGGACAGAGCAAACTCAGTGGAGCTGCGCAGGCTGAGCATTGCACTCAGGGGGGCCGGTCTTGGGATATATGCTCCATGTTCCTTTATATGGGGTGCAGGCTGCAGCCTTGAAGAGTGCTGGAGCTTTGAGCAAAAGCAAGACATAACTCCTACATTGCTAATGCGTAAGCTTGCAGAGTGTGATGAACCATATCGCTATGTAAACACGGACATTAAGTATTCTTATTTTATAGTGAGAAAAGACAGTCTCACCAAAGAGTGTTACAAAGTCCCTCCCAGGGCACGCTTTGCACGTTTCTCCAAAATGGGCACGCACAAAGATAAACGCATCAACGTCGTATGTTCCCTGATGTCGAGTGACCTCGGTGACGAAAAGTACAGCCTCTACAAGCTATGTGATGGCACTTCCAGGAAAGCAGTATATGCAGTACTTCCCTGGCATAATGTCACCGAAGATAACAGCCTTATTAAAAGAGCGAAGTACGGGGAGGTATTGGAGATCTATAATGTGCTTGTGAACTATAATAAGGAAAAGGACGCTTTTAATCTTTTATTGAGTAAAGGAAGCACAGTTAGCCGGATTGGTGAGGAAAGAGACGATTAACTCTCGTCTTTTCAGGTTCTATGTTAATTTCTTCTTTCTTTCTTCGCCGATAACTACGGATTTCTTTGAAGTTTAAGAAGTTATTTAATATGTGTACGTCCATATTATGCATTGTCAGTTCAAAAGGGTGAAATTAATGAACAGATCACAATACATATTATATGGATTATTTGCTGTGCTCCTTGTATATATGACAGGTGCCACAGCATTTGCAGGCAATGCGGCAGTTTCCGAGCCTGCTGTGGAGATCACGAACAAGGTCATATCTTCCACGGTAGGTGGCATGGTCTCCAATGTTGGAATGATCGCTGAAATGGATACAATAAGTGTTGATCCAAGCTACTATAATTTAATGTTACAGCCCGGAAGCAGCGGAAACTTCACAGTTACCGTGACCAACAAGGAAGATGCTGCGATCACAGTAAATCCGACAATGGTTATCACGCCATATACTTACAGTTACATGGACGAAAGCTGGGTCACAATAACTCCCGCACAGGAAGTTCTTGAGGCTGGGGAAAAAGCACAGTTCGAGGTAAAGGTATCCATTCCTGAGGATGCTGGGATCGGGAACTATGCTGCAACGCTGGCCTTTATGGAGAATATACCTGAAGGCGATATATTGTACGGGGGATTCCCAGGTACTGTACAGTTGAACGTAGATGTCTGGATACCTCCGCAGGTACAGATCCTCACAACATACATATATGACAGGGTGGAAGCCGGAAAAGTGTACAACTATGAGATATTGCTCAGTAACACCGGTGACTCCGAAATTGCCATTGACCCACAGCTTGTGGAAAATATGTATTACCCCATGGTCGCTGAGACAAGTTCGATCGCAATGGACGCTGCAGCATCTATGCCATACTATGGCGGATACGGGCAGGCCTTCGGGACCGATGCCATCACCATAACAGGTCCTTCCAGCATAAAGCCAGGGGAGACTGCTGTGATAAAGGTCCAGCTAGAGGTGCCTGCTGATGCAGAAGGAGATTTCTCCGGTAGCATAGACCTGAACATAGATGATCCGGGTATCCGTGAGTATGAGGGTGTGGTATCCCTTAACTTCCACGTGGCAGTACAGCCTGAAGAGCCCTACGAGATCCCCTTCAAGGTAAATGATAATGGAACAGTTACTATTGAACTTAAGTCACACATGTATGATATGTATGCCTCAAGCAGCAGTGCAGATCCATCATTTGAAGTGAAGCTCATAAACCCACAGGGTAATGAGGTCGAAGCAGTAAAGGCAGGCGTACAATATGGTGGATCAGTCACAGTAGGCAGCATTTCCTACCCTGTGCTCAAAGCATCCGGGAATAGCTCAGAATATCATAGCTACTCACAGGATTATGTGGAGACATACACAGTACAGGCATCTGCAGGCCAGTGGACCATGTCAGTAATGCCACATAACACGGAGAACTTTGAGTACTCCATAAATATCGAACCATCTCAATGAACCAGGATCAGTGAAGTTGCCAGCCTGACGGGAACTAGAGGGGAAGCTGGCACTTCCTATCTTTTATATCGGCATTTGAATGTACATCAGTTGTTGGACAAAGAGATAAAACTCTTTGGTCGATGTCGAACCCCACTAAAAAGCTTCCGAGCATTTGTTTTTTATCTTCGGTTATCTTTAGCTGCAGGTAATCGTGAGTATAGCTTGACGGGATTCCTATCACAGCGTTAGAAACGCCCCTAAGCGAATTTAATTTTGGGCATGGCTGTTCAGTAATGACCATGCATATTGGATCATTTTGATCACTAATTCTCAGAGCTTCCTTGTCATAGAAGATTATATTGCCCATGATCAACGAATCTTTGCACTCACTGAACTTAGCTATAACACTTTGATCTTGTGTGTCTTCGCCTATCATCTTTCCTTTATGGAATAGTTTTACGGTGTTGACTGGCCAATTGTATTCTTTGTCGACCATGAAGGCTAATACTACCTCGCAGCTCAGGGTCTTCCTTACTCCAAAGTTATATTTCTTTCCAATTATCTTGCAGCCTATTTGTTCGTCCAGTGTTTCGAGGTTATTTATCCTCTCTATGTCTATTGTATCAAGGGGCACTACTTTGCAGATACCTTTGATAGAGCTTAGTTCATTTTTTGCAGATTCGATTATCTTGACTGGTTGAATTATTTTTTCCACCGAATTTGTCATACAGTAAAATATGCAATTATGTTATTTAAAATGCTATTGTTTATTCTATTATACAATAGAGACGTTTTGCTTTTAAGTGAATCTGTGGTCTGATACTTTGCTCAAGAAGTTAGCAACTCTTTTTTATTCTATTAATTACATTAAATTAGTTCGTGGACATTACGGTCCATTTCCAAATCCGGAAGGTCAAGTCAGATGAACAGAAATACTTTGATGTGCTCCCAAAAGAAGTATGCTCCAAAACCTAAAAGTCTTGGGCCTGTATCCAGTCTTGAAGAACATGTAAATCCTGACTGGTGGAAAGAGATCTTCAATTCCCTTTATCTTAAGACAGATGCTGACGTAGTAGGCGATTCTGAGATCACAAGGGAAGAGATCGATATGTTCCTCTCCGTTCTGAACCTATCGCAGGAGAGCAAGATCCTGGACCTCTGCTGTGGACAGGGGCGCCATTCCATGGAAGTGGCAAGGAGAGGCTTCAAGAATGTGGAGGGTCTGGACAGATCTCATTATCTCATCCAGAGAGCAAAGAACACTGCAAAAAAAGAGGGTCTGACCGTACGTTTCAAGGAAGGGGATGCCCGTAAAACACCTTATACTACTGACACATTTGATGCTGTGTTCCTGCTGGGCAACA
>NZ_JBFYLB010000174.1:0-16602 GCF_041305605.1 Methanomethylovorans sp.
CAAGAACTGCAGAATGTCATGAAATTAAAAGACAATGAACATTTCAGAAAGAAATATCTTATGCCTGCTCTGGAAAATGGTCTAATTGAAATGACTATTCCAGATAAACCCCGTAGCGGCAAGCAGAAATATAAACTTACGGAAAAAGGTCGAATGTTGCGGGAAAAAGAGAAGTGAATTCAATTGAATTCATTCCTCTGTCTTATCCACCAGCACAGCATCCGTTATAGCGACCTTAGCCGTGTACTCGTCAAGCTCGATGACCTCAAATTCGCGGATCTCGATCTTCTTTTTGTACATGGGTGCATCTATTACGAAGCTTTCGAACTCGCCGCCTTCACCGGCAACGTTGAGGCCGATCTTCTCGTTGAGCTTCACAAGGCGTGCTATGTCGTTTTCCGTAATGATGCGCCCAACCCATTTACTGTTCAGGCCGTAGGCTGCCACGCTGCTGAAAATGAACCTGAAGCCCAGGGCAAGCAATTGCTTCATCTCTTTTTCCTGATCAATATGCCACAGGGGTGAGAATACCTTAAGGCCAAGTTCATCGCATATCCTCTCGATCCGCTCCCTCTGGTAATTGGAGTACAAAGCGCCCGTGACAACTCCCTCGATGCCAAATTCCTGCTTAGCACGCAGGATGGCTTTCTTCAGGTCTTCCAGTTCGGTTTCCTTCTCGCCTTGCGTGATCTGCTCTATGAGAGGGATTCCCATGGACTCTGCCTGCAATTGCGCCAGGCCGATATTGGGTGTGTGGAACATGTAAGAATCAGGATTGATGCTCTTTATGGTGATCAGGCACTCAATGGCATAGTTCTGCTGCTGCATGATGTACATGGCATAATTGCTGTCCTTGCCTGAACTGAACAACACTCCCAATTTAAGGTTCGGATATTCATAGAACTGTTTCAGGTAACCGGTCTTGGTGTCATACCCTGTTCTTCTGGTAAGCTTGTCGATGGCCTTATCGAACCTGCTGCCATACTGGGCAGCCTGTTTTTTCCTGCGGGTGAACTCTGCAGGTATACCAAGCCTTTCACCTACCCTGCGCAGGATAAGCTTGTTCTCTTCCCCATTGATCTTGAATTCCGGTGGTATCTTCAGCCCGTACTCCACGAACCTCTTATCCAGGTACGGCACCCGCATCTCGATGTTGTTGTACATGGACACAACATCGTCCCTGTAGGTGTTCTTCTCGTAGATCTTCAGAATATCGGCATAACAATCCCTGCTGATATCCGTGGAACGCTTATGCCTGTCGTATCCTGCGAACAGCTCATCTGCCCCTGAACCGGAGAACATGACGCGCATACCGTCCTCCTTTGCAGCCTTGCAGGCAGTATACATGGTAAGCGCCACCCCGACCTTAGGAACATTCGTATCCTCCACCAGGGGCACCACCGTCTTGAGGTACTCTTCAACCTGTTCCAGGTCGATCTGATACACCACAAGCTCAAGTCCCAGGGATTCCGCCACCTTCTTTGCATATTCTATATCCGGAGGCTCCTGCACGTCTTTCAGACCCGCACTGTAGCATTTGAAGTCCTTTCCGGGAATTTTTCCAAGTTTTTTGCACATGTAAGCCAGGATGGTGGAATCCAGGCCGCCGGAGAACAGTATCCCAAAGGGTTCGTCCGGAAAACGGATGTTGACAGCATTTTCAAGCAACTGCTGCACTTGTTCTGTCATTTGCTCAAAAGTGCCTTCATGCTGTGGCGATATAGAGAAGAAATTCCGGGTGTAACGATCAACTGTTCCACTTTGGATGCCATAGGCCAGGATCTCCCTGGGGTTGAGTTCTTTTATGTCCGTATAGCCTGTAGCCTTCAGTGCCTTTTTCTCCGAGGTGAAAGCAAAGCCCTCTGAAAGGCTGTACCAGAGGGGTTTCAGGCCGATGATATCCCTGGCAATATAAACTACGCCTTCCTGCCAGTACACAAATGCGTACACACCCCTGAGCATGTCCAGAGTGCCACTGATATTTTGCATCACTGCTGTGGGGTCAGAGGTATTCACATTGTCATCATGCAGCCTTTGCTCTATGAGCCTCACAAGCATATCCGAATCATTGGAAGCATCGATCCGAAAGGTTTCTGCCAGTTCCTTCCAGTTGTAGATCTCACAATTGGATGCGAAGCGTCCTTCATAAACAAGCGGCTGCCTGGTAAAATTCACCATGGAATGCAGGGTATGGCCTATAATATTGATATCACGCGGGAGGGCCAGGTTCTCAGGAACATCCGCATATTCCACCCACTCGTTCCCTGCAGTTCCTGCCCCGTCCTTTCCGCGATCAACCAGTATATGCAAAGCCCTGAGCGTAAGTTCAGCAGCGTTCTCTCTGTTTAAAAAACCAGTAATACCGCACATTTTTCTGTTCCTGCTAATTCTCTGTCGGATCAGCAGGATAAATGCGGTTCCTTGCTAATAACCTATCGCATCTGGTCTCCAGGCATCGAAGGCCCTGTCGGAAAAAGTTTCAGGATCAGGGATTACAGTTAAACTGCATCCTTTCCTCGGGAGTTAATGCAATATAGAACCTTAGGATGTCATCAGGATCTATGTCGTCTGCGAGTTTGTATCCTCTCTCTGCACCGGCATTAAGGAACTTTTCTTCTTTTTCATGCTTCTTCATTATAAGTTCCCGTATCATCTCATCGCTCATGGAGGACATATCGACCTTTCTAAGCAATCCGATGTTGATGAAATTCTCTTCTATGCGCTTGTAAAGCTCATCGGTGGTCCGGCATTTTGGCTTTTCCTCCGCCACTGTTTCTGTGTCCAGTAAAAAGATTTCTTCTCCATTCTCTTTTCTATAGGACAAAGCGATCTTCTTCATTACTATATTGCCGTTCTCGCAAACCACCATATTACGCTCAGGTCTCATTTTTGTTACCTCTTGCTGGGCGGTTGATCAACTAGACCCTGGATGGATGTACCACCACCTTCTTCCAGCATCAGGTAAAAATCACTCAAATTCATATTTAATGTTTTCTATTCTCTACTGTATAATACTTCTCATAATCATCATAGCGCAGTTTTACACAGTTGTTTGTTTCTGATCATAACCGACAACTAAAATAATATTATTGTCAAAATTGCATGAGATAGTGAGGGATGCATCATTTTCAACAAGTTAAAAAGTACCATCAGAATGTCTATATTACCTCTGGCCAAAGGAATACCAGTTTCTCCTAACATGCTTACTGTCATAGGTCTTGCTGTAAGCATTGTAACAGCAATGATCTTTGCCAGAGGCTATGTGGTGCTGGGCGGCGTGTTCATCCTTGTCAGCGGTGTTTTTGATGTACTTGACGGCGCAGTGGCCCGAGCTTCTAACAGGATGACAGCCTTTGGAGCTGTGCTGGACTCCGTATGTGATCGCTATGCGGATGCTATTATCTTTGTTGGCATCATTTATGGTCTGCTCAGCGGGCAGATCATGTCATATCCACTGTTCATGGTCCCGGATTGGCTCTGGTGTTCCCTTGCCCTTATTGGTTCTTATCTTGTCAGTTATACGAGGGCGCGTTCCGAGGCGGCAGGTGCCAGATCCATGGACATCGGCTTTGCCGAAAGGCCGGAGAGGATGATCCTGCTGGTACTGGGTGCGTTCACAGGTTATTTACTGCCGGCGATAGCTTTGATAGTTATTCTTACTCACATCACTTCTTTGCAGAGGCTGATACAGGCAGAACGCTCTCTTAGGCCCGGACCATAAAGCGTTATTTTTAATTGCGTAGTCTGTTATACTATAGCAACTAATCCAACTGAGGATATACAATGAGATATGAAGCTGATGTGATCATCGAATTAAAATCCGGTATGCTTGACCCGGAAGGTACTACTATTAAAAGAGCACTGGAACACTTGGGATACACCCCGGAAAGTGTGAAGACTGCAAAGAAATATACCATCATCCTCGAGTCAAACAACATCCATGATGCAAGAGAGAATGTGGAACAAATGTGCCAGAAGCTCATTGCAAATCCAATAATACATAATTATACTATCAATTTGAGGGAAATCTGATGACCATTGCCATTGTCCAGTTCGGCGGCAGTAACTGTGACCAGGATGTGTTCCACGTCCTGAAAGATGTTGTAGGCCTGGATGCAAGACTTGTATGGTACAAGGAAGAAAGCCTCTCAGATTTTGAAGGTGTGGTGATTCCCGGCGGATTCTCTTACGGCGATTACCTCAGGGCCGGTGCCATAGCAGCCCGCACTCCCATAATGGAGTCGGTGAAGAAACTGGCTGCAGAGGGAAAACCCGTTCTCGGTATATGCAATGGCTTCCAGGTATTGACCGAATCTGGTCTGCTTGCAGGTGCTCTGACAACCAACATGTACCCCAAGTTCAGATGTCAGCCTACCTGTCTGCGTGTGGAGAGCACAGGAACACCTTTCACCTCCAGGTTCAGGAAAGGTGAAGTGGTGAGTATCCCTATAGCACATAAGGAAGGCAATTTCTATGCCAATGAAACGACTCTGGCTCAGCTGGAAAACGATGACCTTGTAGTTTTCAGATATGTAAATGCAGAAGGCTATGTTACTGATGAGGTCAATCCTAACGGGTCACAGGAGAACATCGCAGGCATTGTCAGTACTTCCCGTAATGTACTGGGCATGATGCCACATCCTGAAAGAGCTTCAGAGGATATCCTCGGTTCAAAGGACGGGCTTAAAGTATTCCAGTCCATGGCAGACTACATAACAGGTTCTGCCTGAACTTATTTTCCTTTTAGTACGTTCTCAGCGGTCTTCCAGGAATGCCTGACAAACTCCGGCAGGGTACCATGTTCCCTGCTCCAGTTCTCCAGAAACCGCTGTGTTTTCGGATCAGAAGGATAACCGCTCCCAATATCAATGCCAATTTTCTTTTCCAGCTCTTTTATCAGTTCATCCCTTCTTACCTTAGCCACAATGGAAGCTGCTGATACTACAGGATAAGTAGCATCGGCCTGGTGTTCGGAAACCACAGACAGCTCTTTGGCCTTTTCAGGGTACTTCTGTGCATACTGTGTTTTCAGGTTTGCCCCGAACCTCGCTGCATTCACGTCCGCAGCATCGACATAGACCATATCGGGCTGCAATTCTTCAAGCACTCTGGAAAATCCCAGGACCATTATCTGGTTCATGCTCATGACCTTACGCAGCTCATCTATCTGCGAGGAAGATACTTCAAAAATGTAGACCTTTTGTGCATATTTCCTGATCTGATGTGCGAGGTGTTCTCTTTTCTTAGGTGCGAGTTTCTTGGAATCAGCTACTCCCAGATTCTTCAGGGAATCCAGCTTTTCCTTCTCAGCAAGCACTCCACCTATGCACATAGGACCAATCACAGGTCCCTTTCCGGCTTCATCTATTCCTGCTATCCTCATTTCTTATTACAACTAGTGCAATGCATAAAAGTTGATATGGTCAGATGAACAGTGTGAAGATAATAAAACCTATGGTCATCATGATTATTGAATGCTTAAGCCCGGACATTACGCTTCCTTCTCCCATAGCTCCGGCCATCAGTCCGGAGCTAAGTCCCTGGATCAGGGCTGCGTGTTTGAACAGCTGGGTATAGGCATCCAGGTCGAAACTTCCCAGGAAGCCCCCGGTAGATCCCGAAGCAGCCATTTTCTCACCAGCTGCGGCCATTTCAGAGAGGAATGTAGTGGATATAACGAATATCACGCCTACGAACACCAGGAAAGATATGTAAATTATCACGATATAGATCATCATGCTCATACTTCTTTCACGGCGCATGGCCTGTTCTGAGGCCGCATCCCTCGCAGCAACAATAAGCACTTCACCGATATCCCCGCTGGACTCATTTGCCTTGGTGATGAGCGAAAGGGATCGGGTGATAACCTGTGTTCTTAACCTGTTGGCGAAACGTATCAAAGAGTCGTTAATGTCAAGTCCCCAGGTAATATCGTTCCATATCTTCCTTGTTTCCTTACTAAGGGCGTTTGTATCTGATTTTGCCATCAGGTGTATGGAATCCCTCAGGGTCATACCGGTTTCATTAGTACTTGCCAGCTTCTTGAGCATATCAGGGAAATTGTTCTCTATCTTTTTCTTCTTCATATTCTTGATCTCATGGAATATGGTCAGCGGGATCAGTACAATGAAAAGCGAAAGAACAAGTTTGTCGTCAATGAAATCCACCAGTTGTGCAGGAGTCACGATACTATGCATGTTCAGGATGAAAGGTATCATCAGTACCAGCAATGCAATGGGAATGGTAGCTGCCGCAGAAAAGAGGGGTTTAGCGAACATAGGTGCAAGAGGATTCTTTAATGTGTTCTTCAAATTGAGTTGCTTTTTGGATCTACTAAAATTCTCAAAGTATTGTCTTTGATTTACTTTCTCTTCGTTCTCTTCGATAAGCATTCCATTTTCATCGAATTGCTGTTGCAGATCCTGGGGAACCTGCGGTATACCATGATTTAATACTATGCGCGTAGGCAAGAGCTCAGGTTCTCCCATCTCACTGGGCGTGATTATACTGATCATGACCACGAACATCACTGAACCCACTGGTAGTACTCCGTAGATCACAGCGTATATCATAGTGGTCGTACCAGACCCCATGACCGCCATCATGACACCCATTATAATTATAAACAGGGGACCAGCCACGAATGCAGTTACATACGACTCAGCCAGTAATCCCAACGTTTCCAGAAATCCCTTCTGGTCAGTCTGTGATTTCTGCAGGTAGTTTTCGGACTTGTCCTGAAAATATTTAGGTATACTTCCACCACTATCGATCACTGTAAGCAGGTTATACATAAGGTCCTGGAAACGGTCGGAAGGTGTGATCGCACACGCATTTGACAGTGCTGTTCTCAGATCATGGCCGAAATAGTCCATATCCCTCACAATTGCATCCACTTCCAGTGAGACCTCACCGTATGTATTCACCGACTTTGCAAGGGCTTTGAACACATCAATGATATTCATGCCTCCCTTGCTCATAGCATACATAAAGGTCACAGCGTATGGCAGTTGTCGGTTGATCTTTCCCTTTCTCTCACTTGCCTGAAAGCCGGGGTACATCATGAACAAAGCATACGTTACTCCACCCAGGAAAATAGTGGAAAATACTATTATTAAAAGGGCAATGAACAATTCCTTGAATTGTAATAACCAGGCAGTGGATGAACTGAAGGTAAGTTGTGTTATTTGTGATGGAAGTCCGATCACCGATACAACAGTGTAAGCCACAAGCAATCCCAGGATGGCACCTGCAATACCACACAAAAGAGAGTAGAAAATAGCATTGGAGATATACATCTCATATGATATGGGTATGCGGGCTTGTTTAAGCTGGACCTGCAGGTTGGCATAACTTCCCTTTTTCTCCTTTATCTTGTCTCCAAGGATCACAAAAGGTATCTTCTTAAGTATGTTCAAATAAGAGATGAACTTATGTTCCATCGATGATCCATGAGGGCTGTTTACATTTTTTCCCCGTGACGAGAAAGAAGTAATAATATCTTTTATTCGTGCTTTTGGATCTCTCTCTCTCTTTTTCCGGGATATTGGTCCAGTGTTGGTCTCAGGTTTTTCCACAGCCTGCTCTTCTTTCAGCAAGCTCTGCTCATCTGTAGGTTCAGATGCCTGTTTTTCATTCATATTGGCCGTATCGATCTCACCGTTCTCGTTATTCATGATCCGACCTGTGATATTCATTCAAGGTTCAGTTTCTTCAGGAGCTTTTCAGGTGTAGATTGGTATGCATTGATGGTGTCAGATATCTCTTTGAATCCAGTGTAATTATTTTTAACCATGTATTCCAGTATTCTTTTTCTGTTGCGTAGTTCCTGGTCTACCTTTGAACTTGTCCATCCCCTGCGCAGCCTTATGTCCATAAGAGCTTTGGATTCTCCTGTCCTCATGAACACGTCCCTTTCGGAATCCCATGCAAAAATATCGTTAGTTCGGATGTTCCTGGTATTAGGATCAATATCAGTGATCTCTACCAGCTTGATATTTCTTCTTACACGTTTACCTTTAGTGTAAGTCTGGGATTGGATGCTCATTATATCCAATGCCTGGATCATAGTACGAGGTACACTGATAGGTGGATTCTCAAGTCTGTGAATAGCAGATGCTACCGAATCTGCATGCATCGTGGAGAAAGTTGTGTGTCCGGTTGACATGGCCTGGAAAAGTGTGAGTGCTTCCTTTCCTCTCACTTCACCTACAAGCAAGTATTCCGGTCTTTGTCTTAAGGCAGCCTTAAGCAAGTCATACATATCCACAGCTCCACGTTCATCTGCAGTGAAAGAATCCCTGGTCACACTAGGTATCCAGTTAGGGTGGGGTAATTTCAGTTCCCGTGTATCTTCCAGGGTGATTATCTTTGCTTTCTCAGGAATGAACAGGGAGACAGCGTTAAGAGATGACGTTTTACCTGATGCGGTACCTCCTGCATAGATCAGGCTCTTATTATTTTCAATGCACAGCCAAAGATAAGCCATAGATTCAGCTGAGAATGTACCCCATTTTATAAGATCCACAGGGGTGATCGGAACTTCACTGAACTTACGTATGGTAAAAGTACTGCCATGTGCAGTGACACATGTTCCAAGGGTCATCTGGATCCTGGATCCGTCAGGCATAGTGGCATCAACCATGGGTTCTGCCACAGATATGTGTTTCCCGCTTCTCTGTGCAAGCTGGATTATGAATGAGTTAAGTTCTTCTTCATGAAACACAACATTTGTTGCAATGTTAGTGTGTTTTCGATGGTACAGGAAGATGGGCACATCATGTCCGTTACCTGAAACATCTTCTATGGAATCATCATGCATAAGTGGGTCGATCTTATTGAACCATATAAAGTCTCTTTTTATATAGTAGGAGATCTTTGCCAGCATCGCAGGTGTAACTTCGATCGCGTAATCTTTTACGATGGAGGCGATCTTCATGTCCAGTATTTTTTCCTTCTCTCCATTTTCTTTTACTTTTTCCACAAGCAGTACATCTCGGAGTCGATCTTTGATTTCAGTAAGGAAAATTTGTTCAAAATCGGTCAGTTCGGGTTCCACTACATAGTATAGATGATTGTTCCGCTCAGGATTGAACAGGATAGCTACGAAAGTATAAGGTTCACTGACCCAGTAACGTTCCACTTCTTCATAACCTGCCAATCCATTAAAATGTGATATTTGGCCGTGTATAATAGGATCGTATTTCTCGATCTCCTGTTCTTCCTGCTGGAACAGACTGCGAATCTTCTCTATGACCGATGGCTTTTTTTTCAAATCTTCTTCAGATAACTTACATTCGCTTGCAACTGTTTTTTCGGTGATCTCACTTCCGGTATCAGCTACAAGTGTGTTATCTGGTTGTGTTTCCTTTTCATTGGTTATTATTGATATCTTTATAGTTTCTTCTGGCACTGGTATCTTTTCAGTGTCCATCTCTGCCAGGAGGGTACCTGGCCCATCTGTGATTTCTTGTAAAACGGTGGTAGTCTCAAATGATATCGTTGGGCTCTGCTCTATGAGAGGCATTTTATTTTCAATATTTGGAAGGTCAGAGCTTTCTTTTTTATACTTATTGTCTACTTTGCCTTGTGTGCTCTCTTCAATATTCCGTGGCATTCCAAATTTAGGGGAACGTGGTACCAGTATTTCAATATCTCTGAGCAAAGACTCTGCACTTTCACCGGTTTTAAATATCTTTGATACTGCTTCATTTTGTTCTGTTTTTCTTTCTGGTCCAATATCTTCATTGATCTTAGGTATATTTTCTTTTCTTGATAACAGGCTTTGATATATTTGTGGCTCGCTGCTTTGGGCTTTTACTCTTGGACGATAGATGGGGATATCCGGGGCGTCAGTTTCTTTTTTATCATCTTCAATATCATTTTTCTTTTCTAATATTTTTGTATCTTTTTGCTGTAACATGCCAAGCTCATCCATAACTTGTTTTGTAGTCACCTCCTTAACTATTTCATGTTCGTTATTTTCATATTCACTTTCCAGGTCCGCTTTCTTGTCTTCATCGTTCACACTGGAATTCTCGCTCATTTTTCCACCAATCGTTATTACAATATTATATTTAAATACTATTATATTACTTTTATAGATGATTTGTCGTTATATATAGTTATTGTTACACAATTGATTAAATTTCGATACTTACCTCGTCTTATTAAGTCAGATCTTGTAAGGAGTTACAGTCACAATCGAATGTAATTTCTATTGTTTCTCCGCTAATATCGCATTCATTTATATGCCGAAGAGTACGGCATAGATTCGGAAAATAGATAGCAGCTACAAAATCTATGCAGAAAGATATATATAAGATATGATTATACATTTAATTGTTTATTCTAATCCCTTTCAAGAGTAATTCTGTTGTTATCATGATCACTGGAAACAAGTGTTTTGATCCCCAAAGTGCAAAATCTACACATTCTGCATTAAATGCAGATATGTTGCGCAGATTGGTTCAAGATCTTGAAAATGGTGAATCCTCAATGGCAGCATTTTGTTTTGAAACTATGGGTGCCATGATGGTTGTACTGGATAAAGATATGCGTATTCAACGCGTGAGTACAAGAACATCTGCAATATTGGTTTGCAAAGGAACAGAGATCAAAGGTATGGATTGGTTTGAGGCTTTTGTTCCAGAAGAAGTGCGCGATGATGTAAGAGAAAAATGCTATTCTTTTTTGTCGGACACTTCATCTTCTCCCATGGATCTCGAATGCTCTCTTATTACACTTGATGGTGAATATTCGTATTGCTGGAAGGTATATCCTCTGAAAGTAACAGAAGAGGACACAGTAAGCCTGTTGATGATCCTTGAAGATAGTTCGAATTCAAGATGTTTGGATGAGCAAGTTCGCAGAATGGAAGAAAAGTACACTTCCTTTGTGCAGAATTTTAAAGGGATACTTCTTCAGGCGGATCCCTATTGCAATATACATTTCATTGCAGGTGCCGTACAACGCATAACAGGCTACGAAAATGAAGATTTCCTTTCCGGAAGAGTTAATTGGGCACATTTGTTGCATCCGGATGACCTCTCCTCTTTCAGTCGACATGCTGAAAAAGCCATGCGCATATCCGGATATTCCGGTGAGCATAGCTATCGTATCGTGCGCATAGACGGCCGTGTTAAATGGGTCAATATCCATCTCCATAATACATGTTCCGCAGATGATGATCCTGCTTGTATGCAGGCAATAGTTTATGATATATCTAACCTTAAGCAGGCTGAAGAACTTGTAATTAAAGAACGGAACAAAGCTCATCAGTATCTCGATGTGGCAGGATCTCTTATTGGTGTGGTTAATACAGACATGAAGATCGTGCTGGTTAACAGGAAGGCCTGTGAAGTTCTTGGATATGCTGAGAATGAGGTTCTCGGCAGGAACTGGTTCGATACTTTCGTTCCTGACCGGGTACGCAATATAACAAAAGAGAGTTTTAAGAAGATCATTGCAGGTGAAATGATACCACCTTCCTTTATGGAGAATTATGTGCAAACTCGGGCCGGAGAAGAAAGGCTCATTCTCTGGCATGATGTAGTGCTTAGGGATGAAATTGGCCGTATTATGGGCACTATCAGTTCCGGAGAGGACATCACTGAGCGTAAAAAGAAAGAGGTGGAACTTGCAAAAGCCTATGAAGAGTTAAAATCCATGGATAAAATGAAGGATGAATTCCTTTCAAATCTCAGTCATGAGCTCAAGACCCCACTTATCAGTATCAAAGGTTATAGTGAGCTTCTTGATGAAGGGGTACTGGGTTCCCTTAATGAGAAGCAGAAAAAGGCTATGGGTGCGATTGTACGCAATTCAGCACGCCTTAAAAGGCTCATAGATTCCCTGCTCTTCTTGAACATTGTGAATGCAGGGAAGGCAAAATATAAGTTCGATCCTGTCAGCCTGAAGGAACTTGTGGACCAGGCATTGTATTCATTGGATTCACAGATAAAACAATCCCGTATTAATGTGGAGTGTCATGTTTCATCATATGAACCCATGATCAGGGCTGATCAGGACTATATGCCTCAGGTGTTGTTACACATAATTGAGAACTCTATTAAGTTTACAGCGGCGGGTGGAAGTCTTTTCATAAACGTTAAGAGGGAGGAAGGTCGCCTTCACATGCAAGTCAAAGATACTGGTATTGGTATATCCCAGGCACAGTTAGGTGAGATATTCAAGAAATTCTATCAGATAGATGGTTCGATGACCAGAAGATATGGTGGCACAGGTTTGGGTCTTTATATCTGTAAGACCATTATTGATGCCCATGGTGGACAGATATGGATCGAAAGCGAGGAACATGTAGGTACCACTGTCCACATCACATTTCCTTTTTATCAATAAAAACATCTTTTTTTAAATTCAATTTATTTGACAATCCTTTTGCTTTTTAATTCATCTTTTTAAGTTACTTTAACTTTGCGTAGATCAAATCAATTATTGTAATTTTAAAGACTATTTTTTGTTCTTCTTTGAGCTCCATCTCAAATCCATTCATATATGTTTAATTTTTAATGTGCTATATTTGTGAACATATTTTTAAGTAATAATATAATATTTATGCCATATTATTTATGTAGATGTTCATCAAGGTGCTTTCTATTATCGATATGTGTGGCGCCCACTAATGTTTTATAAATAGCCTTTTATTTTATGGCTTTTATCTTGTGTAAAAAGCATGCAGATAAGCCATCATTTTACACAACAGTATAAGTATTCATGTGAACACACATAATTATTATATCGTATTTATAAATTTACTAATTCCCATGCTTATCTGGCTATTGATGTTGTTTTCTATCTATTCGGTCTCTAATGCGGACTTTGTCAGGAACATGTTTTTATGAACATAATTTTTATTTTGAACAAGAAATCAATTATTCGCACATATTTTCAGTCTAAATTATAATTTTATGTTCATAATACTTACAACCATGTCCACTCCCTGTCTAAATCATGGTTTCCATGTTCAAGTATGTATCAGCAAACAATAATGTTAGCATAGATATAGAAAAAATGCTTATCTCTTTCTGGAAGGAGTTCATATTTGGAGGTCATCTTTTTGCTCTTGGTGCTGTCTGCGTGATGGCAATGTGCTCTCTTATATTTGGGTTACCGATCGGATCGGACCTTCTGCTTGTGACCTATCTGATATTCTATCCTATCTACCTTTATGACTATACACGGGGTGCAGATGATGATCTGCTAACCAATTCCGCAAGGGCGAAGTACCTTTCTGGTAACAAGAAAGCATATATCGTTGTTGCAGGATCATTCGCTATTCTTACAATGCTTTTCATGCACTTCAGCAACAGTATAACAATGCTTCTGGGGTTTGTTGTGCTTGTACTTGGGCTTCTTTACAGTTCCTACTTCAAGAAACTTACAAAAAAGATAATTGCTTTTAAGAACTTCTTCGTTTCAGCTGTTTGGGCTTTGCTTGTCCTGTTCTTTTTCTTCTACTACTCCATTCCCATCACTGTGGCAGCTTTGATCATGGCAGGGTTTGTATTTACAAGAATGGTCGCCATCCAGATATTATTCGACGTGAGAGATGTAGAAGGTGACAGAAAGAACGGTCTTCTCACTATCCCGGTAGTGATGGGCAACCACAGGGAATTCGGATTGCTGAAATGTCTTAACATTGCATCCATTGCACTGTTGGTTTTTTCAGTTTTCGTCCATGTTCTTCCTCTCCTCTCTTTGAGCTTTGTACCTGTCATGTTCTATGCATTCGGCTATACTAAAAAAGTAAGAAAATCAATGAATAACTATGCTTTTTATCTCCTGGCAGCAGTAGAACCTATCATCTGGTTCAGCGTGGTCTTTTTTGGCAACAATCTGGGTAAGCTCACGGTTCTTGTATCAATCATGCTGTGAAGTATCTCAGGCATGGGCTGAACAAAAATATTAAATCTCAGATGGTTCATGTTCAGGTAGCATTCAGTCCTTCAATACATAAGAGGCTACATTCCATGCCAGTTATCACCCTAGATTACAATGACCTTGAAAAGCTTACAGGTGCCGATAGGAAAACCATTGTCAGCCGCATTCCAATGATTGGTGCGGATGTCGAACGTGTAGAAGATGATCACGTTGACATTGAGTTTTTCCCAAGCCGGCCGGACCTCTACAGTGTGGAGGGTGCCGCAAGGGCCATGCGCGGCTTCCTTGGGATTGAGAAAGGACTTTGCGAGTACGAGGTCAAACCTTATAGTGTTGAGATCTACAAAGATGCTGCAATAGATAAGGTAAGGCCTGTTCTGGGATGTGCCATAGTAAGAGGTGTGAAGTTCACTTCCTCATCAATAAAATCTCTTATGGACCTGCAGGAAGACCTTCACTGGGCTATCGGCCGTAACCGTAAGAAAGTTTCCATCGGTGTACACGATATGGCCTATATCGAACCACCTTTCAAATACCAGGCGGTAGATCCGGATTTCGCTTTCGTGCCTCTGGACTTCACAGAGCCTTTGTCCATGCGGGAAATACTTGAGCAGCATCCAAAAGGAGTGAAGTTTGCCCATCTTGTAGAAGGTCTGTCTAAATATCCACTTATCACAGATGCCAATGGTAATGTACTTTCTTTCCCGCCTATCATAAACGGTACTCTTACACGGGTGCACGAGGGCACTACAGATCTCTTTATTGACGTCACAGGTCTTAGTGATGCTGTATACACAGCTCTTATCATAGTCACAACTGCTCTTGCAGAGAGGGGTGGCCAGGTGGAGTTCGTACGCATCATCAATGCAGATGGTACGGAGAATATGACACCTGATATGGCTCCTGAAATACGTAAGCTCACTTCAGAGGAAGTATTGGATCTATCAGGTATCGAGCTTTCTCCTGAGGAGATAGCTGAAATGCTTGAACGTATGCGGTTTGGTGCAAAGATGGTGGGGGACGGCAGTGTGGAAGTTCAGGTTCCGGGTTACAGGGCCGATATTCTGGACAACTCGGACCTTATAGAGGACATAGCCATAGCCTACGGATATAAGAACATAAAGCCTATCTTCCCTATGAATGCTACGATCGGGACTCAGCACCCTGTTTCACTGGAGCGTGGCCACGTAAGAAGCATTATGGTAGGTCTTGGATATTCTGAAGTGATGCCATTTACACTTACCAGCGAAAAAGTTCACTTTGAATGGATGTGCCGTCCCGTGACCGATGATGTCACTTGTGTCATGCATCCCATCAGCGAAGATCAGACAATGGTGCGGACTACACTTTTGCCTAACCTGATGGAAATACTATCTCTTAACCAGCACAGGGAGCTGCCTCAACGTATATTTGAAGTAGGTGAGGTTGTGGTCAATGGGAAAAACGGTCTGCACCTTGCGGCAGTATCTATACATGCCACTGCAAATTTCACTGAAGTAAGAGAATTGGTTGATGCTCTCATGCGAGAAAAACAGATGCTGTATGAGGTTGTGAGATCAGAGGATCCTGCATTCATTAATGGCAGATGTGCTGATATCCTTGTCAACGGAAGTAAGATAGGTGTCATAGGTGAACTTTATCCGCAGGTGTTGGTTAATTTTGGATTGGGGCAGCCTGTTGTAGGCTTTGAACTGAAGCTTATTTAGGAGTTTTTTGTAAAGTAATATGGCCCATGTTATATTATTTTTTCATGGTGCCACCATTGCTTATCTTATCTATTCTCCGGACAGTCGGTTTAAACTTTATACTAATTTTAAGACTAGGTCCATTTTCTTTATGTGCTCTCAATAAGAAGAAACTTTCATAAGAATGTTTATATACATTTTATTATTATAATAACATTCTATATCTTTCGAGGTATCTTCATGGCAGAATTAGCACTAAAAAAAGAAACAGGACTGAAAAAAGAAACACGTTCTGAAGAACTGTTGCAACTTGTGGTATTCCAGCTGGCTGAAGAAGAGTTTGGACTTGATATCATGCAGGTGCAGGAGATAATCCGAATACCTGACATCACACGTATTCCTCATTCCCCTGATTATGTTAAAGGTGTCATCAACTTAAGGGGCAAGATCATAACGGTCATTAACCTTGATACAAGATTCGGTATGCAGCAAAAGGAACACGATGATAACTCGCGCATCATAGTAGCGGAAGTCGATGAAAATGTTGTTGGTATGGTTGTGGACTCTGTAAGTGAGGTCATGAGATTGTCCTCATCCACGGTGGAGCCAGTACCTGATCTAATCTCCGGCAAGATCAATGCTAACTATTTAAAAGGTGTTGGTAAGCTGGAAGACAGAATGCTGATCCTTCTGGACATTACAAAGGTAGTAATGGAAGATGCTCCCTCAAAAGTAGCATATTGCTGATCAATACACCATCTTGTGATGAAATATGATCTTTCGATGGTGTGCACTTTACATCATCGAAAAGATATAGATCTACAATGGGATACTTAGTTTTAGCCAGTTGTGGCATTCGGGTACATTTGTATTTTTTAGAATAGTTCCTTTCTGACCATAAATACTGATAATATCACAGAGAACAATGTTGACATCATAAATATTATCATAAAAGCATGTGGATTGCTCTGGAAAGGGACATGTACGTTCATGCCAAAAAAACTGGCGACCATCG
>NZ_JBFYLB010000175.1:0-4008 GCF_041305605.1 Methanomethylovorans sp.
ATGAAAGTGTCATTCTTAATACCCCACCACTTAGCTGTATCAAGTTTCCCGGAAAAAAGATAGAGCACAGTATCGATATCCGGTGTTACCAGATTACCGGATACCCACATGTCCTCTGCCGTATTCACAACAACAGTGATATCCTCTTCAGGTAGTATTGTCCTGAGTCCTTCAAGAAGTTTGGGAGTCCCGGTCCCTCCGGAAAGTATGAGCATGTATGTCCTCGGTTAAGTTCTAATAGACATTAATTATGATAGAGGAACAGCATTATAGGATGAGGGGATATTTAAATAATATGAAGGTTGTTCGTGACCCCATTCACGGTTACATCGAACTCGATGAGCTCACGCTTTCCCTTATAGATACTCCTCCCATGCAACGCCTGCGCAGGATAAGGCAACTAGGGCTTTCAAATCTTGTGTACCCGGGTGCCAATCACACACGTTTTGAACATTCTCTGGGCGTTATGCATCTTGCTACCACGCTGACAAGGCAGATAGATTCAGTGTCTCAGCAGGAAAAGGATGAACTGAGAGTCGCAGCTTTGCTCCATGATATTGGACATGGTCCTCTTTCTCATGTAACAGAGAGCTTCATTACTCAATATACACGCCAGAAGCATGAAGATGTGCTCCACCTGCTGCGCAAGGGTGAGATCGCGGAAATACTGGATAAACATGGTCTTAGCCCTATGACCATCCAGAAACACATTAAAGGGGAGACTGATCTCGGCAAGATCCTCAGCAGTGAGATCGATGTGGACCGTATGGATTATCTTGTAAGGGATTCGCACTACACTGGTGTCGCATTCGGGCTAGTGGATCATGTCAGGCTCATCCATGAGATGCAGTTCTATGAAGATAAGCTAGTAGTAGGCTCAGGAGGCGTCAAGGCCGCAGAGTCCTTGCTTGTTTCCAGGTTCCTTATGCATCCATCGGTTTACTATCATCATGTATCACGTATAGCGGAAACAATGTGTATTCGGGCCATTGAGGAACTTATTAAGAATAATGCGATCAAACCCACGGAACTGCGGCAGATGGATGATGCACATTTGTTACATATCATGCGTTCTGGCGACGGATATGCCGGCAATCTGGCACGACGCCTTGAAGAACGCAGGCTTTATAAAAGAGCTTTATATGTCGGTTTCGAAGAGGTTACCGAGGGTGTTTTGAAACACAGGTGCAACATCCGCAGGATCGAGACTGAGATAGCAGCTATGGCTGGTATTGATCCCACGGACGTGCTCATAGATATACCTCGTTCTCCGGAGATCCATGAGCTTAAGGCACTTGTGAAGCTCAACGGCAGGATGGTAAGACTGGACGAGGCTTCTTATGTAGTGGCCACTCTTGAGAAAGCTCACTGGGATAACTGGAAAATGGGTGTCTATACGCCAAAGGAGTTCCGTGAGGAAGTGGGAAAGGCCGCAAGAGAGTTCTTCGAGGTAAAAAGGACCACAAAACAGTTCAGGCTCACGGAGCTGTGATCATGATCGAGATCAAAAGAGAAGTAGGGAGGGTGCAACTTTTTCTAAAAGGTGAATCTGTAGGCAAAGATATGTTCTTTGTGCTGTCCGGTGGCAGGGAACACATAGGTGCTGTTGCTATGGGCATCTATGATAGGGAAAGTCATCGTGCTTCAGCCTCGGTGACCAGTGCACCAGGACACAGGGAAGATGAGATTGCCCTACGCGGAGCAAGGAAGATCAGCTCTGCCACCCAAAGTACAACGGTCTTTATGGTCGGTATTCATGTAGACAACATAACTGTTGATGAGATCCAGGCCATTGTGAAGGCTTCCGAGGCAATGATAGACGAGCTTATTGAGATCATAAGGTGAGAAAATGGAAATTGTAGTTGGTATAAGCGGGGCATCAGGCTCTATTTACGGCATCAGACTGCTTGAGATCCTTTCTAAGATGGGCATAGTCACACACCTTGTTATAACCAGGTCGGCAAGTCAGATCATAGAAATAGAGACTGACTATTCAGTTGTGGAGGTAGAGGACATGGCAAGCTATGTGTATGAAGAAAGAGAGTTCACTGCACCCATAGCCAGCGGGTCGCACAGATTCCATGGCATGATCATTGCCCCATGCAGCATGAAGACTGTCGGTTCCATTGCAAACGGCATGTCGGATAATCTACTGGAAAGAACTGCTGATGTGTGCCTCAAAGAAAGACGCAGGCTTGTTATTGTGCCGCGCGAGACACCTTTGAACGAGATACACCTTGAGAACATGCTCAAGCTCACCAGAGCAGGAGCTATAATCCTGCCTGCATGCCCGGGCTTCTATTCCAGGCCGAAGAACATTGATGATCTTGTAAATTCCATTTCCGGGCGCGCCCTGGATCTCGTGGGAATAGACAACGACGTATATAAAAGATGGAAATGAGCTCTTATATCCCATACCTTCATTTTTCTATATTTTGACCATTTTTCTCTGGAGTTTGTATTTTTTGACCAATCTCTTACGGAAGGTTTTTAATCTATAACGTCTATTGCAGTGCTTACCCTCTTGGGATAGTAGGGTAGCCTGGTCCATCCTCGAGCGTTTGGGACGCTTGGACTGCGGTTCAAATCCGCGCTATCCCACCAAATCCTTTTGTTTTCTATACACATGTTTAGATTGTAACTCATGTTTTTTGTTTTGAAGGCTAAATCTTATCATCACTTTTTGATGAACTCTATATTTCTGAATCATCGTCTTTCATTTTTAAAAGCCGTAGGTAGAGGCTGTCTAATTAGAACTTCAGTTTAAAAACCCATTCTTTTTTTCATTAACTCCACTCCTTTTTTTTGGGGGGGGGAGCGGTAACTATAAATACCATAAATTGGGCCCTCCTCATGGCTAAAAAATATATAATGTATGGAGGAGTCCTCTTCGAGGACTCCATAGAAAATTATCTGAACAGAGAAAGCGCCTCAATTTGCCAATTCCTGCACTTTCTCTGCATAGAAGACATTTCAAAGTACGTGGAACGTACTTTTTATACCAACAAAAGTTGGCATTTTAAGTATAGAATCTCATCAATGATAAAACTCTTCATTGCAATGTGTTTTAGACAATTATCTTATGAGAAGACTGTTTCTTCTTTAACCGAAGAAGAAGCTATTCTGCTCTCTTTTTACGATGAGAAAGGATTGATAAAAGTTCCTTCAGGAAAGACATTACATCACTTTGTGAAATATAGATTGGGTGAAGATGGGCTTAAAGAAATAATGATGTTAGTAGGTGAGAATATCCTCAAGCTTGCCCAAATAAAAGAAGCTAAGATCGATTCAACTCCGCTTGAAGCTTCGAGATACGATAAACACGCTCATTACAATCCACACTATCAATGTAAAATGGATAAAGCGCATATTACAATGGTTGGAACATACCCAATATTTATGACCCATACTAATGGTAATGCATCAGATTCTCCTGAACTCATCAAACACATTGAAGCATTGAAAGAAATGAATGCTGATATTGGTTTTTATTCTGCTGACGGAGGTTATGATTCGTTCCAGAATCATGCAGATATCTGGTACCATTTGAATGCAAGGCCAATTATTTCGTATTCTTCAAATGCTGTGGTAAACAAAGAAGGTGAAATTGAAAGAATTGATCACTGGGTTAATAAGAAGTGGAAAAGGGGTGGAGATATACATGCAAAAATCGAAGACAAACTCAAATTCCTCTATGAAAACAGTAGACATGAACAGATAGGAATGTATCTTCGAAATCAAAATATCCGGGATAACTTGTTCATGATCTTCTACAAGAAAAGAGTAGAATGTGAACCAACACACAGACATATGAAAAATACGGTTAAATTCGACATCAGAAAAGTAAGAGTAGAGAGTAGAGGGCTCTACTCTCTACTGAGCTTTGTAGCATATCAGTTTTTGATTGTTACAGAGCTACAAAATAGTTTACAAATGAAAAATTCATTTGGTAGGTTATTTTGACAAAATATTGTCTAATTAGAAAAGGAGTTGTTGGAGCTAATTAGA
>NZ_JBFYLB010000176.1:0-33556 GCF_041305605.1 Methanomethylovorans sp.
GTTGTTGACATATTACAACTGAAACTCTGGCAAACGTAGGCTGTGGCTCTCCCATCTGTTACTGACATGTCTTTGGTATATGGAGCAATTTCCGCCACGCTATCATTCTCCTTCAACAGCAATACCATATTGGGAAGGAATGATCTGTCTATGAGGGCTAACATCTCTTTGGTATCCTGGTCTTCCCTGTTCCCTGCAATGACCACTTCGTAAGAGGGTCCAAGGGCAAAATCAAGAGCATGCAGGAATTGGGAATATGCCATAGGCATCGCGTCCACCTGACCTGAGAATGCTTTCATTGATGCATAGGCTTTTTCTTCAAGGTCTGTATTGCCCGTTATCCTGGCAAGCTTTAGAAGGTTCAGCACACTCACGGAGTTCCCGGAAGGGATTGCTCCGTCATATATTTCCTTGTTCCGGAACAGCAGATCTTCTGAGCCTTTTGCCGTATGGAAAAATCCTCCCTCATTATCCATAAAATCCTGCATCTGCAGAGAATTAAGCCCCAGGGCCTGTTCAAGATATTCTTTTTCCATGGTAGCCTGATATAATTCTATGAGACCCCAGATCAAGAAGGCATAGTCTTCCAGGAAACCAGTGATAGAGGCTTCACCATCCCGGTAACGATGCAGCAGCCTGCCATCATGGAATGACATTTCCTGAAGGATGAAGTTTACAGCCCGGGATGCAGCTTGTGCATATTCCTGTCTGGCAAAAACTCTGGAAGCCTTGCTCAGGGCAGCTATCATCAGACCGTTCCAGTCTGTCAATACTTTGTCATCCTTGGCAGGATGAACTCTTTTTTCCCTTCTGGCAAAAAGCATTTTTCTTGACAACTCAAGCTTTGTCTTCAATTCAGTTAAGGAAAGTCCAAGTTCATGTGCTATTTCTTGTATTGGTCTTGCCAGATGCAGTATATTCTGCCTGGTGACAATACCCGATATTTCCTCGTTATAATTCCCTTCGGCAGATACTCCATATACTTTACATATCAGATCCGCTTCTTCTGCGGGAAGGATTTCATATATTTCTTCCTCTTTCCAGAGATAGAACTTACCTTCCACCCCTTCGCTATCTGCATCCTCCGCACAGTAGAAGGCTCCTTCTGCAGAGCACATATCTCTACGGACATAATCTATTACTTCTTCTGCTGTCTGTCTGTACTGTTCGATGCCTGTTGCCTGGAAAGCTTCGGTGTATGCTATGATTAGCATTGCCTGATCGTAGAGCATCTTCTCAAAATGAGGTACCAGCCACTTACTGTCTGTAGAATAGCGGTGAAAACCAGATCCAACATGATCATATATGCCTCCCATGTGCATGGCATCCAGGGTTTTTGTCACCATTTGCAATGCTTCTATGTTTCCGGTACGGTACCAGTATCTAATAAGAAAGGTAAGGTTATGGGGAGTAGGGAATTTCGGAGCCCTGCCAAAGCCTCCTTCCTGACGGTCAAATGCGGAAAGCAATTGTGAGTAGCTGGTGTGCAGGGTCTTTTCGTTCAGTTCGGTGCCGGTACCTTGAGCAGAACCCTGTGAAACTTCAGGAGAGATGGCAGCTTTCAGTTGTCTGGCGCTCTGCAGTATATCTTCCTGCTGTTGTGCCCATAAGTTTGCTATATGGGGGATGATGTCGAGCATTCCGGCACTCCCGAATCTGCCTTGCTTTGGAATATACGTTGCTGCAAAGAACGGCTCTCTGGAAGGGGTCATAAATATTGTGAGTGGCCAGCCTCCACGTCCTGTAATAGCCTGGCAGACAGCCATATAGACGCTGTCTATATCCGGCCTCTCTTCCCGATCAACTTTAATGCAGATGAAGGTCTTATTCATGAGCCTGGCCACATCAGGGTCTTCAAAGGATTCTTTTTCCATTACATGGCACCAGTGACAGGTTGAGTAGCCTATGGAAAGGAAGATAGGCTTATTCTCAGCTCTTGACCTTTCGAAAGCTACTTCCCCCCAAGGGTACCATTTCACAGGATTGTATGCATGTTGAAGCAGGTATGGGCTTTTTTCATTGATCAGAAAATTGGGTTCTTTGGATCTTTTATCAGAACTTTCATCCCCATTATCCGTAGTATCGCTCATTGGTCTTCTGTCCCCCATCATTTAAAAAAGATCAGAATGTTCTTTTATGCTAATACACTATTTGTTGCTTATCGTTTATTTCTGTTTACCAAGTATACCTCATTATAATGTTGAGTATTATACACAAAAATATGGATATATTTATGTAGTTTTATCGGAGAAGGGGGTATCGTCCTTTCACAAAAAGGACTACGAAAAACTGGGACTCCAAATTCCTGGTCATTGTCTGCTATGATAATGTGTTCACTACCTATAACCAAAAAAAGAGGGGAGGCAATTATATGGAATTTGTAGCTGTAACCTGTCAAAAATGTGGTAAAAAGATGTATGTTAAGCGTAATTGTGTTCGCAATGTGATGTACTGCACTATTCACTGCCTTGAATCAGGCGGTCCATCAAAGAATTGAGTGCTCATTTTGAGCAGTTGACAAATAACTTCAATTCAGATAATTGGCAAAATTCCAGAACATCTGCGGAAGGTCGGGTATACGGTCCGGACAACTCAAAATATACTCCGTTCAAGGAGATGCAGTATGAAAAAAAAGTTTATCGAGAGTTTTTTATCTGAGGACCCTCGATAAGTGCTGTTGCCCTCCAGAAGCAATGTAGGAAGCAATGTAGTTTTAATCCATACTGTTAGTCAATTTTCTCGAATTTATATGCAGGTGCCCCACAGATCGGGCAGTTTCCTTCAGGTTTGCCTTCGTGAGTATGTCCGCAAACGCTGCATACGTAGTAATCAACCTCTTCGTTCTTTCCGATCTCAGACAGTGCTTTTTCAAATAGTCCGGCATGGATCCTTTCCACTTTATTTGCTACTTCAAAACTCCAGAGAGCCCTGTTATCTCCTTCAGTCTTTGCTTCCTCTATGAATTTTGGGTACATATCCTCAAATTCGTATGTCTCACCGTTTATTGCTTCTTTCAAATTGTCCATTGTAGTTCCAATCCCACCCATACGCTGCAGGTGGTTCAATGCATGGACAGTTTCCGCAGCAGCAGCTGCTCTGAATAGTTTAGCTATCTGAGGATATCCTTCATCATCTGCTTTTTTTGCAAAGGCTAGGTATGTCCTGTTTGCCATTGATTCGCCGGTAAATGCTGCTTTAAGATTATCTTTTGAACTCATGTACCTCTCCCCTTGTTTTAAAATATTTTTTACTTTACTTGTAGTCATATACTATTTTAAGTCCATAATGTCAAACGTCAAACTATGGAAAATTAAGGAAAACCAAAACGCATTTATGAAACACCATTTACTTAAAGTCAGTACCCGGAATTACTGAGAACAAATGAAAACTGGTTAGTCACAATTGCGAATTGATATAGGTTTTTACTCAATTCTATTATTAAAATGTATTCCATATGGCAAAATTACATTGAACTCGAAAAAGAATATCGTTATTATAATTGTAATAATACGTAACGACCTTAATACATTCTTTAGATGTTGAAAATATCGATCATTACAACTGCCTGTATATGTGAAGTACGGACATCATTGCATGGAGATTTATGTCGCTGTGTATAAAAATGAAAACAAAAAGATAGGAGGAAGAGATTATGTGAACGAGGGTATTATAATAACTATCAAATCACTCCATGATAAGTGAAAAGAGAATAGTATGCAAGCATTGCTATGGTCATTGTTATCAGCGTTATAACGATCTGCGTCATTTCTGTTTCGTGTCCTTGTGCATTTATCATGGTTTATCATTACATATACTGAATTGATGCTATATATATTTACCGCATCTATCACGATTAATAATTTTCAATACTACTCGCTTATATACCATGAAACCTGCATGCATTTATGCTGCCATGTAGAATATAATTTTTATTGAAGAACAGAGACATTTGACGAGCTGCCCTTCTGCGCTACACTTATAACAACAGCCTTTTTTAAGGAACTGGAGCATTGATGTGCTCTGTGGGGTGCGTCCGCGTTTGAATAATGAGGTTTGGATCTACGATTGTTATTTTAGGTTGCTGGGTACTTGTCAGAGTGGATTTCTTCGAACCTCGCCTTATTCTTGAACGAGAAGGCACTTTAGTATATCTGACACTGTGATATCGGAAGTCATGTACCCACACACATTGAGAGTACTTTAATAGCTAGTGAATAACTTACTGATAATGAGTACATTTCTGGTGATAAATATGAACTATAAACTAACTCTGACATTATTTTTAGCAGCAATAGTTTTGATCGGGTTGCCCATGGCGGAAGCAAGACTCACCTATTTTGGAGCTTTCAAGGAGAAATATAATACTGTTAGCACAAAGCTCGATTCATGTAACACCTGTCATACTTCCGGGGGAGGATCTCCAAGAAATCCTTACGGTATAGCATATGCAATAAGCGGAAGAGACTTTACATCAATAGAAACCTTTGACTCGGATAATGATGGCTTTACCAATATCGAAGAGATTAATGCTCTGACTTTTCCGGGAGACGCCAATGACTATCCACAAACTACTTCTGTAACTTCGACTGGAACGACTGCTAACTTAACTCAGCAACAACAGACTAGTGAAGTTATGATCAGCAATGGAACTGAGGAAAAGCCAACTTCTCAAGTGCCAACAAGTAATGCGACCAATTTACAGAAGGCTCCGGGATTCGAAGCTATCCTTACAGTTATAGGATTCTTAATGCTTGTAGGTCTAAAGAGAGAATATGTCTAAAAATTCAAGATAAGATGGTCGGGTTAGTGACGGGCTGCCTTTCTGCTCGTTGCTCACCCTTGCCTTGCAATGCTCGAACCTCGGCCCGACATTGCTAATTACGGGGATGGGGTATGATGCCGGAGTCTATGGAGTATTGGCCGAAGATCTTTTAGAAGCCTATCTTAAAGACGCTGCAGAAAGTTGATGAAACGGTATGATTTGACCGAATGATGGAATTCTGTTTTGATGTTGCATACAAGTGGATCAGATCCTCGACTTATCTTACTTCTTTGGTATTCGTGTTTCTTTTTCATTTTGGGCTACATCATCATTATGAGTATCAACATGCATAAGATATTCATAAAGTTTAAATCTACAAGAATCTGATTCCTGTTTGTCTAAAAACAAAAAAGATGCAACTTCAGAAGAGCAAAGAATGTTTTGTAAGTTAGATAAAAAGATGGAGTACGAGGGTGATCAAAATGAGAATGTTAATTGCATTACTGGTCCTGATTGCGTTCAGTACAGGTGCTCAGGCTTGCTGGCCTCCGGTGAATATTGTTGACAACTCTACTAATGAGGTTGAACCTGTCAAGGTAGCAGAACCCGTTGAGGAGACTCAGGATACTACAGATGAAGAGGATGAAGAGGATGGATCCAACAACTCAAATGATGTTGAAGAAACAGAAGTGGTAGCACCTATTGTAGACTCTGCTGATGAGTACATCACTGAGGAAGCCGAAGTTGTGGAGGTACCAGATGCTGAGAGCGCGATTCCCCGGTCAAGTGGATATGGAGAAGCCCATGTAATAGAGCTTGATACAACCGAGAGTGTCCAGGAACAGGATTCAGTGTCTCATCCGGTCGAAACCAAGCCTGTAATGCTCGTATCAATAATCACAGGTACCACAGTAGAACAGAAGGAGACATCAAATGTCACAGCAGTGGACACTGCTAATAACAAAGGGTCATATGTATCAGCAGGAATTACACTGGCACTGATCGTTCTGATAGTAGTTTCTATCTACTATATCAGAAAGTAAATATGACCTAAAACAGGTACCTGATAGAGGGGGATAGGTACCGGCTCCGTTTTTAATTTTAGCTAAAATCCATTTCAGAAGCATCCTTTAATCAGTGAGGGAATATATTTACCTAATATTAGTTTTGTTATATTATTAGTCACCCCTACAGATTGTAGTGGAGACAAGCTTATATACTAGCATGCCCTAGATAGAACCGTCTAATCATATTAGTTATGACTAATATGCATGGAGTGACAAAACATTCGAATCCTTGGGTTCGGATGTGAAATGTCTAAAAGAACTGCAGTTGACAGAAAAACTAAAAAAGATTGTCGCAGAGGTATGAATTATGGCCCCACCTATTCCCCTTGCAATGGTTTCCGAAGGTACTGAGACCAAAGTTGCTGGGATCAATGCAAGTAGATCACTTGCAGAGCGCCTGAAAGCTATGGGTTTCATTGAGAACTGCCCTCTAAAAGTGACCAGGGATCACATGGGTTCTCTTATTGTCGAAATAAGCGGTTGTAAATATGCGCTGGGTAAAGGTATGGCTTCAAAGATACTTGTGAGACCGGAATAATCTACCTGGTCTTTTACTTTTCTTGATGTTTTTAAAAGTTTTTTGAATCCTGAATACCTCATTTTTCTTTCAGGTCATCTATCATACATTGTCAATTATTTTAAGCGCGAGCCAATATCAGAGTTATCTTTCAACATGATACGGAGCGCACATAATCGACAGGCACATAAGGTATAAAGTACAGGCATATATCCACAAATATGTAGGAAGATCAGGTGTGATTCAATCTATACTGGACAATGACCTGTACAAGCTAAGCATGCAGATGGCTGTACTGGAGCTGTTCCCTGAGGCACATGTCGAATATCGTTTCATCAACAGGGGTGGGCAGCGTTTTAATGAGAAGTTTGTAAAAGATCTAAGGAACATTTTGGATGTTCACTTTCCAAAGATCACGCTGACCGAAGAGGAGTGCAGCTGGTTGAAAGCTGTCTGTCCTTTCTTTAAACCTATGTACCTGGAATATCTGAAGAACTATCATTTTGATCCGGGTGAGGTGAATGTGGGGCTTACAGAGGACAACGACCTTGATCTAAGGATAAAAGGTCCCTGGCACAGTGCCATTCTCTGGGAAGTGGTGCTCATGGCTACTGTCTCGGAGCTATATTTCAGTACAGTGGAAAAAACCTGGAAAGAGAAGTCATTCTCCGATGGTTCGGGAGAGGAAATTCTCCTTAAGCATTACGTAGAGAAGATCCATTCCATCGGCAAAGAACTTCATGGTCATGGTTGCCTGTTCACAGAGTTCGGAACCCGTAGGCGACGAAGCTTCCGATTGCAAGAGAAGGTTGTCGAGGTTTTGTGCGATCTGCCATGCTTTACAGGGACAAGCAATGTGTATCTTGCGCGAAAATATGGAATAAAGCCTGTAGGTACCATCGGACATGAATGGATCATGGGTAATTCCGCCCTGATGAGTCTGCGCAGGGCTAATTATTTTGCATTTGATAACTGGGCAAAGGTCTATGCAGGCAACCTGGGCATAGCTCTTTCGGATACATTCGGCACCGATGCCTTTTTTGCAGACTTTGACCTTTGGCTTTCCAAGCTATATGATGGTGTGAGGCATGACAGTGGTGACCCCTTTGGTTTCACTGATAAGGTGATCGAGCATTATATCTCGATGGGAATAGACCCTATGAAAAAAGTACTGGTTTTCAGTGATTCTCTGCATGCTGCAGATGCAATCAGGCTTAAAGAACATTGTGAAGGCAGGATCAACTGTAGTTTTGGCATTGGCACAAGCCTGACCAATAATCAGGACTTTTTCCGGACAAGTCCTCCTCTTAATATTGTGATCAAAATGCACAGTATCAATGATATTCCTGTAGTAAAACTAAGCGATTCCTGTGAGAAGGAAACGGGGGACAGAGATGCTCTAAGGGTGGCTAATTATGTATTTGGCAGGAAAGGGCTGGATGAATGAAAATCTGTATGTTCATCATTTGTTATTCAATAGGGCAGAACCTTACTACGAAAGTCTGGAAGAGAATATTGATGTGAGACAGAAAAGAATATGATAGAGATGGTCCTATAACTCCCCCTCTACGTCTACTGAATTAAAAATACAAAATTGGACTAAAAATAGTTTGAATATTTTTTAAAAAGTAACAGGTGAATTAAATGGGCTCAGGCGATCAGGATAATCAAGAACATATGTTCACAAGTCAAAGATTGGCCGTATTTGCAGATGTACAGAATATGTTCTATTCGGCCAGAAATTACTACTATGCTAAATTAGATTTCGGAAAATTATTAAGTGCTGTGGTGAGGGAAAGACAACTCATCCGCGCAATAGCTTATGTTGTGGAAACAAAGGAAATAGACCAGTCTGGTTTTAAGTCGGTAATAGAATACATTGGATGGGAGGTAAAGACAAAACAATTAAAATCGAGGCCTGACGGCTCAACTAAAGGAGATTGGGACATGGGTATAGCCATTGATGCGATTTCCATATCCACTAAAGTTGATACCATAGTGCTGGTAACAGGTGATGGGGATTTCACCGCTCTTGTCAACCATCTCAAGGCTTCGGGCGTACGTGTGGAAGTGCATGCTTTCCCGAAGAACACTGCCACAGAGCTCATTGAAGCTGCTACGGCCTATTATCCTATAGATGAACGATTATTGCTCAAAAAATGATTCCTTGAGCTAACTTTTTTGCGCTGTCTGACAGAAATAAAAATACTGACTGGTACATCAATTGCAAAATTCAACTCAGTTTCTTTTAAGGACATTACAACAGAAACTGAAACTTTTCGATTCCCATAGTGAAAAATCGAGACTATTTTCATTGATTCAATTGGATTTGCCAATAACTATTGTAGTTACTATGATCCATTTCGAAAATTTAAAAAGAATAAAACAGTTAACTCCCGCTTTTTCATTAACACAAGTGCCAGATCAATTATTGCGGTCTACCGGAAGAGCCACAGTTGACAATTCCAGAATCCAGGTGTTTCCATCTAAGATCTAACACGAATTGTAGGCAATCTTCAAATAATTGGAGCTTTAGATTACTAAAGCACTAAAAGTTCAACATCAATATGGGGGATTTCATGAATAAAGCATTATTCACACTATTTTTAGTACTCAGCCTGTTCATTGCAGGATGTACTGAGAAGCCAACAGAAAAACCGGGTATCACAGATGAAGCCACAATCATCCATCTTACTTACGGTGGGTTCGTAATGCAGAACATGGCTATTCAGGAGCTCATGATAAATGCTAGTGCTGTGACCCTCAGTTATTATAACCCGGACCATGAGTTAACCCAAAGGTTCATCAAGCCACTAAATGCAAGTACACGTGCAGATCTACTGCAACTTTTCAGAGACAATGGTTTTCTGGAAATGAATGATACATATGTGCCTCAGGAAGGTCAGCCTGTAGTTACAGATGTTGGAATCGTGGAGATCAGCCTGCAGCAGGCAGGTTCTAACAAGACAGTTAAAGTGGATCCATATTCACAGGAATACATGCCAGAGGATCTGAAGGAGATAGATCAGGCATTGATTAACCTAAGACAGTATTCACTCACCATATCTGCGACAGAGGCTGAGACTATTGCACAGGACTGGATCAAAAATGCACCCACTTACAAGTATGATGGTTCCAGCCTGACTTTGGTGAATCATTTTATCATGGAATCTTTCCCGGAACAGCATAGTCTGACTTACAGTTTCATGAGTGATCATGCAGGTTATGGGAATCGTTCTGATCAGATGACAGCCGAAGTGCTAACCAATCACACAGTAAACATTAGAATGTTCCAAGGGCTTGTCACATCAGCGATCATTGATGATGTATGGGATGAAATGAACCAACAGATGATACAAGATGATCGCATAATACTGGAATACCGGAATATGCTCTGCAATGAGACACCCTGGATGGAATGGTACGCAGAAGGTAACATACAGTTCTTCAAAGAACCAACAGTATCCGAACTCATTATTGCATATTACAGCAATGTTTATGGCATTGATGTCACAGACATAACATGGAACATAATGGATCCTGAAAACTGTTCCTATAGTCTGAAGGTCATACCAAGTGATGTACAGGTTATGAAAGATATGGGATGGCAGAATACATGATCTGTCCTCTCTTTTTTAAAATCGGTTATATTTCCGAACAGAAAAAGTCAGGATCCTGCTGCTGAACTTTTATACTTTCCTCTGTTCCCGAACATGGCGTGGTTCTTTTCTCTTTTAAGGGCAGAGCTAAAGTAAAAGTACTGCCCTTCCCAGACTCACTTTCCACATAGATAGTTCCCCCATGCAGTTCAGCAAGTTCTTTTGCTAATGCAAGCCCAAGCCCAGTGCCTTCGTATTGTCTTGCACAGGACGAATCAAGCTGAGTGAAAGGTTTGAAGAGTTTTATCAGATCATTAGCAGGGATGCCGATGCCCGTATCTGTTACAGATATATACACCATTTCATCATCTTCGCTTGTTCCAATGGTCACAGAACCGCCAATCTCCGTGAATTTAATGGCATTACCAATGAGATTATATAATATTTGCCTTAATTTTGCCTTGTCCGCTTGCACTGCCCCGAACTTTGAAGAGGTCCGAAGTTTCAGCACTATCTCTTTACTTGCTGCAAGATGCTGCATGGCAGAGATCATTTCATCCACAATATCTTTTACATATATCTTCTCTTTATATAACTGCATTTTACCGGACTCAACTTTTGAGATGTCAAGAATATTATTAATTATGTTTAGCAGGTGTTTTCCACTGTTGAATATGTTTTTCAGATATTTTGCCTGTTTATCATTGATCTGACCAAAATATCCTTCGGAAAGTACCTCTGAGAAACCTATGATCGAGTTAAGTGGTGTTCTTAACTCATGGCTCATAGTGGCAAGGAATTCGCTCTTTGTACGATTGGAGTTCTCTGCAGCAATTTTAGCTTTCAGGAGATCTTCTTCGGTTCTTTTGCGTTCGGTAGTATCAGTACAGAAACCTATGAACCTGTCTTCGGACAGTTTCACAGCTTCAACTATCATATAATATCTGCTTCCATCTTTCTTAAGGAAACAGAATTCTCCGGTTGATCTGCCTGTATTCAGAAGCTGTTCAAATGAACTAATGGCAGATTCTTGCGATTCCTGAGCATATAGTTCCAGACGTCTCATGTTCAACAGTTCATTTTTAGAGTATCCGGTCGTTGCACATGCAGCAGGATTGACATCAATGTATCTGCCTGCAGCATCTGCCACAAAAATAAGTTGAGGGGAGTTATCAATATAGGCACGATATTTCTTTTCGCTTTCCTGCAGTACTTGTTCTGATATTTTCTGTTCGTGGATATCTATTGCTATTTCAAATCTCACCATTCGTCCATCAGGCCACTTTATAGCTTTATCTATACAGCGATACCATCGATTATCGATGTTATTCTGGAATTCCCAGATATGCGTTTGGCCCAGATTCTCTCCAAAGATCAGATCGTTAGTGCAAAACGAGCAAGGCTCATAAAGGTTCTGAAATGCTGAATAGCATTTTTTCCCCAAAATTTCATTTCCATACTTTTTTTTCAGAGGTGAATTCACAAACAGTATCTCGTAAGTCACCGGATCACAAACATAAGCTGGCTGATCAAAGGCTTCCAGGATTGACAGAAGCTGGCCATGTGTTTTTTCACGTTCCTCATCTGCCTGTTTTCTGGAAGTAATGTCCCGACTGACACCCAGGATCCCTACTAGAATGCCAGTTGATGTGTAAAGGGGCGTTTTGAATGTTTCAAAAAGAACATACTGCCCACTGGAGTCAACTACCCATTCTTCACCCTTCCAATGACTATTTTCTTCAATGGTCTTTTGATCTTTCGCACGGAAATGATCAGCAAGTTCATTTCCGAAAAGGTCATTATCGGTTTTTCCTACGATCTCTTCTTTTGGGAGACCAACGAATTTTGAAAAGGCAGGATTGCACTCAAGATACTTACCTCGTATGTCCTTGCAAAAGATCAGATCAGAAGCAGATCTTAGTAATTCATTAAGAAGTATAGTACTCTCAAATATTTCAGATTCAGTCCGTTGCTTGAACGAATTGGTTTCAAACTCGTTAAGCCGTGTTTTTAATTCCTGTACTTCCTTTAGGAGCTGCTCTCTTGATTTTCCTTCGTCGCTCATTTTTTAGCCTCATGAAGGTGGCCAATGAATTGCTAATATCGATTGTCCGACTAAATCTATATATAAGTTGAAATATATAAAATCATCTTATATCTGTATAAGAATACTAAACTGTAAACCTTGAAATAATATCTTAAACTAAGTTACATGATAGAGAGGAAAATCAGTGCTATTTTATCCCGTCCGGAGTCTGAAAACATATATGATTGATGATCCCATGGAACGGATGAGGATAAAGCATCATCCGGTACTCGTGGAAAAAAGGAATATTGGAAGTCTGTGTTCAACCAATGTGAAACATGATCACTTTTTTGTCAGCAAAGATCTTCAAATGAGTGCTCTATTTTATATACATCCGGCACTTAGCGGAAAGAATAAAGAAGGAAAAGTTATTATTGATACATTCGGCAACACCCTTCAGCATGTTCTGCAAGAAGATGTGATTAGGATTATTCCTGAATTCAGTGTTTTTGTCAGGCAAGATATTAATAGAGGATTAAAAATAAAACTGCAAATCAAGAAACCGGCAAAAAGTGATAACTATAATATGTTTATCAGCAAGGTCAGAGCTGGCGATGGTATAATCGGTGGCACTATCCTTGCATGGACCAAAAAATCCCGGTATTCTGACCAATGCAAAATTACTACAACTCCTGCTTCATTCATAAACTCTGGCGAGTTGTGCCGGGGAAAGAGGGAGAGGGTCTGCGTTCAAAGTTGGTTTACTTAATATTGATACAATAACGAGGATAATATGCAGCAATTTACAAATGAACAAAGATCAATCGCCTATTTCTCTATGGAGATAGGAATTGATGAAAAAATCCATACTTACAGCGGTGGCTTGGGGATATTGGCAGGCGACACGATCCGCTCATCGGCTGACCTAAAGGTGCCAATGGTTGCGGTAACTCTTCTGTATCGCAAGGGATACTTCCGTCAAAAGATCGAGGCAGATGGATGGCAGCGGGAAGAACCAGCAGCATGGAACGTAGAAGATCTTCTGGAAGAAATGCCACAGAGAACTATTGTTATGGTGGAAGGAAGAACTATCCATTTAAGGGCCTGGAAATATGAGGTCAAAGGTGTTAGCGGTTCCACAGTGCCTATCTATTTCCTTGACGCAGATATGCCTGAAAATTACGAATGGGATAAAACTTTGACACATCATCTGTACGGTGGGGATGAACACTACAGACTCTGTCAGGAAGTTATCCTTGGCATTGGAGGTATCAGAATGCTCCGGGCCCTTGGTCATCAAAATATCCGGAGTTTCCACATGAACGAGGGGCATGCAGCGCTTCTTACACTCGAGCTACTGGATGAACACGCAAAAAAAGATGGCAGAGGCTATTTAATTGAAGATGATCGTAAAGCTGTGAGGAGAAGATGCGTATTCACGACCCATACCCTTGTTCCTGCAGGACACGATAAATTTTCCGTCGATATGGCACGAAAGGTGTTAGGACAAAGAGAGGATTTCTTTGCTTTGGAAGGGGTCCTTCATAAAGTTGATTCGCTCAACATGACTCGTCTGGCCCTTAACCTGAGCCGCTATGTTAATGGAGTAGCTAAAAAGCATGGGGAAGCGACGCGACTTATCTTCACCGGTTATTCTATTAATTCTATTACTAATGGAGTTCATGCTGCTACCTGGGTATCAGAACCTTTCCAAGAACTTTTTGATAAATATATCCCTATATGGAAACAGGATAATTTCAGCCTGCGCTATGCACTAAGTATTCCAAAACAGGAGATATGGGATGCTCATATGCAGGCTAAAAAGAAATTGATAGATTTTATCAACAAGGAAACAGGTGTTCGCATGGATGAGAACATACTGACAATAGGCTTTGCACGACGGGCTGCGACATATAAAAGAGCTGATCTGCTGTTCCAGGACCTGGAAAGACTAAAAAGGATATCTTTACAAGTAGGAAAGATCCAGGTCATATATGCCGGCAAGGCGCATCCTCGGGACTATGAGGCCAAGAAACTTATCCAGCGTATATTCCAGGCCAAGCAAATTCTAAATGGTGATATTAAGGTAGTGTATCTTGAAGATTATAACATGACCATGGGTGCAATGATAACAGCCGGAGTAGATATCTGGCTGAACACGCCAGAACCCCCCCTGGAAGCCTCTGGAACAAGCGGGATGAAAGCAGCTTTAAATGGCGTTCCAAACCTGAGTATACTGGACGGATGGTGGATCGAAGGACATATAGAAGGGGTTACAGGTTGGTCTATTGGTGAGGCTGTCATTGGAAACGGGGAAAATCGTAATCATTCCCTTGATGCTACTTCTCTGTACGATAAACTGGAAAAGATAATCGTTCCTCTTTTCTATGAGAACAGAGAGCAATTCATTAGCATGATGACACATTCAATTGCCATCAACGGTTCATTCTTCAATACACATAGAATGATGCAGGAGTATGTGCTAAATGCATACTTCTCATGCTGAGGAGAACTGAAGAGTTAAACAAAGATTATAGTGCAGGAAAAGGCAGATGATTTACTCATGGAGTCATCTGTCCTGAATGCAAATTACAATTCCGTTTTTATCTTTTGCATTTCAGCCACACAAACTACTGAGCTTTATTCTGAATCCCACAAACCTTTATCTGTTTTCTATCCCTTCCAATATTAAATGGCATCATCCATTCTTATCAGAGAACTCCTGCGCAAGAGCATCCATGTTACATCTTTTATTATCGTACTAGTCTATGTTTACCTGGGAAAGCAGATAGTACTGGATATGCTCATTGTATATCTTGCGTTCATTTTGTTGATCGAACACTTCCGTCTTAGTCATGGTACCAAAATTCCATTGCTGGATTTTTTGTACAGGGATAAAGAAAGGTCATGCGTAGGAGGGCATGTTTTTTTTGTCTTAGGTTCTGTCGTTGCTATCGGAGTGTATAGCAAGGAGGTGGCGATTGCTTCAATACTTATGGTCACCCTTGGAGATATGGTAGCTTCTCTTGTAGGTATAACCGCAGGCAAAACTCCTATAAAAGGGACTAACAAGTCTCTGGAGGGCAGTGCTGCCGAATTCTTTACAAATCTTGTCATCGGTAGTGTGTTATTAGAAAGTTATCCTGTAGCTTTTGTCATGGCTGCCATTGCTACATTAGCTGAAACCTGGTTATCAGGGATCGATGACAACTTATCTATACCCGTATTCGCAGGTTTTAGTGCAGAACTTATGCTGCTGCTAATTTCAATGTGAGGATGTTCTATAACAGAAAAGGAGAAGTTGGTTACGATCTATCCTGTAAAAACAGATTTTGTTTAGTTCTCTGGGTATTAAGAATTATTCACATATATGGGTTCTTAAGTGTTTGTTGAAGGAGGTACTGCTCAGGATAAATTGTAACTCAACTTAATTTGATCAAGTACCGCATTGGATATAAATGTTGCGTTAATGCTTAGTATTGTTAGTCATATAAGTAATATATTTGTCACGGAATTTTTGATGCTCAAGTTCAGTAGTCTCTTCCTAAATCAAGTTTACTTTAGTTTCACACAAGTTGCTTTTTTAGAAAGTTATAAATAGTGCCGTCGCCTACTCTAATTATACAACATAATCCAACGAACTGAATAAAGAACAGAGGCTGTAAAATGACACCATGGGAATATGAGATCAGGTCAGTAAGGTTTGGAGACTGGGATCAGACAAAAGAAGATCTCAACAGAATGGGCATTGATGGCTGGGAACTGGTCAAGTTCTCGGATCATATCGATGAAAACATCAGAATGGCATATTTCAAGAGATCCCTTGATGGCCTTGAGATGTGAGATGTCCTCTTTTAATTACTTGTTCATATTGCTTTTTCTTTCCTTTTCATGCTTTATTCTGCTTTCAACTTCTCTACACAAAATATAATGGCAACAGAATAAAGCACATGCTAAATGATCTATATGATTCTTTCGCAGGGCTCGTAGAACAGAGAAGATCCGGAAGTATCGGAGTTCTCTGCAATTGTGTTACCGATGGCAGCAATGCCAAGTCTTGCTCTGTGTTCGGACATAGGACAGAGTAACATTGATCGCTCCTTAAATCTTCTAGTAATTAATGTATTTAAATAATATAAAGTAGGTAACTGAGTTCTGCCTAAATAAAAAGTTGGACGATATGATGAAGAACAGTGCAGCAATGCAAAATAATATACATGTTCCCCAAGGTTTCAGTTCCTCTACAATAAAGATCTATTTCTGGCTGGGGATCATGTCAGCTTTAGCCCTGAGACTTATCCTAATAGCAGATCATTATAGTGTAACGCTGGGAAAGGCCATGTTCTATCTGGGTGTAGTAGGATACATGATCTTTTTCGCACATAGATATAGAGTCGCCATAAGGAGAGTCACAGTGCTTGAAGACCTGAAGTTGCTGGAAAAACTCGAACATGGCAAGCAGTTCAGTGAAAAAGACATCGAAGGGCTGTACTACATTATATGGAGTCTTTCAGTTTCAAAAGAAAGGATCAATTATCTTATCATTTTTACCTTTTCGGTACTTTCAATAGCCATTTCCCTGCTACTTGACCTTGGGATAGTCGGATGAATTGACGATAAGAATTGCCAGCTAAGGGCACGTGCTGGCAATCCCTCGGATTAATGAGAGGTATTTTTATCCATGAAATATGTATAGTGCATTTGTTCTGGCATTGCTTCCCAGCAAGGGTAGTCTACAAATACCTTGAGAGACCTTGTCATCTGGCAACGTTAATGTTCAGTGCTGACATGAATCGGATTGGATAGCAACTGTCATGAACAATATTATGATAACAGGATCATCAGGCCAAGGGTCTGAAAAATCATTACACGTTTTACGCTGACAGGTGACAATATGACCGGAAAAGGAAACCCGTTCGGTGCAAGAGAGACCGTTGATATTTGTGATGAAAAAGTGACGATCTACCGTCTGAGCAAACTTGAGGAAATGGGTATCGGAACCATATCCCGTTTACCATACTCGATCAGAATACTGCTTGAATCCCTCCTGAGAAATGCAGGAACCGAAGTTGTAACTGAGGAAGATGTTCGTACACTTGCTGCATGGAGTCCGGAAAATACACAACAATCAGAGATCCCGTTCATTCCTTCAAGGGTCATACTGCAGGATTTTACAGGAGTCCCGGCAGTCGTTGATCTGGCAGCCATCAGATCTGCAATGCAAAGGCTTGGTGGAAATCCAGGTGATATCAATCCCGTAGTTCCTGTGGATCTGGTCATAGACCATTCGATACAGGTGGATTACTATGGAACTTCTTATGCTATGCATTGCAATGAAAAATACGAATTCCACCGTAACCAGGAAAGATATGAACTGCTGCACTGGGCACAAAGAGCTTTTGATAACCTGAGAGTAGTACCTCCCGGAACAGGTATCATTCACCAGGTGAACCTTGAATATCTGGCACCTCTGGTCCATTTCAGGGAAACGGAAGAAGGAAAAGTTGCATATCCCGATTCCCTTGTAGGTACGGACTCACATACGACCATGATCAATGGCCTGGGAGTTCTGGGTTGGGGTGTGGGCGGTATAGAAGCAGAAGCTGTGATGTTGAACCAGCCCTATTACATGGCTGTGCCTGAGGTAGTGGGTTTCAGGCTATATGGTGATCTGAAGGATGGAGTGACAGCAACAGATCTTGTTCTCACTGTAACGCAAATGTTAAGGGAACATGGAGTGGTCGACAAGTTCGTAGAATTCTATGGACCGGGAATGAGAGCTATTGATCTGACAATAAGAGCAACCCTGGCGAACATGGGTCCGGAATATGGCGCTACGATGGGCTTCTTCCCGGCTGACGAGAAGACCATGGAATATATGCTTATGACAGGCAGGGACAAGAAGCATGTGGATATGGTCCGGGAGTACCTGAAGATACAGGGGCTGTTCGTAACTGATGATTCTCCGGAGCCTGTCTTCACACATACACTGGAACTTGACATGAGCACTGTGGAACCATGCCTTGCAGGCCCAAAAAGACCGCAGGACCGCATAATGCTTGCCGAAATGCCCCAAGTGTTCCACAAGGCAATGGAAACAGCATTCAGGGAGAAGAGAGGAGGGGAAATACTTGCAGCAGATCCGGACTACAATCGCTGGCTGGAAGAAGGAGGATACAGCATTGCAAGAGATAAGAATCCGAGCCATTCTGATCTTGTTAAGATTAAATGTGCTGACGATAACATTGCTGTTGCTCACGGTTCCGTGGTCATTGCATCCATCACTTCATGTACCAATACATCCAATCCTGCTGTACTCATTGGTGCCGGCCTGCTTGCAAAGAAAGCCGTGGAAAGAGGGTTGCGGGTAAAACCTTTTGTAAAGACGAGTTTATCTCCCGGATCCAGGGTAGTTACGGACTACCTTAAAGCTGCCGGATTGACACCTTATCTTGAGGCTCTGGGGTTCCACCAGGTAGGATATGGCTGTACCACATGTATCGGTAACAGTGGCCCTCTTAAGGATTCAGTGTCCCAGGCAATAAAGAACAAGGATCTTACGGTTGCCGCAGTACTTAGCGGAAACCGAAATTTTGAGGGCAGGATCAATTCCCAGGTAAAAGCGAACTACCTTGCTTCTCCCCTACTAGTGGTCGCATTTGCCCTTGCAGGCACAGTGGACATTGACCTCACCAGAGAGCCCGTGGCATGCGATCCTAATGGACAGCCAGTGTACCTGAAAGATATATGGCCCGGAAGGGAAGAGATCAATGATCATGTTTCCAGGTGCGTCCTTCCTGAAATGTTTGAAAGCCAATACTCCAATGTATTCGAAGGCACACAATTGTGGAGAGAACTGGATGCACCCAGCGGTACCCAATATAGATGGGATTCGGAATCCACTTATATTCAGGAGCCGCCTTTTTTCAAGGATTTCCCCCTACACCTTGCGGATAAACAGGATATTAAGGGTGCAAGGGTGCTGGCAATGCTGGGTGACAGTATAACCACTGACCATATATCGCCCGCCGGGTCTATACCTGCACACTATCCTGCCGGGGAATACCTCCTTAACCGCGATGTCGATGAAAAGCATTTCAATTCATATGGAGCCCGCAGAGGAAATCACGAGGTCATGATGCGTGGTACCTTTGGTAATGTGAGGCTTAAAAACCAGCTTGTGCCAGGAAAAATAGGATCCTGGACCCTCCATCTGCCTGAAAAACGGGAAATGTACATCTACGATGCTGCTATGACGTATATGAAAGATAAGGTCCCACTGATAGTGATCGCAGGTAAGGAGTACGGTACTGGCAGTTCCCGCGACTGGGCTGCTAAGGGTACACAGCTTCTGGGAGTGCAGGCAGTGATAGCTGAATCTTTTGAACGTATCCATCGCAGTAACCTTATTGGCATGGGAGTGCTGCCTCTACAATTCAAGGAAGGAGAGAATGCCAGGTCCCTTGGCCTGAATGGAACCGAGATATATGACCTGCTTGATATCTCAAAGTTGCAGCCTGCAGGTGAATTGGAAATAGTTGCTCACAAGGCAGATGGAACTGAAACATCCTTTAATGTCATGGTCAGGCTTAACTCTTCCATTGAAGTGGAATACTTCCGTAATGGAGGGATACTGCATAGGTTCCTTAGGGAGAAGATCAAAGGGAAATGAGGTTCCCTTATTATTTTTAACTACTTTGAAATTCTCTGTCTACTCCTTATGACAAAAGTAAAACTAAAGCATAAATGGAGTAATGATCATTTATCTGACAAACACGAAATCTAAAAAGAGCTTGTCGGTGTAATAAAGTAATACCGACAGTAGGTATTTAGTAATTTTAATATTAGTAATATTGATAACTGAAATATTCAGTATCTCTTTGGTGGCCTGTGAGCTGGCAGGCAATCCCTGCAGTATACTGGTCTGTTGGGGTCAGGTGCGAAAGGTACCTGTGTTTCCTTACCACAGTCTGCGCAGGTTGCATTGTGCAACTCTCTGTTTTCCCTGTTGAAACCACCCTGGCTGCTGCCGCCTCTGTTTCCCTGGGATGATCCGAATCCTCTGCGGTCCATATCTTTTACCTCCTATTATTTTATTATCAATCTATCCAAAAGAGACACTCTGTTTGTCGTAGGAGGCTTTTTGAACATAATTGACTGGTTTATACATTGTTTTTTCAAATATAATGCTTTTGCTCCAAAAAGGCTATAAAATCTGATCTATATGAAACTATAGATTGCGATTTTAGTTAAAATCAAGAAATATTATACTAAAGTTAATATTATATCTTTTCATCGACCAGATCAGCTCTGTACCAGCAGGGTTCATAAAGTATCAAGTACAGAAGATAATCTTATGGGCCATAGGATAAAAAATAAAACTAAAGACGAATTCCCGGTAATTAATGAAATTCCGGAAAACAAAGAAATCGGAAAGATGGATCTGGAAGAAGAAAAAGATATGACTGGTTTTTCCCTGGAAGAATTGCTTGAAGCAGACACATCCGAAATAAAGAAGATAAAATCACTTCACAAAAAAGAAAAAGAATACGCACCCTATCTGTTTGCCTTTGAGTACCCGATCGCTTATTATTATCTTGAGTTAAACCGTAAATTAAGTGACAAAGAAGTTGTTAAGGTACTGCGCCACATCAAAAAAGATATTGATGTCAACATTTCGTGTTTTGATGATCCTCTGGGAGCAACTATAGTTGAAGCCCTTGCAGAAGTACTTAATGATAAACCCATCAGCAAACATGAACTATTGCTTGTTATCGATTATATCTTGTGGTGCATCGATAACCGTTCCTGGATGGGAGACAGGCAGGCGTATGTGAAGGGATTATGCTATATGTTCGATCTCTACACTGAACTTGAAGAAAGACAATATGTGCAGCATATTGAAAAGTTTGGGAAAAAACTGGGCCTGGATACAAATACTATAGATGGTCTGCTTATGAAAAATGAAATTCCTGTGGAACATAGTGAAGAAGAGATCAATGCAGTACTTATTGAAAGTGAATTCTTTGCTATGGATGACAGCGCAAAAACCAATTTCCTTTTACAACACAGTTACGAGCATTTTGATCTTTTTGAGACCTATATCGCTGAACTGGGAGAAAGAAAAGAGTTTGGAGCAATTAAAGAATTAGTAGGCAAATATGCTAAAAAATGTGAGTGTGCAACAGAAATATATATGCTTGCGGGCACCGCCTTTTTGGAAGAGGATAAGAACCGCGCTAAAAGTTATTTTTGTAAGGCCCTTCATGGGCTTGAAAATGATAAAGATATGCCCGAGGAAATAAAGGCAGTTGTCACAAAAGAATTGAAGAAACTGATAAAAGGATGTGACAGAATGAATTGAGGTAGATGCTAACCTGTAAAAACACTTAAATACGTTTGAATAAAAGACTCATGTATCATATTTTCCTAAAAACACGTTCCTAATAACATGGGGTTTTTAATGAAGCAAGCAAAAAAAGGCTTAGAGGGCGTTGTAGCTCTGGATACGCAAATATCTTTTATAGATGGTGTGCAGGGCATACTCAAATACAGAGGTATAGAAATAGAAAAGCTTGCAGACCTTTCTTACGATGCTGTTTCTTACCTTCTGATATATGGAAAAATGCCCGATGTAAAAGAACTGGATAAATTTTCCATGGAGCTTCGTAAGGAGCGAAACGTGCATCCGCATCTTCTGGATATGTTAAAGTTTTGTGATTTTGAGAATGACTCTCTCGATGCCTTGAGAACTGCTATTTCCGTATGTGCGCATTTTGATGAAGATTCACATGACATTTCAGAGCAAGCCAATGTTAGGAAAACAATAAAGCTTATCGCCAGGTTTCCAACGATGGTTGCCGCTTTCTACAGGATGGCAAATGGTCTGGAAGTAATATCCCCAGATCCGTCCCTTGCACATGGAGCAAATTTCCTCTATATGCTAAGAGGATCACTTCCTACGGAACTGGAAGCAGAAGCAATGGAAAAGGACTTCATTCTCAGCGCAGAGCATGAGTTGAACCCTTCTACTTTCGCCTTGAGGATAACAGCTTCCACTCTCTCTGACCTGCATTCTGCAATTATATCCGGCCTATGTACCCTCAAAGGTCCCCTGCACGGAGGAGCAAGGAAAGGGGTAATGGATATGCTGGATGATATTGATTCGACAGATAATATCGAAGCATATGTGCAGGAACACCTGGAACATAAACAGAGAATAATGGGATTCGGCCACAGAGTCTATAAAACCTATGACCCCCGAGCCCGTATATATAGGAATATAGCAATGAAAGTGGCCATGGAAAAGGGAGATAGCCACTGGTTTGATCTTGCCCGGGAAATAGAAGCTATAATGTACCACGAAATGGTCGAGAACAAACATAAACCAATATACCCAAATGTAGATTTCTACTCAGGAGTACTGTACAAGGATCTGGATATCCCCTCATATCTTGCAACTTCTATCTTTGCCATAGGAAGGATATCCGGATGGATAGCACATTGTATGGAACAATATGCTGACAACAAGGTCATCAGGCCCAGGGCACATTTCGTTTAAAAGGGTCGGATAATATAAGATATGGAAGCAAAGGGGGTCAAGACTCCCTGTTTGCTTTTCTCTTTTCTGCCATTTTTTTCAGTTGTTCATTCATAGCATTGAAACCATTTTCTGTATCTTTTTTAATCAGATACATGAACAATGGAACCAGCACACCAGTGAACTTCTCACAGTTTATGAAATGTACACTTCCATCTTCCATCTCCTCTATCCTGAACAAATGCTCGCCGTCAAACAACCCCTTAACCAAGAAATAACCTCTCCAGCGTATTTCCCTGTTGATCTCTGCAATAAGCACCATAGGCTTTAGATCAAAACTTAAGGAAGCAACTTTCAGACGCACATCAAGCTTTTCTCCGGGTTGCGGTTTCCCAAAAACCCTTACTATAAAAGGATTCCAAGTCTGGTATTCATTGAGATCCGCGAGGATTTCCCAGACATCTTGTGACGATGCTTCAATATTAACCGTTGTACAAATTCGTCTCATAGTGATCTTTTGTAAATATAAAAAAGTCAGGTAACTTAAAGCACATTGAGTTTTTTGAGGTCTGTGTAGTGATGCCTTTGTTCATGGTAGATGTTTCCAATAGCCATTAGTGTAAATGCAACATAAAACAGGCTACCTACAATAGGAATACTGGTAAGCAACAACAATATAAATACTCCAAGGACCAGGTCCATCCAGGGACGTGACTGCTTCTCAAGTTTCCTGAATATAACATTCCCGATCCACATACCGGCAAAAAAGCGTGCAGCATACAGATTGAAAAACACTATAAAAAGCAAGGCCATGCTAAGGGGTATGCCTATAAGACTAATAAAGAGGGCGAATGCAACCACAAAAGCTGCAAGCACAAATACAAGACCAATTAGCAGATTCTTTATGGGTTCTTTGGGAATGCCTTCAGCCACACGTACTGTCCTATTCGGCCAGATAGCAAGCGAAACAAGACCCACAAGCACAATCGAAAGATATTTTATAATCCACCAGAATAGAGAAAATCCTTCGTCTCCCTCTTTTTCCTGATAGAGGAAAGTCACATTGCTGGCATTTATATTTTCTGGAATATCAGATTCAGAAGAACTGCGATATTTTAATTTGCCGCCCACATTTGCTGCCGGATCCACATATAATTTTCCTACTGATATATCTACATTTTTTCCTATGTTGCCATAAACAGTGAAAGTTTCCATCCCGCCTGTGACATTACCGGCCACATCACCTGAAAGAGTGCACTGGTCGACACCCAACACAAGATCCCCGCCTATGGAAGCCGTATTTGGCAAATATACATCTCCACCGGCAACAATAACGTCATCACCTACATTACCCTTTATGGAGATGGTTCCTCCAAAAGCTCTTACATCATCACCTACAATACCATCAATAGTGACTTCACCAGCCGCAGCAATAAGGTCCTGCGTAATGTTTCCTTTGACGATCACATTACCACCGGCAGCAACTACATCACCCTTGACAGTGCCTTCTATTATCACATTGCCACCGGCAACATAGAGGTCATCCTCAATAATGCCATCTATGATAATGTCAGGCTCCTCATCGCTTACAGCTGTAAAAGCACATGCAGGTTGTGTGCACGCAAGCATGAAAAAAATTAATAGAACATAAATGAACGAATGTTTCATTCAATTCTCCTTGCTTAATTAACTGCATGGAGTTCAAGCTTTAAATGTTTAGCGTTTGGGGTAATTTCAAATATAAAAAAAGTAAGAGGTAAAGAAAGAGCCGGTCCTCAATTCTCAAATGCAAGCGCATCCTTCGGGCATGCTTCAATGCACCTGCCACATTTTATGCAATCCCTTTTTGACAGGCTTTTACGCACATCCAGCTGCATCGGGCATACTTTATCACATTTTTTGCAGTTGATACACTTCTCTTCATCAAGATGGACCTGATATTTATCCTTTCCCAAAATATGCTGCAGTGTACCCATGGGACAGAAAGTGCACCATGTTCTGGGATTTATGGAAAAACCCAGCAATATGGCAATCGTTGTTGTGGTCAGACACATTATCACAAAGACCATGCCGATCTGATTGACCAAACCATGCGTCTGTAACAGCCTGTATCCCATGAACCCCATCATAAATAGAAATATGGGTATCCTGACCCAGAAACTTCTAAGTACCGGAGGTATCTTCTTATTCTGGGTGATCTTGCCTACCCAGAAATCACTGAAACTACCCCGGGGACACAGATTACCACAGAACCACCTCCCTCTGAAGGGACTGATCAGCAGCAAAGTGGCAAATACCAGCAGCATGAAGTACCCAAGAATCGGATACCACAAGCCTGCAACAGATACTATAAGTACAAGTATTCCAAGATATGGAGTAATTTTAAGCATTTTTTCACCAACACAATATTCAGTTTTTAGGATACAGCCATAATATTCTGTTCCTCTTCCCATACGATCAGTTCTTTTTCCACACGATCAACCCAGCTATGGATGATTTCCATGATGAGTTCCCTTATCTCCCTCTTATTCCTGATCCTGTATACAAAGAAATAGCCACCACCTTCAAGATTATTCTGGGACTTTTGCAGCACCTTTTTCTCAGTGAGTTTTTTGGCACTTCTCTGCACTGTGGATATGTCAAGAGACAGATCTGCAGCTATTTGCTCGGTGGTGAACCATCTGCTACTATGTTTCAACAGATGTTTCAGTACCAGAAGCTCTGCTTTTGTCAGGTTGAGACCACACTTTATGACAGCTTCGATCTGGAACTCCTTACATGCAAAATCTACCATAATGATACCTCAATACACTTACAGTACTGTAATAGTACCGCAGTACAATATAAACTGTGGCAAGTACTGCAAGATACCGACTAATAATGGAAGTACTGTAAAGAAGAGAAAAAAATAATTAGGCAATTCCCTTATGGAACAAATTTGAATATACTAAGACTATGCCCCTGCATTTTCAGCTGCACAGCATTGCGTTCTCCCATATTCTGCACATTGACCACAGCCCTGGACGACAACAGGTCGGCCATCCTTCCACCCGCAGAGGTTATGTTCACATCGACCGTCACGAACTCTGTACGTGGCTCTGTGTCAAGGTTAAGCGCTACAAGTAGCTCAGTATCATCCAGTATCCTGGAAAATGCCATTATGCATTTCCCTGTATCGGGATATGCAAAAAAAACTCCATCATAAGATGTTTCCCGGAAATATTGTCTTCCATATCTGAGTGCCGGTTCCTGTTGCCTTATCTTTGCCACCTCAGAGATATATTTATAAACCTTATTGCCACGATTGAAGAAATGGTGGCCTGTAGTCTCAAAAGCTCCCCACAGATTTCCGAACATAGTCTCCCTTACATAACTGTCGTGGCCACCCCCGCCATCGAATTCCTGTTCAGTGCCGTAGTATATGCACGGTATCCCCTGGCTTGTGAGCAGATAGCCAATGGCAAGGATAACCTGTTCATGGAAAGGATCCTGATGCAGGAACCTGCGGTATGGCCTTGTCATCTGGTCATGGTTATCCACAAAGGTCACGAAATACCTGCCCGCTTCCCCATGATCTGAATACATGCTTTTAAAGTCATCATACCTGCGCCTGAGCAGTTCCGGACTGAGAAAACCTTTGATAACCTCTTCCAGAATGAAATAAAGAGGAAAATCCAGTGCAGCATCCAGAGACGGAAAACGTTCGTTCGTGCCCGGTATACGACTGTTGCGGCCCAGGTACTGGTGGATAGTGCTATCGTCCCCCACCACTTCTCCAAAGATGAAGAAATTGTGTTTTCCAATACTCTTGGCATATTCACGAACAGCATTACAGAATATGGCAGTTGCACTGGACTCCATGTGCTTGACCGTATCTATCCTGAAACCGTCCACATCAGTAGTTGCTATCCAGTACTTGTAGATCTTGATGAGTGTGTCAAGAACCTGCGGTCGAGTTATGTCCAGTTCCTTGAGGCTGGCAAAATCCCCTATGATCGCTTCATCCCGGCTGGCAGTAGTAAAATCCCGGATCCTGCCTCTTCTGCGATAGTAGTCCGGATGCTGCAGTTCCACAGGCCAGACTGCATCATCTTCCTGCACCTTTTCATCAGGGTCCGTCCGTCTCCAGAACCCGAAATCAAAAGGTCCCGGAGCCTCAGGCCAGAACTGGTATTCCTGGTCATCCGGATAAGCCCAGTTATTCCCTGTGTGATTGATGATTATGTCAAGGATAACATACATCCCCCTGGAATGTGCATCTTTCACAAGTTCTCTGAGCTCTTCTCTCGTACCGAACCTCGGATCCAGTTCCAGAAAATCCTGTATGCCATAGCCGTGATAAGTGTCATCCAATTCCACCCGGTTCTTGAACACCGGACTTAACCAGATAGCATTGACACCCATGTCTGCAATATAATCAAGTCTTCTGCGGATACCTTTGAGATTACCGCCCTGGAACCTTTTGCCATTTTCCGGCAACCTGTCCTTTTTTACGGACTTCCGGTACATAGGCGTTTTCTCTTTGTTGTCATCAAAACGGTCAACAAGCAAAAAATAGATGAAAACGTCCCTCCAGTCCGCAGGAGATGGGAAAACTTTTTCCAGCGCTGTGAAATCAAGTTCCTTTACCGATGTGATCCTCTCTGAAATCCCTATTCCCCCCGTCCACCTTACCGATGGATATTGTCACATTGATAGAAATGTACGTGATAATTTTATTTAAATTAACTGTTTAAGTAAAAAATATATAGCAAATGAAAGGAAACAAAAAGGTCATACTTATGCGACTTTCTACATCTTCTGGTCCTGCTCTTTCACCTTCTTGATCATTGTCTCATATATCCGGGTGTCAGTTTTTTCTCCAGCAAGGTAAAGGAAAGATCTATCAACAGAGCTAAAACAATTGCAGGGATAGCTCCGGAGAGTAGCTTTCCAGTGTTGTAGCCGATCAATCCCTGAAAGATGATCTCTCCCAATCCACCACTCCCTATGAACGCCGTAAGCACAGCTATACTGTTTGCCAGGATGGCCGCAAATTTTATACCCGCAAACATGGCAGGATAGGCATTTGGAAGCCTTATGTAGCGCAGTATCTGCCATTCGCTGAGACCTATGCCATTAGCATAGTCTATCAGTGCAGGGTCCACATTTGTAAGACCAATGTATGTGTTCTTAATTATAGGCAAAAGAGCCCTCAGCATTATGGCTATCAGTGCCGGGACAAAACCAATCCCTAAGAAAGGCACTACTATGGCAATCACTGCAAAACTGGGCACTGCCTGCACAAGGTTGGCAAAGTTCATTACAATGGAGGCCAGTCGCCGGTTATAGAGAGAAGCAAATGCAAGGGGTACAGCTACCAGGATACTTACAAACAATGTAGTGTAGACCAGCACGATATGTTCCCATGTTGCATCCAGTATCACCGCTGTGGCTGCCATGTACCATACCTCTCGTACAATTTCTTTTCGATCCTGCCTGCCCCGAGGTCCAGTATAACAGCCAGTATCCCTGTCCACAAGCCTGCCAGCAGTATAGCATCCTTCTCATAGAGCTGGATGCCGTTCTGGAGTACTGTTCCAAGTCCTCCGGCCGCCACAAGTCCTCCCAATGTGACAACACCCATGGTGAACACCAGAGCTATTCTGATCCCCCCGGCTATGAGAGGCAGAGACATGGGTATCCTCACTTTAAGAAGTATGTCCCGTGGTGACAGACCAATAGCCTCTGCCACATATATGTATTGCCCATCCACTCCTTTAAGGCCTGTGTAGGTGTTCCTCGCTATAGGCAATATTGAATAGATCACAGAAGCAGCTATAGTTGGTCCTGTTCCAAGCCGCAGCAAAGGCAAAAGAATTACCAGCAGTGCCAGGTCCGGTATGGTTTCCAGTATATTGAGAAAGTTAAGTACCGGGGAGACGGTCCTTGGTCTGGTGTATATGAATATCCCCACACTCACGCCTATTATAACCGATATGGTCAGGGCTGTGCTGAACATCTGCAAGTGTTCAATAGTACGTATGGTCAAAAGATGCTTGTCCCATAGCATCACAATTTCCCGGAATATCCCTGTCATCTTTCTCCCACTTATTTAATTTAAATTAACTTTAAAAGCACCTCATCAGATACAAGCATCCCACCTACTGTATCCCCGTTCATGACCATCGCCATGTATTCCCCACTCTTCTTCATCTCAGATAGTGCTGTTGCAACTGAATCCCGTGGAGCAAAAACCTTCATGGGTTTTGCTATATCTCTCAGAAAAGGATGGCTCTCCTCGCATTTTAACAGGTTGACCATTTCCACTTTGCCTACAGGTACACCATTCTCAAAGACAATACCGACCTCAGTTTCCCTGTCTTTCATGATCTCAACTGCATTGCAGGCATCCATATCCCCATCCAGTACATACTTTTCGTCAAGAGGAGTCATCAGATCTTTCACGTTTAGTGTGTCCATGTGCTTGAACTTCCGGTCCGTGTCCACTATATTGGCAACCAGATCGTTCACGGGTTCAAAAATGAGTTCTTCGGGGACACCCACCTGTACAAGCCGGGCATTGTCCATGATGGCTATCCTGTCCCCAAGTCTGAAAGCCTCTTCTATGTCATGAGTGATGAATACTATAGTCCTGCCGATCTCCTTCTTGATCTCCAGGAACTCTTTCTGTAACTGCTTTCTCAAAATAGGGTCCAGAGCTCCGAAAGGTTCATCCATCAGAAGAAGCGGCGGATCCATGGCAAGAGCCCTGGCCAGACCCACTCGCTGCTGCTGGCCTCCGCTTAGTTGCCGGGGATATCTCCTGATAAACCTGTCAGGAGGCAGAGATACAAAATCCAGCAGATGGCGTACTCTTTCAGTTGTTCTTATCTCGTTCCAGCCCTCAAGTTTGGGCACCAGGCCCACGTTCTCCCCGATCGTCATGTGAGGGAAAAGACCAATGTTCTGAATCACATAACCTATGTTCCTCCTGAGGCTTACCGGGTCTAACTGAGTGACATTCTGTCCATTTATCAGGATGTTACCCGCATCTGGTTCTATCATCCGGTTGATCATCTGAAGCGTTGTGGTCTTTCCGGAACCGCTTGGTCCTATGAGGATAAGCAGTTCTCCCCCCTCTATGGTAAGGTCCAGGGATTCCACAGCATAACGGGAACCATATTTCTTGCTTACCTGCTGCAGTTCAATGGACTCTATCCTTTCAAACAATCTCTGGGTTGGCATTGTTTGTTCCCGGGTATTGTTTTGTAAAAAAGTAATGGATGAGACTTATAGAGACTTATGCTTCAATAAGCCCTTCCTTAATGAGGAACTCTCTTGCGATATCCCGTGGTTCCATCTTCTCCACATCGAACTTGTAGTTCAGGCTCCTCATGGTATCAGTGTCTATCCTGCCATCCAGTTTCTTTAAAGCGGCCACAGCATCAGGATTGTTTGTAGCGAACTCTTCTGTCATGATGTACATTGCATCGTAAGGAGGCAAAGAATTCTGATCATCCTGAAGCACCCTCAGGTTGAAGACCTCGTTCCTGGTATCCGTGGTGTATGCGGATATAGCATCCACATCATCTATTTTGATCGCCTCATACATTACAGTGGCAACTGCCTGTTTGTAATCCTTGAACTCGATGCCATATACATCCTTTATGCGAGGCAGTCCATCCTCACGGGTAGCGAACTCCGGATCTGTACCTATCGTCATCTGGGAGGCATGTTTATTGAGGTCGCTGATCTTCGTGACATTATTTGCCTCTGCCCAGTCCTCTTTTACCGCAATGGCATAGGCATCCTCGAACCCAAGAGTACTGACCACTATTATCTTATCGGTCTCCTTCAATCCCTTTTCAGTTTCAGTGTATACAACTTCAGGATCCCACACTTCAAGCGGTGGTTTCTTAAGGATCTGGCTGTAGGCGGTTCCCGTGTATTCCACGTAGGTGTTTATCTCGTCCTTCTTCAACGCTTCATAGTTGACGAAAGTTCCTCCCAGTCCTTCGACCACATCGGTCTCATATCCCGCATCTTCCAGCATAAGGGCTGCAATGTGGGCAAGTATATAGGATTCCTGGAAGAGTTTGGATCCTATTACCACAGTAGGCTTTTCAGCAGACGCATTGAGTTCCTTCTCAGAACAACCGCTTACCAGCAAAGCAACAACTATCAATATTACCATCAGAACAGACTTCTTCATTCACATACCACATCCCTTTCGCTTTGTTGATAAAGTGCTAAGAAATTCCCACGATTGAACATAGGAATTGAACTTATTCCTAGAGGTGCTGGATCTTCTTAAAGTATCTATCGATCTCCTCCCAGTTGACGATGTTCCAGAAAGCATCTATGAATTTACCCCTTTCATTCTTGTAATCCAGATAGTAAGCATGCTCCCACACGTCTATAGCCATGAGGATCGGATAATCCGGGAACACATTTACATTATGCTTTTCTATCTGCATGATCCCCAGCCTTTTTGTATCTTTGCAGAAGGTGAGTGCAGCCCAGCCTGATCCTTCCACGGTTGATGCTGTCTGAGTGAACTCCTTTTTGAAACGCTCGAAGTTCCCGAAGTCTTCCCTGATCACTTCAGCCAGTTCACCTATGGGCTCTTTTGTAGCATTTCCTGCAGGGGTCATCTCCCACCAGAAATAATCATGCAGCACATGACCACCCAGATTAAAGGCCACAGCTTTCGCAGTTGCTTTGTAGTCAAAATCCGTGCCTTCCTTTCTGGCCTTTTCCATCATCTGCAACAGTGAATTGACATTACTGACGTAAGCCTGATGATGTTTATCATGGTGTATACGCAGCTGTTCCTCTGAAATATACGGTTCAAGGTCCGCATAACCATATTTCAAAGCCGGTAATTTATACAGTTCTTTAGCCATAGTATTCCCCTTATTGATCGGCCACAGTGATCTGTATTATAATCTAAATGGAGTATCTGAAAGAGAATCCCATTTACAAACCCTGCTAACCAACCCCTTATACTATATTCACAAATATCTCAGACTTCTATGTTGCGTAAACTCCCACAAAATTTCAGATGCAACATACAGCCCTATATATTCCATTTAAAAGGCTTCTATATAAACGTATGGAATGGCGTCTCTGCAGAGAAAGACCATTATCAATATCATGCGGCTGAAAAGGATAATTATTAGCCATATTATGCAGGACAATTATTCGCAAGACCTATGGACGCTATGCTTCTGCGACTTCCTGCATCTTCTTCTCCTGCTCTTTCATCTCCTTGATCTCTCTGAGGCGGCGGATTATGACCTCCAGCAGGAATATTATGAGAGCTGCCAGGATGAAGTAAATCTTCTGGCTTACTGTTTCCTTGATAGGTTTCTGGGAATTTTCCCTGGCATCCTTGAGAAGCAAAGCCTGTGCTTCACTCTTGGTATATGTATTTCCGCCATTGGCCTTGATCATCTCTGCAAGTTTCGGGTTAACACCCACATCCCTGTATTCCAGAGCATAGTTAACTGCTATCGGATAGCCGGAAATGTAATGCACTCCCACCTGGCCAACGTCTGTTGTTGCTTCATAAGTGTTCTTGCCTGTAAGTGAAAGGTCGATATCTTTCCCATCAAGTTCGATGGTGGGTATACCTTCGTCATACATAGTAAGCTTAAGCTGTGCGGAAGTCCCGAACCATGTATCATCTGCCTCCAGCACGGCTCCTTCCTCCACCTGCGGATCACCGATGAGCCAGTTCATAGTGGATGAAGTGAGTTTTGAGTTATTACCGGAGTACATCTGGGTACTCCACATGTTATCATTGCCCTTTCCATTATCTGTACTAAGGGAGGCCACACGCCCCAGTCCATATCTCCACACAGTAAGCACAGGTTTACCGGTGGAAGTAAGGATCAGCCTGTCTGCGCCAGGTTTTGGTGTTACATCATTATAGCCCGTGATGTTACCTGATAGATTAACATTCTTTGTGACGAAATGAGTAGGATTGTATTTTACTAGTGGAAAAACAGCAAAATCGATGGATTCATTGGTATCCGACTGTTGAAGCTCATCGAAGACAAGGTTGACCCTTTCTCCCTTTTGAATCTGGAAATAAGTGCCATTTACTGCCTTCATCAAGCTCTCTCCATATATTAACCGTGTATTTGGATCCCTATACATAGTTGCAGTACTCAATATGTGGACAAAATACAGTTTTACATTTTGCTCAGCTAATTTTTTACTTGCTTCTATACTTTGAGTGTAATAATCAGCGATACCTCCATCAGAGACGATAATGACATCTAATTCTCCAGTGCCGCTTTTTAACCATTCATCAGCAATAGACAAACCACTGTCTAATGATGTCTGACTAGTTAAACTAGGAGTCAATGTTAAAATTTGAGACTCAAGTCTTTCTATGTTTGAGGGTACACCAAAATATACCAAACCATTAGAAACATCAGTACCTTCTGTACCGAAAGCAATAACACCTACATTTGCACTCCGAAGACCTTCATTTCTTAATATTGATATGGCATTTGCTTTGATCTCGTCGCCTACCGGATTCCCTTGTACTCCAACAGAACTTTCAGTTGCAGTTGATGATTGATTAATAGTACTTGAAGAAATATCAAGCACTATTACCACATTCCTGCCACCTTTCCATTCACTGGCCTTTGAATATACAGGTAATATGCCTTCAAGAGATGAATTAAGATAATTTCCAAAGTCGTAGGAACTATCGCCGCCTACCACGTACAGGCCATTGCCAGAGCTTACATAATCTTTTAGAGCCTGCACGTCTGATCCGGATAGAGAATTGATATTCCTGTTGTCCAGAACTACAGCCTTTTTATTTTCCAGATCAGTTAGCTGCGTATTAAGTGAAGTATCATACAGGTTGAGCAGCACATTGGCCATGGGTGAACTTGTTTCATCGGTAATGAGCTGTATCTTCGGTTTTGGGACGACATACACAGTCTTATAGAAGATATTATTGATAGGGTGACTGTCCTCCCCGGAAGCCGTAATACTGGCAGTGATCGTATGTGCGCCCAAGGAATCAAAGATATGTGTTA
>NZ_JBFYLB010000177.1:0-5075 GCF_041305605.1 Methanomethylovorans sp.
GTCCTGCCAGCGGGAATTGATGTCCATGTGCATTTCAGAGAGCCAGGACTTACTCAGAAAGAAGATTGGTATACCGGTTCATGTGCTGCGGCAGCAGGCGGTATCACAACTGTAGTGGATCATCCTAATACCCTCCCTCCAACTGTTGATAAAAAATCATTTTCAGAAAAACTCAAGCTTGCATCCCGTAAATCCATTGTGGATTTTGGTATTCACGGAGGAGTTACAAACAATCTTGAAAAACTGCATGAGCTCTGGGCAGAAGGAGTAACGGCATTTGGGGAGATATTTATGGCGGAATCCACAGGCGGGCTCAATATCGATGAAACAATGCTTGAAAGTGCCCTGGGGGTGATCAAAGAACTTGGGGCATTGGCAGCTATCCATGCGGAAGATGATGCTATTCGCCTAGAGTGCGAGGCATTACTAAAGAATGATATGTCTCCTTCCTCACACTCGCGGGCACGGCCTAATATATGCGAAGCCACTGCAGTGCAAAAGGCGGTAGACATTCTCCGAAAGACTGGTGCAAGGGGTCACATCTGCCATATTAGTGCTTTTGAGTCAGTAGGTGTGCTAGGCAGAGACAGATATATTGCACGGCAAAAAGGTCTATCGCCAATCACATGTGAGGTTACGCCTCATCATCTGTTCCTTTCTACCCGGGATTGGGACAGACTGGGGTGTTATGGTAAAATGAATCCTCCTTTAAGGGATCGTAGGAGTGTTAAGTTCCTTCTGAACTCATTAAATGATGGTAGTGTGGATATTGTAGCATCAGATCATGCTCCTCATTGTGAAAGTGAAAAAGATGCGGACATAAAGACAGCTCCATCGGGGGTTCCAGGAGTGGAAACTCTCATGCCTCTAATGCTTATGGCTGTGAAGAAGAATCTTCTTCCTCTGGGACGCATGATAGATGCTACAAGTGCTGCTCCAGCCAGGATATTTGGTCTGGACAAGTATTCTAAAGGCAGGTTAGAAGTAGGTTTTGATGCTGATATTATCATTGTGGACACAAAAAAGGTAACTCCTATAAAAGGCGACCATTTGCATGGAAAGGCGGGCTGGACTCCTTTTGAAGGAATTGAAGCGATCTTTCCTGAGATTACGATATCAAGGGGTGATGTGATATGGGATGGTGAGATTTCGGCTTCCTATGGCCGGGGTGTATTTTTACCAGGCCATGGGAAGTGCATGGACACTGATGAACATCATTGATAAATTTATGTCCATAGAACCATAACCTTTTAAATATATAATACTATATTATGTTCATGGTGTTGAGATGAAATCCAAGTTCGCTATTCATACTACTCTAAGCGGCGATGCCATCAAGGTCCTTGAAAGATATGAGAAGGATCTGGGCGCCAAAAACGTAGTATTAGAGAAAGCTTTACTTAATCTGGATAACAGTCGATTCAAGGCTAAACTTGATACGCAGAATATTGATAGGTTACTCAAAAGGGTACCTACAGGGGTACCTGGGTTGGATGAATTTTTGGAGGGAGGCTTCCCAAAGGGTTTTTCAGTTGTAGTAACAGGCCCTCCAGGGACAGGTAAAACCACTTTCTGCATGCAGTTCCTGATGGAAGGGGCAAAAAATGGTGAAAGGTGCATCTTCTTTTCATTCGAAGAAAGGGCGCAACAACTCGTACAGCATTTCATGAGATTTGGTTGGGACATAGGTAAGTATATTGATGATGGTTATCTGGAAGTTTTCGGTATATCTATGCTCACTTCAGAAGAGATGATCGAGATCATTGAATCCCATAAACCTGACAGGGTTGTGTTTGATTCCTTAAATGTATTTACAGCTCCAGATGAATTTAGAAAATCTACTTCGTGGCGTGCTTTACATAGATTACTTAAAAAGGATAAAATCACCTCATTGCTCGTTACTGAAAAGACCCACGGAATCGAGAAAAAGCAGTTTGATGACTATGATTTTCTGGGTGATGGAATTGTTTTCCTTGACTTTATTCAGACAAATGATATTGATACTACTCCAATGCCTGTTATGGCTATACAAAAAATGAGGGCCACTCGCATAGATCATACACCTCAACCTTTCAGGTTTACAGCAACTGGTATTGCTAAATACCGCGCATTAACTCTCCCTCAAAAGATGCTCCAGGACAAAATGGACCAGCGTCGTACAGAGCGTGATTTAGGTATAGTATGACATGAGGCTTGCAATCAATACTACTGTATATATAGCCCTGAAGCTTCCGACGCCACCTATACTTATATAGGCGCTTCCATTTTTTTCTCGATCAAGTGTAAGCAGGGAAGCAATACCTCCTGCGAGTATTCCTCCTATACTTGAAATAAAGACCACGCTCTCTGCATTATCTGGTGAAAGTATAAGTGCCAAAGGCAGCGCTATAATTCCTATATGGTCAGGTATTTCTATTCCAACTCCATCGACCATCTCTGATGCAAGGAATGCAATTACAGTGATTATAAGGGCTATTTCCAAAGATGTTGTGATTGGTCCTGTTGCCAAGAGATATACGACAGCCAGGAGGGGTATGATCACTCCTGCAAAGTTTATAGTTAATTTGGTATCGAACACTCTTTCTCTAGGAGTTATGAGTTCTTCTGATATGGGTACACTGTATATCTTTTCTAGGATGAAAGCATGCTGAGGAAGGATTTCGGGTTTTCTTGTGCGTATACTGGCTATAGGTATTTCTATATTTCTTGTGGCCAGCATAAGGAGAAGCATAAGGAAAAGAGGAGCAGATGTTATGTGTCCTATGTTTAACTTATTCTCATAACAGAGGATAGCGATTGGAAGCAGTATTAGTCCAAACACTGCAATCTGTTTTAGTTCCAAACGGTTTACATACCCTCTCATGTTTGCCTCGCACTATGTATTTAAAATCTATCTAAAATCTATAATTGTGATCGCATCAACATTTGCTTTTTCTTTTCAAGCAACCCGTACACTTGGCCATGTGTGGCTCCACCTATTAACATCTCGATGGCAGTCCGAATTATTTGATTTTGTTCTGGAGTACCCAAGATACTTACAGTTTTTCCATAGACGGATATTTTTACGCCGATCATGCTTTCCATTATTTCTCTGGTTTTCCCGGCTTTTCCAATAATGCGTCCCTTTAGACGTATCATTTCCTGGGGTGTACCTGCAGAGTTTGACAGATCGAGGGTTTCGAGCATCATCATTTCATTGTCCATTAATACCATGGCTTTTTCTGGGTTGAATCCCCTGGCAATGGCCTGAATTACATCGGGTGCTCTCATGGATTGGATGGGGTCCTCTCCGGGTATGACCTCTACAGTGCCGTTCTCACTATCTATCTCAATGGTAGCTGTCGATAATTGCTCTATAAGGCTTTTAACCTGTCCTTTAGGGCCGATTATTGCTCCTATTCTATCGTGGGGTACTTTGATGTGGGTCATGATCATTTATCCTTTTTATCTTTTGTTATTAATGTATAAAGGTCGTTTTCATCGGATTTTATGCCGTATTTTTTGAAATAGCGTTCAATGTTCTGAATATCTCTTCGCAGAAATTGGTCCGCTCTTGGGTGTTCAAGAGTTACTGACTGTCCCATATCTATCAATATTGGTTCAATCTGTTCGGTCTCAATGAGTACATTGTATTCGCTAAGGTCTCCATGTACAAGTCCTGCGTCCACATATAGTTTCTTGATATAGTCTATTAGTGTGTCAAAGACCTTTTTAGCAGTTTTCTCGTCCAGTTGTACATCTTTTAAGAGGGGGTATGGTTTTTCGTCCTTTCCCATAAACTCCATTACAAGTATGTTCCTTTCAGTTGTGATGGGTTTTGGGACCTTTATGCCCACTTCACCGGCTCTTAGAAGGTTCCTATATTCTTTTTTAGTCCAGGCGAAAACAATATCTTTCTTTGTGTGTCTTACATCTCTAAAGCGTGGATCACCTATGATGTAATCTTCCATGGAGTTGAATGAACTGGTTGTAATACGGTATATCTTTATTGCAAGGCTATGTTCTTTACCATCAGCCAGAAATACATTTGCTTCTTTGCCTGTGCTTATAGAACCCCCCAAAGCTTCGATTATTCCTTTGTTGGAGAGGGTATATATTGCTTTTAGAGTTGCTTCATCAAAAACATTTTCCGTGACCTTTCTTTTTTCACTGTCTTTGTTTTTGTTTCGCCCGGTATCAACAAGGGTGTCTATGGTTTTGATTTGATCTTCAATTGATTTTGCCATATTTTTATCGGCTCTTCAGATATCCTTTGCGTTCAAGCCAGTTTACCTGCGGACGAGTATATTTCCAGATTACGTCTGCTTTGGTGTCTTGAAAATCCCAGGGTACAGCTATGACTATATCTCCTTCCCGTATCCATGTTTTTTTCTTCATAGAACCTGGGATCCTGCCCATTCTAACGACACCATCCATGCACCTGAGCTTTACTCGATTGGCACCAAGCATATTCTCTACAATAGCCAATACTTCACCCTGGTCCTTGCGAGGTATACGTACTCTGGTCACGCTGCTTTCTGGGTTTTCGAAATCGCTGTTATTGGTAGACAGTTTGATTCCTCTTTAAGTTTCTTATTTATCTGTATATATGTTAATATGCTTATATGGGATAAGTGTCTTTGCTATGCATAAGGTGTTTTTAAAGTTTGCGAACGTATAGCGTTAGGTCTATTTTTCTAATAAACCTTTTTTCATCATGGGTTTGACAACATGCACTATTTTCATCACATGATACCTTTATATACATTTAAGTTCTTTGTATGCTCCCTCGTGGGGACCTAAGTGTTCTCGCGAAGTCGATTCTTTCCTGCAAATTTTTGTAGGAACTGGGTCAAAGAGAAAATATATATACGTTGAATGCGTATATTCATAATCTCGAGTATGGTGGTGAATTCGGCCGTAATGTCCGTTTTGCTTTGTGCCCTGCGCCAGTCGCAAGGTATATATAGCAAGGCGCGCATTATGGTGATTCCCGCACAACAACTGTTGTGCGTGATAATCACCGCTTTATCGTAAGTGGAGACAGGAGTTATTTCTTGTCTGACGTTGGATTTGGCAGTTCGGTTAATTCTGGT
>NZ_JBFYLB010000178.1:0-4505 GCF_041305605.1 Methanomethylovorans sp.
TATATCCACTATCCGGATGCCCGTATCATCAGCTCCCACAGTCAACGGGAGGCTGATCAGGACAACTAATACACAAACGAGCAGGGTTAGAGCTTTGGGCATTTAAAGACTTCCAGGTTTCTTTTTTCTTAAACTATTTTGGCCAATACTATTTATATCAATTCCGGGAGCTTTGCTGTAAGGTTTTACCTGCGGGAAGATGCACTCGAATGAACTATTTTACAGGAAATGTATTTGTTAAGTGATTCATTGGGTCTCGATTTTTTTAAAATTTAATCTATTCAAGCTCAATATTGTACAAAAAGTATATATATTAAGAGTTTAGTACCTCTTTTCCTGTAGGAGAAGGGGCTAAGTAAGTTATTATAAATCCCAATATGCTGGGAAAAATAAGATTCTGCAATAAAATAGCAAAGTGAATCCTATATAATGCAAAAATCGCATTGGTGGTCCATTTATGTTTCCAAGTTGCAAAACTTTTGCTATGAGATCTGATTATCCGGTTTGTTACATTACAATAGCCAACCTATTGATTTTCTGAGGTGTTATCATACAAGCAGATGACCTTATCTTTATTTTCCTGTTCCTCTTACTTACCATTGTTCTGTCGATTCCGACAGGTAAATACATGTCCAGAGTTTTTGAGGGTCAAAGGACTTTCATGACCCCATTGCTGAGCCCAATTGAACGATTGATCTATCGATTGGTGCAAATTGATGATAAAGAGGAAATGAACTGGAAAAAATATGCTTACTCTCTTATTACGTTCAATATCATTTCCATAGCGTTCCTTTTTCTGCTTCAGTTGTTGCAAGGGGTCCTGCCACTCAATCCTCAAGGATTGCCTGGTGTAAGGTGGGATACTGCTCTTAATACTGCAATATCTTTTGTCACCAATACCAATTGGCAATCATATGGCGGTGAAACTACTATGAGCTATCTTACTCAGATGCTCGGTCTGGCTGTACAAAACTTTGTTTCTGCAGCTGTTGGTATTGCTACTATTTTAGTCCTCATCAGAGGTTTTACTCACAAAAATACGGAGAATCTAGGCAATTTTTGGGTAGATATGACCCGTTCTCTCCTTTACATCCTCTTGCCACTGTCGCTGATACTTTCAATTTTATTAGTTTCCCAGGGGGTTGTACAGACTTTTGATCCGTATGCAACCGTCCAAACTCTGGAGGGTTCTACTCAAACCATACCTCTCGGTCCGGCGGCATCGCAGGTGGCTATAAAGATACTGGGATCAAATGGAGGCGGATTCTTCAATGCAAACTCGGCACATCCATTCGAGAACCCGAACAGCATTACTAACTTCTTCGAAACCCTCTCGATATTGCTGTTACCTATGTCCCTTGTTTTTGCTTTTGGGTACATGGTTCGGAATTTCAAACAGGGTATGGCAATATTCTCAGTAATGATGATCCTCTTGCTAATGGGTTTGGGAGTGGCATTATGGTCAGAGGATCAACCAAATCCTTTGATGGAAAAACTGGGTGTTTCCGACGGTAATCTGGAAGGCAAAGAGATAAGATTCGGAGTAGGTGAATCTGTCCTATGGGGTGTGGCTACAACCGCAGTTTCAAACGGTGGCGTCAATTCCATGCATGATAGCGTAATGCCTCTTACAGGATTAGTGTACCTGTTTTACATGGGCACAGGTGAAGTGATATTCGGAGGACTGGGTGTGGGAATGGCTGGCATGCTATTCTATGTTATTTTGACCATGTTCATAGCTGGTCTTATGATAGGCAGGACTCCTGAGTTCCTTGGTAAGAAATTAGGTCCGGATGAGATGAAACTGGCCCTTATACCACTCATATTGCCTCCTGCAGCCATTCTTATCTTTTCGGCTATTGCCGTATCAGTACCTGAAGGCTTGTCCGGTATTAGTAATCCAGGATCTCATGGCTTATCTGAAATTTTATATGCTTATTTCTCTGCGCTTGCTAACAACGGTTCGGCATTCGCAGGACTTAGTGCCAATACAATATTCTATAACCTTACAACAGGACTGGGGATATTAATAGGTCGTTTTGCTACCATAATCCCTGCAATTGCTATTGCTGGTTCCTTGGCCCAGAAAGGAAAAGTGCCTGTAAACTCGGCAAGCTTTCCAACAACAGGTCCTCTGTTTGTAATAATGGTGGTTGCCGTGATCATTATAATCGGAGCTCTTACTTTCTTCCCTGTATTTGCACTCGGGCCCGGACTGGAGCATTTACTGATGCTGGGGAGATGAATATTGCTTAAAGAGGTGAAGATATGAAAGAAGGAACATCAGGCATATTCCAGAAAAAGATCCTATTAGAAGCATTTAAAGGGTCATTTTCAAGGCTAGACCCGATCAAACTCCTCAATAATCCTGTAATGCTCATTGTTGAAATAGGTGCCCTTATTGCAACTTTGTTAACCATTTGGGACATATTTGAAGGTACCAGTGTATCTTTTGACCTTCAGATCACAATATGGCTATGGTTTACGGTTCTATTTGCAAACTTTGCAGAAGCCATAGCCGAAAGTCAGGGAAAGGCCCGGGCAGAATCGCTTAAACAAACCAGAAGTGAAGCAAAGGCTAAGAAGATCCTTGATAATGGAAGCGTAACCGAAGTGTCAGCGCTATCCCTGAAAAGGAATGACATCGTCCTCATTGATGAAGGGGAGGTCATACCTAGTGATGGTGATATTATCGAAGGGACAGCGCTTGTCGATGAATCAGCTATCACAGGAGAGTCTGCTCCGGTGGTAAGGGAATCTGGCGGTGATAAATGCGGAGTCACTGGCGGTACCAAACTACTTTCAGGAAATGTTAAAGTCAGAATTACGGTGGACCCAGGTCATACTTTTCTTGATAATATGATAAGCATGGTCGAAAGTGCAAAAAGACAGAAAACACCCAACGAACGTGCACTTGAACTTTTGCTTATCGGTTTGACAGCATTGTTTTTAGCCGTAGTGATCACCCTTAGGGCATTTTCCGGTTATATGGGCATATCGATATCCATACCCATTTTGATAGCTTTACTTGTATGCCTCATGCCTACCACTATCGGAGCGCTTTTACCGGCTATTGGTATTGCAGGTATGGACAGGTTACTTCAGCACAACGTGATTGCTTTAAGTGGCAGGGCAGTGGAAGCGGCAGGAGATGTAAGTGTGGTGCTGCTGGACAAGACAGGAACTATCACATTGGGAAACAGGATGGCCACTGAATTCATTCCTGCAGCAGGCATTGGACTGAAGGATCTAACTGAGGCTTCTCTAATGTCTTCGCTTGCTGATGAAACTCCTGAGGGAAGGAGTATAGTAAAACTGGCGAAAAAGGAATTGGATATACGGGGGAGAGATATACATGCTCCTGAATCCTCTCATTTCGTTCCTTTCACGCCGGAAACACGTATGAGCGGAGTAGATATTGGTCCCAGAAAAATAAGAAAAGGTTCTGCATCTGCCATAGAGGATTTTGTTCTGTCTAACGGTGGGAGTGTGCCTGATGAAATGCAAAACGCGATCAGAGACATATCAACCAAAGGAGATACTCCTCTTGTGGTAGCTGATGACACCGGGATCTTAGGGGTCATAAGATTAAAGGATATAGTGAAAAAAGGTATCAATGAAAGGTTATTGCAGCTTAGGAATATGGGTATAAAATCCATTATGATCACAGGCGATAACCAGCTTACTGCTGCATCCATTGCTGCGGAAGCAGGTGTTGATGACTTTATGGCTGAGGCAAAACCCGAAACCAAATTAGCGATGATACGCAAATATCAATCCGGAGATAACCAATATCTTGTAGCTATGATCGGTGATGGTACCAATGATGCTCCGGCTCTTGCGCAGGCTGATGTTGCAGTTGCCATGAGTGCCGGAACTTCTGCAGCAAGAGAAGCAGCGAACATGGTGGATCTTGATTCATCTCCTTCCAAGTTACTGGACATAGTTGAAATAGGCAAAGAGATCCTTATAACCAGGGGTGCTCTGACCACTTTTAGCATAGCGAATGACGTAGCCAAGTATTTTGCTATCATCCCTGCAATATTCTCTGTTGCTTATCCACAACTCGGTATCTTGAATATAATGGGCCTTTCAACCCCTTCAAGTGCAGTCCTGTCTGCGATTATTTTCAATGCCATTGTAATACCATTGCTCATACCCTTAGCTCTTAAGGGTGTAAAATATCGTTCGACATCTTCAGTATCACAGTTGTTGGCTATGAACATTTTAATATATGGCCTGGGTGGCCTAATTATTCCCTTTGCCGGAATCAAGTTGATAGATATACTTATCACTTTATCAGGTGCTGCAGGTGGTTAAAAATGAAGGAAATCAAGAATGCTTTATTAATATTTGTAGTATTTTCCGTAATACTAGGCATTATCTATCCTGTTGTTATTACAGGCATATCCCAGGTAGTATTTCCCCATCAAGCTAATGGAAACCTGATAACTGAAAATGGAAAGGTGATCGGTTCCGAGCTTGTTGGGCAAAATTTTACCAGT
>NZ_JBFYLB010000179.1:0-12107 GCF_041305605.1 Methanomethylovorans sp.
TATATAACATAAATTATGAACATAGCTTCTAGGAAAATTGACATTAGAAAACTACAATGGTCAGTACCTTAAATCCAGCATAGCCCATTATTTTCTTAAATCTTGAATAAATTTATAGATCATTTGCAAATCCCATAATCTAGATCATACCTTCATTGCAGTCAATGAAACTTTATACCTATTTATTTCTGCAATTTTCAGACATATAATTCCATTCTACCTTTCACTCTCCAATACCACTAAATATAAACCATAATCCTCCATTCATTGTACAACAACGAATTAAATCTGGAATCGGTGCTATGGTTACAAAATGTGGTTTATCAGAGGAATTACCTATTGAGAAGTATCTCATTGAGAAGGAGCCATACTATGTGCCTGTAGGAAATGAAGTGGAGATCTTCATGTCAGCCTATCGGAACAAATTACCGGTTAACCTTAAAGGGCCGACCGGTTGTGGAAAGACTCGTTTCATGGAATACATGGCCTACAAACTAAAGCGTCCTCTGATAACCGTGGCCTGTCATGAGGACCTGACGGCTACTGACCTTGTGGGAAGGTTTTTGATAAAAGGAGAATCAGTGGAATGGAGCGATGGTCCTCTTACAAAAGCTGTTAAGCACGGTGCTATCTGTTATCTTGATGAAGTTGTGGAAGCACGCAAGGACACAATAGTTGTTATCCACCCCCTCACTGATGATAGGCGTATTTTGCCTATAGATAAGCTGGGGGTAATCCTCAGGGCCCCTTGCGAATTCATGTTGAGTATTTCCTATAATCCGGGTTATCAGAGTGTTGTAAAGGACCTCAAGCAAAGCACACGCCAGAGGTTCGTGGCTATAGATTTCGATTATCCCCCGTCGGAACTTGAAATGAAGATAGTAACCTATGAAAGTGGGGTAAATGAGGAAATGGCCAGCTATCTGGTAGATATAGGTCACCGTATAAGGAACTTCAAGCAGCATGGCCTTGAAGAAGGTGTAAGTACCCGTTTGCTCATCTATGCAGGTAAGCTCATAAAGGATGGAATCGACCCCAAGGAAGCATGCCGTATAGCCATGGTCAAGCCTATAACCGACAACACTGATCTGCAAAAAAGCATTAATGAGATCATATCCACTATCATGGAGTGAACAAGAGGAATGCCAGAAACGGGTGGAAAAACACCTTTTTCCCGGGAAGAAATAATTGAGACTGTCAGATCATATTTCCATAATCTTGATCCGGACGACCTGTCTTCTGTAGTGGAAAAGCTTATAGATGTGCATTCACAAGACCTGAATTTCATACTAATTTCCGGAAAGTTCATAGCAGGCAAAAGTCGAAGAGTTATTATATCTTATCTCAGGGCAGCGCCTCAGGTGTATCGATTGCTTACACGAGACGCTTTCAGAGAATGGGACATACTATCAAAAAAAGTATCATTTCTCAGCAATTCCTGCATCGAAGGATTCTTTGATGCCTCAGGTATGATCATTGAAAAAAGCGGTTTACCTCTTTTACAAAGATGGGCCGAAATGGGATTATCCATCGCATCAAAAGACAAAGGACTTGCTATATCATACTTTACCAATACCGCTGAAGTGGTAGTTTCTGTAGAGTTTGAATATCTGGAAGAACTTGTAGCTATCGGCAGCAAATTATCAGGCTCCAACATAAGGGTAGCTGAAAGTTATTATAAAAATCTGGCAAGCCTTTTAATTCTGCTATCTCCGGCCGAGTTCCATGGGTTCGTTGAGATCATCGAAAATATGAGAGAAAAGGACTGGAGGACGGTAGTGGAGATCATCAACGGTTCCAAGGAAACTTTTGTTGCTATCGAGCCTCAAAGACGGCATTTAGTCCTCAATGCACTGAGTTCCGTTCTCCGCTTCAGTGTTCCTCTGACTCTGGCATTGTTCAATAAGTCCCCTCTCTCCGTGGCCAATTTGAATGATAGTGATTTCAAAAAATGGTTGTCTGTGACAGAAAGGATTGCAGATCTAAACACAGATGTGGCCATATCCTTTGTTAACCGAAGCCCCAGGCTCCTTGGCTCTGTGGACATTGATGAAATAAAGGAATGGGCAGAAAGATGTGCAGCCCTTATTTTCAGAGATAGACAGGCTGCAAAAGCATTTATCGAGTATAGTTTCAAGGGTCTTGAAAGCCATATTCGGGACACGGACCGTGAAAAAAGAGCATTCATACTTGATGTGGGATCTGAGCTCGCTTTGGTAAACCCGGCGTGCGTGGAGAATTACTTCAAATACGCTCCTGATGTGCTGCAGCTCTTTAACTACCAGAATTTCAGGGAATGGCTGGCTATAGGAAAAATGATCGCACAACATAGTTCCAACTTGGGCTCCGGCTATTGCAAGCACTCAGCGGTCGCTTTTCAGAAGATCCCGCCGGGCTATCACGGAGAAGTATTCTCTACGGCACGCATGTTGCTGGGGATAGACTGGCTGTTAGCAGGTGTTTTCTTTGAAAGCCTGCCGGAAGTAGTAGAAAAGATAGAACCTGAAGAGATCAGAAAATGGGCAGGTACAGGCCTTAAGGTATATGAAAAAGATAAAAAGATAGCAGTAGATTACTTTGCTTTTTCACCATCCCTGCTGGAAGAGCTGGATGTAAGGGAACTTGAAGAATGGGCCCTTAAAGGCATCAGCATTTTTGATGAAAATTCGATTCGTGGCAGACCTTATTTTTCTCTCAAATCCAAAAGTTCCACAGATATGATAGAAGAACTTAAAGGTGGCGTTGCCCTGAAAAAAGTTGCAAATATCCTCAGGTATTTTGCTGTTGGTCTTTCAGGTGTGGATTTTAGTATCCGGTCAAAACATGTCCTTCCGCTGGCTGAAGGTGTTGACCTTATAAATCCTATAATTGCTGGCAATGCGATCTATCTGGAACCAAAGATCAAGAAATATGGAGGTTTTGAGGATAACTTCAATATGTATAAGCTGAGTGTGATGCATGAAGTAGGACATGTGCAGTTCAGCACCACGGAAATATCCACTCGAGCAGCAGCACCTGTACTTAAAAAAATGGGAATAATGTTCAGCAGTGCTGTGGAAATTGTGGACATCTCAAGCCTCTTCTCAGCTTTTCCAGATCATATTCTGGCTGTTGATATCATGGGCATCATAGAGGATGCAAGGATAGAATACATGATATTTGCTTCCTACAGGGGACTGCGTGATAGTTTCAAAGAGATCAGAACTCACCTCCTGCAGGCAAGGCCTATTCCTGAAAATGGCCTGGAAAGGTTCATGGAAGCCCTGCTCTGGCTTTCCACCGGCAATGAACCGGCCTTCGATATAGAAGAAAAGATTAAGCCTGCAATAACCTTTTGCAGGGATCTGCTTCATAAGGCACTTCATCCGAATTCCTCAACCCTGGATTCCCTGGAAGTAACATTTGAAATTTATACTTTGCTCGGGGATCTTTACACTCCCCCGACTAACCGGCAATACACACCGATAAAAAATCTCGAATACAGAGGCATAGGCATTTCTGCTTTGACTGAAGAAGGACCTGCTTCCAAGGACCCCTATGAGCACATGCTCGCAAGATTCGTACCCCAGTGTGAGGAAAGCAAGGAAGAAGAGAAGAAAGAAGAAAAACCAGACGAAATGTTCCAGGAACAAAACTATGCTATTCCAAATAACTGGAATGTGCGTGAGATTTTCAGATACGATGAATGGGATACTGTGATCAATGATTACAAATCCGGATGGTGCGTAGTGAAAGAAATAGAGCCAATGGGGGATTCAGGAGAATATTTTGAAGAGGCTATAGAACGCTACAGTAATGAGATAACCCTCATTAGACGGATTTTCAGCACAATGAAGCCGGAAGCCTTCCACAAGCTAAAAGGACAGACTGATGGCACTGAAATAGACATTGATGCGTTCATAGAAGCCCTCATGCAAAAAAAATGTGGGGTGAGTCTGGATGATCGTTTTTATTTGAGGTGGGACAAAAGAGAAAGGGATGTAGCTACCCTTTTCCTTGTGGATGTGAGCGCTTCGACTTCCAAAAAGCTGGACATGGGGGGCCAGAGTATAATAGATGTGGAAAAAGATTCTGTGATAATCATGAGCCAGGCACTGGAAAGTATTGGAGACAAATATGCTATCTATGCTTTCTCCGGCCATACACGCAATGATGTGGAGTATTACATCATAAAGGAGTTCAATGAGGAACTTTCCGATACTGTGGCCCACAGGATAAGCCAGCTGGAACCAGTGGCTAATACACGGCTTGGGCCTGTGATCCGACATTCCATTGAAAAGCTGGAACAGGTGCAGGCAAGAACAAAGATTATAGTGCTTCTCTCAGATGGAGAACCTTATGACACCTGTCATGGCGAAGGAGCATATGAAGGACGCCTTGCGGAAGAGGATACACGGGTAGCCATCCAGGAAGGTAATGCCCGCAACATACATTTCTTCTGCATAACAGTAGATAAGAATCCCGGGAAATATCTTGATACGATTTTCTCAAATGTGGGTTACACGATAATTGACGATGCACAGGTGCTGCCTGCAAGGCTTCCGGCATTGTACAAGAGACTCACTACGTGAATGTGGAAACGTATTCCACACCGTATGTTTTAAAGCTGAAAAATGATGCTATATCAGGTAAGTCTTTCTGTAAATATATCTCTGTGAGGAGATTGATATTCTTCCGTGCTTTCATTTTCCATTAACTGAATAAGGCAAATTATATTCTGGTATGCTTTCGAAGCTTCCTCCAAACTAAATGTTGCTGCAAAACTGTGCAACAGCTTGATAGTATCGAGGATTTCTGAGGATTCTATGAGAACCATTGAGTTATCACCATTAGCATTGTAGCATCCTGAATATCCTGCTCTGGTCAGACCATAGAGATCCACAGAGGCAGGAGGATACGGATCAGATCCTCCTTTTTACTATGGATATAGATGCCCGGCAAATATGTCTTCTGAATAATCCAATGGCATTGTAATATATAACAAAACCTTGCAATAATTCACAATACCTGTGATACTCTTCAGTTCATATGAGAAGTTAGTACTACAATGTAATCTTATAATGAGAGCTTAACATCATACCTTGCACTTGAATTTATTTAAGGATGATAAGAAAAAGAGATGAAAATATCAGGTTAGTTTTTAAACCTGGATGTACTTAGTACTGATATAGGCGAATAAAAAAATATAAATGGAGTATTACATGATCGGCTATCTGGCAGGAACCCTTACCACCCTTGCTTTTGCACCTCAGCTGCTGAAGGCCTTGAAGACTAAATCCACAAAAGACATCTCATTACTGATGCTTTTGTGCTCCACAACAGGTATGACACTATGGTTGTATCACGGATTGCTGATCAAAGATATGGCCCTGATCTTGGCTAATTCTGTTTCCATAGCTTTAGCTTCAGCTCTTCTTCTTTATAAGTTAAAGAAAGACTACTGGAATTGAATGGGCGGTAGACATCTATCAATGATGCTTCGATCAAAATTGAGAATATGAATTTAAAAAATGAAGTGCAGTACAAATGATGTACTTCACTTCAGTTAGAAATAATTATATAGAGTAGTTAGTATCTCTTTGGTGGTCTGTGCTTCTGGTAGCATTCCCTGCAGTATACAGGTCTGTCACCGGATGGCACGAATGGCACTTCAGTTTCCTGTCCGCAGTCAGCGCAGGTTGCTTTATGCATTTCCCTTGGACCGCTTGGCCTGAATCCACCGCTTCCGCCTCTTGAACCGCCGCTTCCGCCGGACCTGAATCCACCGCTTCCACCGCTTCCGCCTCTTGAACCGCCACTTCCGCCGGACCTGAATCCGCCACTTCCGCCTCTTCTATCGTTGTTCATATTTGATATCCTTTGTTGCTTTATTGTATTAGTTTGTCTCAGCATGCTGAGACTGAGAATTCGTGCATGACCTAGTCAATCTGGCTTTAAATCTCTACTTTTGCAAAAACCACAAACCTGCGGATACGCATAACTGTATCTTCTATAATACCTTTAAAAAAGGCATTAGAAACAGCTTCAGTTGAGACCGAATCATTTATCTTGATCAATACAACCCATTCTCTGTATTCAGTCAATTAACCTAAAAGAAGCAAACAGAAACGGTATTATCCTTTTCTTTACTCGCCAACTAAGCTAACTGCAATTGTCATACTGGTATTTTTGATATATATACTTGTTGCTTTCCTGGAAAAACGCACTTTCAAGGTACATAAGAGCTTAGCCATCAATAATTTGTAGGTCCCTCTCATCACCTTCGGCATTAAAACATTTCCAGCTTTGAAGATCATATGGGTATCCTGCGATTATATGGTAATTTCCTGTTTTCCCAAACATTTGCAGATCTGCGGTAGATGGCTTGATAATTCCTCTCGGATGACTATGCACAGAACCTACTGTAGAAATATTAGGCATCATGAATAGTTTGAGTAAAGCACTGGTTTCTCCGGACTCTGTCCCTGGCAAGACCAGCACTTCAGTAATAATACCGTCTTCTGCCTTAAGCAGACCCGCAAATTCATTCGGATAAGATGACTTACTTACCTCTAGAATAAATTCAAGAGTTCCCCTATCAATACCTTTTATCCTCTTCATAGAGAAAGGATGAGGAACTAAATGTATATAGTATTAGGCATAACCTCATGCATTCAACACAGCAACTACAGATCCCAGAAAGCTCCAGTCATAAAGTCCCACAAAGATGTTGTTTATGGTAAGAACTATACCAAGGACTGCCACTGAAGATTTTAGCCCTTCTTTTAAGTAAGGCGCTATCTCATGCTTACAATTGTTCAATATATATAAATTGACCACAAGCAATCCTACAAACAACAATTTGAGCAACAACAAGCCATAAATTCCACTAATTGAAATAAAGGGATTGAGAAGTATATTGCCTTCCTGTCCGTTCGGGAGAGCATATGCTGTGCTCAGCCAATCACCTATAACATAGAAGAGAATAATGATGCGTATTTCCCATAGAATGCTTCTAAGGGAAGAATTAGTGCGCTCACTTATTGTACCACCTAGTTACATCAAAGAGAAGCCAGTATAAATACTTATCTATGCTCAAGTGAATAATATAGAAAAGAAGAGATATATAAAGAGAAAATCGAGAAAATCATGTCCTAGTTATTTGAAAATAGAAACAATATCTGCATATGAAAGCTTTTAAAAGAAAGAGAAAAAGAAGAATAGGAGGAAAGGTAATATGTCAGTTACTATCACAGGCGAGTCAGATCACCCCGTGATAACTGAAAAGTGAGTAGTATGCAAGCGTTGCTATGGCCATTGTTATCAGTACTATGACGAATTGCGTCATTTCTGTTTCGTGTCCGTACATTTCTATCATGGTTGATCATGACAATATAGCAAATCATCTTATATATACCTATCCCATAAATATCATGATTAATAATTTTCATTATTTTCCGTGTAACTTTATAGTGGTCATTCCTATGTTGTCAGGTCAATAATAAGCAATATCTATAACCCAGACATCGGCAGATTTTTAGGCCTTCCGCAGCATCTAGATACATCTGAGAATCTGAATGGAGTAATCACAGTGCAAGAAACAATTACACCACTTATGGAACTATTGTCCAAGGACAGATTTTCGGCACATTGTAATGTAGAATTACTTGATGCCAGTCCCGGATATGCAAAAGCTCGTATGCTCATTGCAGATGAACATCTGAATGGTTTCGGTACCGTTCACGGAGGCGCTATCTTTACCCTTGCAGACCTCGTTTTCGGGAGTGCGGCAAACGCTCACGGAAGAATAGCAATGGCAATAAATTGTTCCATAGCTTACGTGAAAGCCGTAAGGCAAGGTTATTTGACCGCAGAAGCCAAGGAGATATCCATAGGCCATAAATTGGCAACATATATAGTGACCATTACAGACGAAGAAGACGAGATGATCGCAACCTTCCAAGGTACAGCTTACAGAAAAAACGAAACAATAGAAGAATTACTGGCATAAAGAAAATGAAAGCTAGAAAATAATTCCACATAAATACATATCTGCAGGAGTGTATTCATTAATTTTATTTCAGCTCCCGGGGTTGTTTCTTTTCAGGGAGAACCGGAAGAGGCATGGTATTAACCAGTATGGGACTTTCCACTTCCTTGGCGCGTTCAAGTAGCAGCTCCTTACCTTTTTGTGTCACTGCGAACAGAGGCACTGCCGTACCCACCTGTGCTATCGGTTTTATGATATCCCTTAAGGATTTGGATGCACAGCCCGTTACAATATCGACGTATTTGAGAAGCTCAGCAGCATTTTCTTTGGTCAGGCCCGTGGTGTGAGCAGCTATTATACTTAGATCAAGGTCATATACTCTCTCAAGCTCCCTAAGCCTGGAAGCCGTCAGAGCATCGACAACAGAAACGGCTATTTTCCTGTGACCCATTTGTGCAGTTTTTTCCACACCTGCAACCGGGTCGATGCTCGCATGCAGGGGATCAAGAACTGTACCTCCCCTCAGTTCAATACCTTTTATAACCTCAGGAATGGGATCGGTCTCTACAAGCCCGGAGATCCTTGCTCCCATGCCCTGCACCAATCTTGGATTGGCAGTAATGACAGTTCCTGCGCCATCGCATACGGTAACAGTGGTATCAAGCATGCCCCGGTTAAGACCTGTCATCATTACTTCTGAAGCACCGAAACCCACGAACACATCCATTTCGAGTTTTCTTTGTGGAGTGAACAGGCCGAAGTCCCTGATACGAAACTCCATGTTCTTCCTTACTTCTTCAGAGTTGATCCTTTTTATACCCCTGGCCTTTTCAAAGAGAGGGCACCATTCTAACTGCGGTTCACCTACTTCTACGACCTTGCCATCTTTTACTACTACCCGTGTCATTCCAAGGATTTCCATTACATGTGCCATCATATCACCTGATTTGCAGTTCAAGTTGAACACTTGAACAAAGAAAATCAAAGAGCATTACGTCTGTCAATGACCTTTTTAGACTTGCCCTCCGTACGAGGTATGGAGCCTTTCTCAGCCAATTCCACATTAGTACGTATGTTCAGGACGCTTTGAAGCTCATTTTCCACATGTTCTTGCAGTGCAGCAAGGTCACGCAATTCCCCTGTAAAAGCGTTTTCCGTAATTTCCACTTTCACGGTGATCTCATCCAGCATCTTTTTGTTCCTGTCCAAGATGACCTGGAAATGTTCTGTGATCTGCGGAATCTTCACTATTACATCTTCTATCTGTGAGGGGAATACATTGATCCCTCTGACAATGAGCATGTCATCAGATCTACCCAGTAATCTTGAAATGCGCACAGTAGTACGCCCGCAAGAACACTCACTTTCCAGCAACCGTGTGATATCTCCTGTCCTGTATCTGATAATAGGGAGTGCTTCCTTGGTAAGAGATGTCAGCACCAGCTCACCTTTTTCTCCTTCAGCGACCTGTTCCCCATCCTGGTCAAGTACTTCTACATAGAAATGATCGCTCCACAGATGCAATCCATCCTGTTCTTCACACTCGAAGGCCACACCTGGCCCCATGAGCTCAGAAAGGCCATAGGAATCATATGCCTTGATATTGAGTATGTTCTCAAGCTGTTTTCGGGTGTTCGAGGACCATGGTTCCGCACCGAAACATCCTACACGAAGAGATAATTTATCAACTATGTCCATCTCCCGGGCGGTCTCAGCAAGGTACAGCGCATAAGAAGGAGTGCAATGCAGGGCCGTTACTCCAAAATCCATCATCATCTCAAGCTGGCGTACAGTGCTGCCCGTACCGCTGGGAACCGTCATGGCACCTATCTTTTCCACCCCGTAGTGGAACCCAAGTCCACCGGTAAAAAGGCCATAGTTCACTGCATTCTGGAATACATCGTTCTTGCCAAGACCTACCATTGTCAGATTGCGAGCCATAAGATCAGACCATGTTTCCAGATCATTTTTGGTGTATCCTACTACAGTTGGTTTGCCGCTCGTGCCGGACGAAGCATGGATACGCACAATATCTCTTTTCGGCACGGCAAAAAGGCCGAAAGGGTAGTTATCCCGCAGGTCGGTCTTACGGGTGAAAGGAAGAAGCTTCAGATCATCCAGGAATCGAATATCATCCGGAGTTATGCCGGCCTCTTTGAACTTGCGGGCATAGAAAGGAACATTATTATAAGCTGCAGCCACTGTCTTTTTTAACCGAGTGAGCTGTAATTCCTTGAGTTCTTCGTGACCCATGGTCTCATATTTTGGCTGCCAGTATTTCATGTAACTATCTCCTAAATGTGCATTCCTCATAGGTTTTCACACTTATATTGTTTACTATAATTTTCAGTTGCTGCGATCAGAAAAATGATAAGCAGTGACCAGCACATTATGAAATGATAGGGTTTTTAGCTATGCTCTGCCAGACTATGTACACGCCATTCCAGAGCATGTACAAAATTTAGTTTTTTATGCCATAATACTTACATGCATGTGCACAGTATTACTATAATAAAAACGGGATAATATGCGTTACTACGAAAAACGGTTACTTAGGTCCATCTTTCTCTTTTTAACAGTATTGTCCATAGTATATGTTTCTCCGGTTTCCTGTGGCTGGAACCAGACAATTACAGATATAGATGTTACATATGAAGTTTCGCCTGATGGAAAGAACATACATGTACTTAGACAGGTCACATTTGAAAACAATGATGAAGACACCAGGTTCTGGAGAGGCTACTATTCAAGCTTCAATTATTACTTGCCGGCAAATGCAAAAAACATCTATGCCTATGAGAAAGAGGATGGTAATACTCTTACCTGGAGTCTGACGGCCGAGGGATACTACACTTTCAGCCTGAGTAAAAAATTATGGTATGGAGATCGTTATGTATTTTACATAGAATATGACCTTCCACGCAATAGTAACACTGCAGTATTCAGTATAGTGGAATATGGTAATAGAACACAGGTCATATTAAGAACTCCTCAATCCTACGAAACTGATATTGAAAGAAAAGATTATCATATGCTTGAACAGGGAGAATTCACTGAATTCGTTTTTCCACGAGGTGCTACCTGGAAAAACCCCTGCCAGGTAACTTGTGTGAACCACACCAATATGCAGGAGATAAAGAGTGTTGTACGTCTTAGTGAAAAAGATGTAGGAGTAACTGTCAGGTTCTGGGAAGGGGAAGATGCCTGGAGCACACACATATTAAATACAACTATGCAAAGTCTCCTATTGCTTGAAAATGTCACCGGCTTTCCATACCCTGCCAGGTATAATATTACCATAGTCCAGGCAAGCGTAGAAGATACCCAAGGTTACGGGGGGTTTAACCAAGGCAGTAAAGGCATATATCTTCTTCATACTTCCAGCGATGCCATACTAATACACGAACTTGCCCACTATTGGACACGAGAATGTCATTTTTCACACATCTGGATGGATGAAGGACATGCAGACCTATACACATATCTTGTTCTGGAACGAACAAAACCTGATATTGCTGAAAAAAGGAAAGATAAAACTTTAGAAACGTACCAAAAGCTGGAAAGAAAATATGACATACCCCTTTCTACATGGGATACTGCCGATAATTTCGATTCAACTAATGGAGAAGCCATCCAGTTCGGCTACAGTAAAGCGTTCACTGCAATTTATTTGGTGTACGAAGACCTGGGACCAGAGACAATGCAGACTGGCTGGCAATGTTTAAGCGAACATGGCTGCACAGTCGATGAACAATCCTTCATCAGCGTCATGGAAGAAACATCAGGCAAGGATATAGGATATATCGAAGAATACCTGTAAAAGGTTAAAATATTAGGAATAGAGCCTGAATCGCAAATTTACCAAAGATACAGGTTCTTTCCTGTTTCGACTCCATCATTATTTGTGACTCATTGTGGCTTAAAGTAATATTACATTACTTCATCTTAGATATGAGGTAATGATCATGGATAATAGCATAGATACAGGAGACATTAATTTGCTCATCACCGAAAGGGAAAGACAGCAGCTTCTTGCAGAATTGCATGCCCGTCTTTTCTGGGTCGGAGAAGAGATACCCTATTTTGTAGAGATAAACGGCAAAAAATGCAAACTGCATGAAAGAGTCTGGGATCTGAT